>JANQZX010000157.1 GCA_030728245.1 Saprospiraceae bacterium | reverse complement strand
GTAAAACTTCTTTCATTGAATGGCTCTATTAAAGAACGGCTGCCTATGACAATAAACACCCTTGGCTTCAGGTAAGGAATTGGGTCTGTTAGCGTATCGTAGTAAATTTCAATAATTAGCGGATCTTGGTCATCTGTTTTTATTTCACCAAGTTTTATTTCAACTTTTAATCCTGCTGCTTTAAATAATTCAGATAGTTCCGGAAAATATTTTTCCGTGATAAACTTTGCCGAAAGCTTTCTCAACTTAGATACTTGCGAACCAGTCATTTCGCTATCTGGCTTTTCAATTCCTAAAAATCTTCTATCCAATGCCAGGTCAATATCTTCCGAAAAGCGATCGATTAAATTCCAGGCTTTGCTTAGCGATGTTCCACCTTTGAAAACGGTATGCGGTGCGATGGAACTGGCAAATACCAATTCCAATGTACGAACCACCCACCAATCTTTTTCTATAGCAGCTGAAGGCAGATTAATACCAATAGCTACTTCACGGAAGATGTTTTGCTTGTTTTGCTCCGTTAACTTTAGCCATTCCTGTATTGCTTGTTTATTCATGGGCCATTAGATTTAATACTGGTTTTATTATTTCTCTTATCCATGACGGGGCAAGACGTATATCATGTTCCAGTTTGCTTTTTTTTTCATTGCCCAGCACCTTTTGTATTTTTTTTATCTCATCGGCAGTCACCTTTTCTTTTCCAATGCTGCGTAATGCCTGTATGGCAAGCCGGCTTATTTCGCCAGCAGCAGCCACATTTTTCGGAGCCGTTTTTTTAAACGTTATACTGGAGTTTCTAATTTTTATTTTTCTTGCAGCCCCATCTGTTAGAAAAACCACTTTTAAGGGTACTTGTGTAGATAAGCCTAACCTATTCATAGCATATATACCTGTGGGGACTATTCTTGCCCTATCTCGCCTTGCAATAGCCTTAGCTATATCCTCAACACTGATCGAAACCTTTCCAATAACGGTATCTATTACGGGACGGACATAAATACCAACAGCAACCCTATCAATTTCTCCAGCCCTTGTCAGCCTCTGCAAAGCTTTGCTTACCGCTTTAGCGTTGCCATAAGCCATAAAACTATCGGTAAAAAAAAGCACCCCCCTCCTTGCTTTTTTAATTCTATTAAGAATTTGTTTTTCAATGCTTTCAGACATTATTAATTTATTTTCTGTCGCAAATTTAATGAATATTTGCGACAAGAATATCATTTTTTTCATCACATATATTTTCAATATTTGCGACAAAAATTCGCAAATATCTGTCCCAAATATCACCTATATTTGGGACAAAAAACTGCTAACTACTTACTGAAATGCTCCCAAGACACCTTATAATCCGTTACCCTATCACCCTTTTCAAACAGTGCATGGTAGGATATTTTTTGCCTTTGTATAATTAACTTTTGGTGATGGTATGATCATATCATTCTCCGGCTTTTAGGTGGCGGATGGTTTCCCATACTGGCCTGTTAAACCGACACCTACAAAACCTTTGCTGCTGTTCTTTTAATTCTTCTACTCTTATGAGTTTCATATTTTATCTATTTTTGATTTTGCCTCACTAAAATGAAATTGTATTTATTTCCAAATTTTGCTTAATCAATTATATTAAACTACAAACATACTTTAAATAGTTATTGGCAATTTCTTTTATTCCGTTCTGCGCAAAATTTGCAAATACCTTCATGTATAACAAAATCTTTGCCCAATTCCAGCAAAAATGTTTTTAGTTTTTGGATGAGTCCTTTTTGCAATTCGTTTTCGGTGAAGGAATCGGGCAGGTTCAAAAATTCAAAGATGTAAAGGTCTTTAAAATGAGGCTTTATCAAATCTATTCCTGATAAACTTTCAGGAGGTTCAGTTTTTCCAGAAAGCATGGTTCGTTCAAACACGGCCGCAGAAATCTGACGGTCAAGTTCTTTTACGGTGTAGTTCTCTTTTTTAGTTAGATAAATGTAAAACGAGCGCTCTTCCTCTGTTTTGCATCTACTCATTAATGAAAGATGTTGTGTCCAGCCAATTTCAGTAAGCAGATTGTACCGAATGTCCCACAATTTAAATGGTGTCATTGGCAATGACACCATTGTAGCTCTTACATTTTCAATGCTTTGCAATGGTGTTCTCGTTAATGACACCATTTCGGCATCTTTATAGGTTTCAAAAAACTGGCGCATTCGGTACAAGCCTCTTCGATTGAAACCTTTGAGTTCAGGATGCTGATTTTGAATGAAATTAGTCAATTCATCCACGGTTTTATCGCCCCATTGTGCTGCGCTTACTTTAAGAGCAATGTAGTATCCGACATTCCAATAGAGGTTAATCAGTTCTTTATTAACTGCCCTGTAAGCTGAGGTCTGGGACGAACGGATAAGCGATACGA
>JANQZX010000156.1:53886-55352 GCA_030728245.1 Saprospiraceae bacterium | reverse complement strand
CACTTAAATCTACACCAGATGCAGCGTTCTAATGAAACGAAGGCAAAAGCCTTTCGTATTGAATTCTTTTTGCTTTTTTTATTCTTCCTTATTGGCGGAGCAGGTTTTTTCTTAAGTCTGACTTCTTTAGATGACAGTGAACCTACGGTAAATCCAATGGAAACATTTACCTTAGAAAAGGAGCCTTATTTATCAAGACAAGAAGAAATAAAGTCTAATGAATGGATAACTTTCGACATCAATGATTATCTGATTACTTCAGATACGGAGATTATTACTTCAACCCAGACGAAGATGAAGAAGTATAATGATAGAATGATTGGCATTCTATTTAGCGAAAGCGGAAATTATGAGATAATATTTCGGAGTAAGAAAGATAAAAAGATAATCTTCAGGGAGCTTATATCTTTCTAATTACAGAGACTATAAAAAAGAGGCTATCCTTTTGGATAGCCTCTCTAATTATTTTATTCTGTACCGGAGGCGGGAATCGAACCCGCACAACATTGCTGTTACTGGATTTTGAGTCCAGCGCGTCTACCAATTCCGCCACTCCGGCAAGCACTGATACGCCTTATTTCTAAGGTTGTGCAAATTTAGAAAAATTATCTTGAATTCTCAAATAATATTTTCTTTTAAAAAAATAAGTTTTTAATTGCCTTGCATTTTCTTTATCCAAGGGAAGTAAAGAAGCACAATAATCTAATTCCTCTTTAAGCTCCTTTTCCCATTCTGCCAAATCATTTTGCAATGTAGAAAAAGAAGAAGGATCATCCTCTAGGTCGGAAATAGCCTCATTAAAAACCATCATTTTCATCAAAAAATCAGGCGGCATAGCTTCCTTATCGTCCTTTAACAAACCATATTCATCTAAAATATACTGAATACGCGCATCTACATCGCTGAGAACTTTATAGGCTTGATTATTGAAACCGGAAGATTCCAAAGCTTTCGCTTGTTCTTCTTCAGAAGCCAATGTAAATTTATCGGGGTGAAATAATTTACTTTTCGATAGAAACCGCTGCTTCAACAACGAAGTATCGGGATACAGGGACACCGGCAAATCAAACCAATCAAAATATAACATCAGGTTATTTATTGAAAAAATTCCTAAAAATATCCAGACCATTTGCAAAAATGACCAAAGATATAATCAGTATAAATCCAATCATAGTAGCTATCTCCATGAATTTATCTGAAGGTTTCCTGCCTGTTACCACCTCGTAAAGTAAGAACATAACATGACCACCATCTAAAGCAGGAATAGGTAAAAGATTCATAAAGCCGAGGATTAAGCTCAGGACGGCCGTCATTTTCCAGAAACGTTCCCAAATCCATACATCGCCATACATTGAGGCAATAGAACCAAATCCACCAAGGCTTTCCGACGCTTTAATTTTACCTTTAAACATCTGTCCAAAGGCTTTGAACTGGTCCCCGAGGAATTGGCTACCCTGTGAAAAACC
>JANQZX010000156.1:29555-53786 GCA_030728245.1 Saprospiraceae bacterium | reverse complement strand
AATGAAAACCAGGGATCAAAAAACAAATAAAATTTTTCTACTCTGGTTTTAAAAAACCGGGCTGGAATAAAATGCCCTAATTCATGCAATACGATGAGAATCGATAAACTCAACATCAATTGACCTGCCATACTAAGAATGCTCATCCGTTTATTGGGTTAGCGTGATTAAAAATATAAGATGCAAAAATAACAACTTATTTTGCTTTAAAGTTCCAAATTGCAAAGACCATGAAACTTTAACCCCTTTTTTGCATTTTTACAGAAACGATTAATTGAAACAATATAGTTTTCAACAATGAATTATTTTTATTTTACCGAAATTTCCAACGGTTTTATTAGACTTGACGAAGATGAAAGCAAGCATCTTCAGTTGGTTCTCAGGCATAAACCAGGAAATGTAATTCACTTGTTAAATGGGAATGGACTTAAAGTAGAAGGATTTTTGCATGCTACAGATAAGAAAGGAGTAACCATAAAGGTAGATAAAACCGTTTTATTTCCTAAAAAAGACTTCCAGCTTCACGTCGCTATTGGACCAACCAAACAAATGGAAAGATTTGAATGGTTTCTTGAAAAGGCAACAGAACTTGGCATTGATTCAATAACACCATTTACTTCAACCCACGGAGAGCGAGACAAATTAAGAATGGATCGTTTAGAGAAAATTATTCGAACCGCCGGAAAACAATCTGCCAATCCTAATTTTCCAACATTAAACGGATTAATGAGTTTTCAGGAATTAATCAATGGTTCAACAAAAAAAAATAAATACATAGCCCACCTAGATCAATCCAGCAAGGGCCATTTTTTTGATGTCATACCAAAAGGGGAAGATGTGCTCATTTTGATTGGGCCTGAGGGAGATTTTACAGAAAAAGAAGTGGAGACGGCCAAAGCGCAAGGCTTTTTGTCTGTGCATTTAGGTGAAAACAGGTTAAGAACTGAAACTGCTGGTATTTTTGCTACACAATGCTTAATTTTGAAAAATAAATAACCTTCCAATGCCTATACTATTCATTTTAGTTCTCTCTTTGTTTGCAGTAAACGAACCTCCTACCTTGAAGCTTGGGCTATTAAAGTATAACGGAGGTGGCGATTGGTATTCAAATCCGACGGCTTTACCAAATCTGGCGCAATTTTGCAATAAAAATATGGGTACAAATTTCGACCCCAATTATGGAACAGTTGAAGTTGGCAGTTTAGAAATTTTCAACTACCCTTTTTTACATTTGACAGGTCATGGAAATGTGGTATTTTCAGATAGGGAAGCAGCCAATTTACGACAATATTTGATGGGCGGCGGCTTCTTACACATAGATGATAATTATGGTATGGATCCATACATCAGACCTGCCATGAAGAAAGTATTTCCCGAACTGGAATTTGCTGAATTACCATTTGAACATGAAATTTATAAGCAAAAATATAATTTCCCTAATGGTCTTCCTAAAATACATGCACACGATGGGAAAGCGCCCAGAGGTTACGGTTTAATATGGAAAGGAAGATTAATATGTTTTTATTCTGTTGAATGTGACCTGGGTGATGGCTGGGAAAATCAGGAAGTACACAATGATCCACCAGAAAACAGACTAAAGGCTATGCAAATGGGAGCTAACTTAGTAAAATATGCCTTTCAATTTTAATTCCAGATTAGATTTTTACTTTGTCTCAGGTATTTCTTTAAATTCAACCAAAAGGCCATAAAAAGATAAACGATGGCGGGAGAACCCATGGTAACAAAGGTGATATATATAAAATACAGACGTACTCTGGACGATTGGACACCCAGCCATTCGCCCCAATAGGAACAAACACCAAACAAAGATTTCTCAATAATACCCCTGAACATAAGCAATGATTTAAATTATTCGATGATTTTTATCACAAAAATGGCATTAACACAAATTTAATAAAAAAAGTTCAACATTTTATCGACTTTTAAAGGACCAGGTAATAAGGTGAGAAGAAACAACAGTACCGTCTTTAAAGGTGCCCACCACTTTGGTTTGAATAGAACAAGGCATTTTATTCCTTACCGAATCTGAAACTATTTTTCTAATATCCTCCCCTTGCAGACAGGTAAAATAAACAGGCTGGTTTGCTTTTTTAATATAGGTACCTGAAACCTCAGTCACCAGGGTTGAGATTGATCCCATACCTTCGGTGGCCATTGTGGCGAGCAGTCCGGACGCAAGCTCTGCGGCACCTGATTGCGCTGCAAAATAAATAGATTTAAATGGATTTTGAGTGCGTTTGGAAAACGGTAGGATTACTGTGGCTTCGAAGCAGTTGATTTTTTCAAGGCGCACACCCCACCAAAAAAGGGTTGGTATCTTAAAAACAAAAAACAAAAAGAGGGAAAATGGTTTTTTAATTTTTTCGGTAAAGGCCAATTGTTCAGGTATTGGGTGTAATGTATCTGTATTTTCCATAGTCTAAAATCAAATGATTATAAAATTTTAACAAAAGTAGCAGAAAAATATTCCAATTTAATGTTTTTTTCTTTCAAAATAGCGGGTTAAAATTGTACTTTTGACCGCGAAGATGAAACTTTAGAAAATAACCATCGGAATAAAGGAAATTATGAATCTACACGAATACCAAGGTAAAGAGTTGTTAAAGAAATTTGGTGTTGCCATTCAGGAAGGCATTGTAGCTGGAAACCTGCAAGAAGCAAAGGAAGCCTATACTGCGTTGACTGCCAAAACAAATTCTCCATTCGCCATTGTAAAAGCTCAGATTCACGCTGGCGGTCGTGGTAAAGGAGGAGGAGTTAAGCTAGCTAAAAATGCTGCTGATTTTGAACTTCATGCTAACAACATTTTAGGCATGTATTTGAGGACGCCTCAAACGGCTGGTGGAATGGAAGGACCAGGCAAACTGGTTAGTAAAATTCTCGTTGCTGAAGATGCTTATGCTCCTGATTTTGATGCTTGTAAAGAATTATATGTCTCTATTCTTATGGATAGAGAGAAAAAATGTAATGTCATTATCTATAGCACAGAAGGTGGTATGGATATTGAAAAAGTAGCTGAGGAAACGCCTGAAAAGGTTCAAAAAGAATGGGTTGACGCTACCTTGGGTCTTCAGGCTTTCCAAACGAGGAAAATTGCCTTTAATTTAGGGTTAAGTGGAAAGGCTTTCAAAGAAATGACTTCTTTCATTACCAAACTTTATACTGCTTTCGTTGCATCAGATGCGGCGCTATTTGAAATTAATCCTTGCCTTAAAACAGGTGATGATAGAATCATTGCCGTTGATGCAAAAGTAACGATTGACGATAATGCGTTGTACAGACATCCCGATTTGGAGGCTCAACGCGATAATAGCGAAGAAGATCCAACTGAAGTTGAAGCCAGAGAGTCTGATTTGAATTATGTGAAATTAGATGGCAACGTAGGTTGTATGGTAAATGGCGCCGGACTAGCGATGGCAACCATGGATATAATAAAACTTTCAGGTGGTGAACCTGCCAATTTCCTTGATGTTGGTGGAACTGCTGATGCCAAAAGGGTGGAACTGGCTTTCCGTATTATCCTGAAAGATCCTGCCGTTAAAGCCATTTTAATCAATATTTTTGGTGGCATCGTCCGTTGTGACAGAGTGGCACAAGGTGTCATTGATGCTTATAAAAATATGGGTAATATTCATGTTCCCCTCATTGTTAGATTACAAGGAACCAATGCAGATTTGGCTAAAAAAATGATTGACGAATCAGGACTTGCCGTTCAATCGGCTATTGCTCTTGAAGAAGCGGCCGATTTAGTGAGAAATGTTTTTGAAAAAGCATAAATTTTGAAATTAATAGTGAAAACACTGGCTGGGCTTGAAGAAGTCCTGGCCAGTGAACTTCAGTTACTTGGTGCTGAAAATATTGAGTTAGGTACTCGTTCTGTGTTTTGTGAAACTGATCTTGAAGGCGTATATCGTCTGAATATTTGTCTTAGTACTGCACTAAGGATTCTTATTCCCATTGTAAGGTTTGAAGCTGAAGATGAAACGGAGCTTTATGACTGTATGAATGAAATTCCCTGGGAAAAGTATGTTTCTCCCACAGGAACCATTGCCGTTGATGCTATTGCCCAAGGTGAAGTATTTCGCCATTCTCATTATATTGCTTTAAAAACTAAAGATGCCGTCGTTGACCGATTCAGATCTTTATTTGATGTCAGGCCTAATGTGGATATCAATTTTCCAGACCTAAGGATAAATGTCCATAATAACGACAAAACGTTTACCGTATCCCTCGATTCATCCGGAACTTCTCTTCACAGAAGAGGTTATAGAGAGGAAGGTGAAGAAGCACCTTTGAACGAGGTGTTGGCAGCGGGTATGATTCGGTTAAGCCAGTGGAATAAAGATTGCCCGTTTATAGATCCTATGTGTGGATCAGGTACTTTGTTAATTGAAGCTGCCCTTTTTGCCCGAAATATCGCACCTAATAAGAACCGAAAAGACGGATTTTGTTTTCAGCGGTGGCCAAATTTCCAACCGGAGTTATTGGAAAAGGTACGAAATGAAAGCATAAGTAAGGAAGTTCCCTTCAATATCGGTATTTACGGAGGTGATATTCGCGAAAGCGCTACCCGTGCAACCAAGGTAAATATCCGTGCTGCTGGTCTTTTAGATACAATTTCCATCGAAACCAGGTCTTTTGAAAAAAGTATTCCTCCGCCGCCACCAGGTATTTTGATGGTGAATCCGCCTTATGATGCCCGTATGTCTCTTGAGGATGCTTCCCTTTTTTATAAAAAATTAGGCGATAAGTTTAAATCTGGATATGAAGGTTATCAAGCCTGGGTGATTACTGGAAATCCAGAAGCTGCGAAAGCCATTGGTTTGAGAACTTCCAGGAAAATTCCACTTTTTAATGGCAACATTGCTTGTAAATTTTTGAAATTTGAGATGTATTCTGGTACAAAAAAGGTAAAAAATGAAAAATAATCTGCGTTTCTTTCTCCTTTTAACGCTTTTTGTTCCTTCTGTTTTTTTTCCCTTAATGGCTCAGTTACCCTCCAAAATTTCTATAATTAATAAGTCTATACCGGAATTGAGAAGTTACGATGTAACTTACTTATCTTTCCAGGAAACATCTGTACCATTAACCACGGCACAAAAGTATTCGTCGAATACAATGATAAAGACCTACTCAAAACCATCTCCTTTTAATGGAGTTTCAGCTCGGCCCCTGGCATTGTTTTGCAGAATTGAGGTGTTACTGGAAAAGAAAAATGGCATACCCATTAAATTCCGATTAGGAGATATAGATAAGGTGGACCAATTGGAGGGTAAATTTTTATGGTGATTATAATACATCATTTATAAAACCGAGGCCAAATCTATCTTTATAGATACCCATTTTACCTTCTTTTACATAGAATCCTCCTTTCACAAAGTCTTCGCCCAAATCGAAGCTGCCGTCTAAATCAATGTATTTTGTATTTTTATTAGCAAAAGCGGCGTGTAAAGCGGCAGTTATGCTGATACAACTCTCGTCATTACAACCCCAAAATAAAGATATTCCAGCCAGTTCAGCGATTCTACCAATATCCATGGCATTTAAAATACCCCCACATTTCATTAATTTAATATTAAAAATACCAAAAGGCTTTTCAATAAGCCATGGAAAGACCGATTGGGTGGATTTTAGAGATTCATCAGCACAAAAAGTACGTCGAATCGTTTCTGGATAAGTCAAGAGGTCACTTTCCTGGCCAACCTTAAATGGTTGTTCGATTAATTCAATGTTTTGATGGGCAGTTTCATTTAAAAAATAAGAAAGATCCTTTGAAGAATAACCTTGATTTGCATCCACTCTAAGGGTAACTCCATCACCGAAGTTTTCCCTTAAGGCTTTAATCCTTAGTACATCAGACAAAGGATCATCTCCAGTTTTAATCTTAAAAACAGTAAACTTATCGTTATAAAAATTAACAGCCTCCTTCAGGGTATCCTCCACATTCATGATACCAA
Organism: Saprospiraceae bacterium; assembly: GCA_030728245.1. Taxonomy (GTDB): domain Bacteria; phylum Bacteroidota; class Bacteroidia; order Chitinophagales; family Saprospiraceae; genus BJGN01. The sequence goes on along the minus strand of JANQZX010000156.1, from coordinate 47,808 downwards.
TAGTTACTGAAGTAGGTAACTCATCGAAATGTTTCCCATAAATATCTACCACAGGCATTTTTGCCCATTGCCCATACGCATCGTGTAAGGCAATATCAAGCGCTGCCAAAGCCCCTGGATTATTTGGAATAAGTTGTTGAAATTCCCTTATCAAACCTAAAAATCCTTTGATATCCCTACCCTTTAAACGAGGTAAAACCCATTTATTTAGAACTTCCTCCGCTTCAATGGGCGACTCCCCTACTACTTCAGGCGCTGGATTTGCAGCACCATAACCAATGATACCATTTTCCAATTGAATAGTTAAGCAGATATTTTCCACATCATCAATAATTCTACCTGCGATGGCATAAGGTTTTTGCAGTTTCAAATTTTTTCTGATAACCTTAATCTGATCAATTCTCATGATGAAATAGTTTGATTTAAAGTAATTTTCTGAAAGCTTCCCAAAGAATCATACCCATAGAAACGGAAACATTTAAGCTGTGCTTTGAGCCCACCTGGGGAATTTCTACCACGGCATTGGCTAAAGGAAGAAAAAGAGGTTGCACCCCATCGACTTCATTCCCAAATATAATCACATATTTATGATTTTTGATAAATTCAAAATCTTGCAACCAAATACTTCCTTCAACCTGTTCAGCCAGAATAATTTCCCAACCATCTTCTTTCAATTCCTCTACCAATGAAATTTCATTTTCTATATATTCCCAGGATACAGTTTGAGTTGAACCCAAGGCTGTTTTTAAAATTTCCTTATGAGGAGGTTGTTGCGTAATGCCAGATAGATATAGTTTTTCAATACCCAAAGCATCAGACGTGCGAAAAGCGGAACCAACATTTAGTGCACTTCTAACATTATCCAACCAAATTCGAACGGGTATCGTTTTCCTGTTTTCTGATAAAACAAAAGGATTATCCTCCAAATAAGTAGTAGATTTCTTTCTAGTTAACATAGTAATTTTCCTGAAATTTAAAATATATTGCAAAGGTATTTAAATCGAAGGAAAATGGACTTACTATTCGTTTATGGAACGTTACTACCAGAATGTAATCTTTCGATATCTACTCAATTCCTTAAAGAGGCAGAATTTTTAGGGCATGGATATGTTTTTGCAAAGCTATATGACCTTGGAGATTATCCGGCAATGGTTTTAGATATAACCCATGAGCATAAAGTTTTCGGTCAAATTTACCGGCTGCATTCCCCCAAAAAAACGCTGGCTATACTTGACGATTATGAAGACATAAACCCATCATTTCCAGAGGATAATGAATATATCCGCGCGGTAGTAAAAGTAAACAGTAAGGAAATAGAAATGAATGCTTACGCTTATTTATACACAAAGGATGTTTTACCTTTAAAAAAGATACCTTCAGGTAATTACCTTTCTTACCTTACAGACAAATAGTCAAAACAAACAAATAAAATGAGTGAACCTATTTTTTCAGCAGCCACATTATGCGTTCAGGAAACGGTCGATCCTATGGACACTTCTTCGCATACTTTACCCATTTACGCCACATCTTCCTTTGTTTTTGATAATTTACAACAAGGTATAGATATTTTTTCTGGTGCTGAGAGCGGATATTTATACGGCCGTTTTGGTAATCCTACCTGTGATGCAGTAGCTGAAAAATTAGCTGCCCTGGAATCTTATGGTTTACCAGAAAATGCTCACTGTGTATTAGTTAGCTCTGGAATGGCGGCTATATCTGCTGTTTTAATGGCATTACTAAAACCAGGTGATAAGATATTGACCCAAGCAGATATTTATGGTGGAACCACTGATTTTTTCAATCAAATACTGGCCTCATACCACATAGGATTTGAAACGGCCGATTTAAATGATGTCGAACAAGTTGAAAATATTCTTTCCAACGATCCGTCCATTCGTCTTATCTATTTAGAATCGCCAACCAATCCAATTTTAACCTGTGTTGATTTAGAAAAATTAGTTTCGCTGGCAAAAAAATATAACCAATTAACCGTCATTGATAATACTTTTTGCACGCCTGTCGTACAACAACCTTTAAAATGGGGCATAGATTTTGTCGTGCATTCAACCACTAAATATTTGAATGGGCACGGAAATACTATTTCGGGATGTATTATTGGTAAAAATGCTGAAGTAATGAAGCGTGTCAAACAAACGGTAAAATTAATGGGCTGTTCTGCCAATCCCTGGGATGCCTGGTTGGTGAATAACGGATTAAAAACACTTGCTTTACGCATGGAGAAGCATAGTTTAAATGCTATGGAACTCGCAAAATTTTTATCCTCTCATCCATCCGTTAAGAAAGTGTATTATCCCGGGCTTTCTCAACACAAAACACACAGCATTGCAAGTAAACAAATGCAATATTTTGGAGGAATGCTGTCTTTTGAGTTGAACGGAGGTATTGAAGTAGCCAGAAAATGCATTGATAAGTTAAAATTAGCAACGATAGCTCCGACATTAGGCGATGTTAACACATTGATCATGCATCCTTACACCATGTCACATAGAAATGTACCATCGGGGGTGCGAGAGAAATATGGGATAAGCGAAGGACTTATAAGGGTTTCTGTAGGCATAGAAGCGATAGGTGATTTAATAAATGACTTTAGACAAAGTTTGGCAGATTAATTATTTACCACCCGCAGACATGGCTCTTCGCATAAACATTTGAGCTCTATTAGATTCAACGGCCTGAATTTCTAATATCTCACCATTTGGCATTTTCACTAAAAGATCTGGCTTTTTGGTTTTAGTCAATTCATCCTGGAACCTGGAGTCATTGGAATTTACTTCCAGGAATCCTTTTCTGAGACCAAAATAATAGTAGATGTCATTAGGTAATTTCAAATAAACATAAATTCTATCGTCATTATTAGCGGGCATTTTTATTTCAATGAACGTATTAATTTTCTTACTCACTGGTTTTCCTCCGACGCTAATAAGACCCACATTGGTATTTGCATTTATAAAAGCCTGATATTCAGCATCCCATTTCAGTTTTACATTACCAAAAAGAAAAGAATAGGGATTCAGTTTAGCGGGAATCTCAAAAAGGCCGGAGCTTAACTGGGAAAGCACCTCTTTGGTTTCATCTGTGTTACCTAGTAATCTGGTAAGCAATCGGTTGTAATAATCCAAATCTGAAAGGTAGGCAATAGGTTCAGAACCAAAGGCGGCACTGGCCATTTCATTTTCAATAATTCTTAGAAATTTTTCAGGTATCTTCAGATTAAGCCCAAGAATAAGATCTAAATCGAGTACTAATTTTTGAACTTCCCCGGTATCTGACATTTCCTGGGTTGGGGGCATGGTAGTTTTCAAAAACCCTGTAGCCTTAACATCGGCCATTTTTAATCCAGCAGCGAGGGTAAAGTCACCTTCTGCTGTAATTCTAGCTGATTTATCATCTAAAACAAGCAGGTTGCCTACACAATTGCCTCTCGACACACAGAGTGAATCGCCAAATAGAAATTGATCTTTCAGCCTTTCGTACCTAATAAAACCATTAGCAGGAAAGATTGGTCTATCTTTTCTTGTAGGGAGAGGTTGTAAAAACCTTGGATAAATGGAGGCATTTTCGGCACTCAAAAAGAATCCTGTTTCAAGAAAGAGGCCTTCAGGATCTTTTGGCCTGTTTGCCTCAATAACTAGATTTTTCTTATCTGCCTTGGTATTCAGCCTGAACCAATTATTTTCCTCAATAGCTGAAGATTCAAGTCTGGCATAGCCGTCAAAAGAAAGATTTATATCTTCAGAGGCGAGGCCAATTTCCCCATAAAAGCTCGTTTTCGTATCTATTCGAAAATCGTCCAGGGCATCAATTTCACCTTTAGCTCTGGTTGCTGTGGCCTTTTGAGACATCAAACCCTTACCTACCCGTTGACCAATAATCGATGAGAAGGCAATTTCCTGATTTTTGCCAGGCAGGTTATACTCATAAAATCCAGAGGCTAAATAGTCCTTTCTACCTTTTACCTGCACGTTTGCCTTTATAATTTTATGATTCTGGTTTATGGTATCACAGATAATAATAGCATTAGCAAAAGAATCAATTAAGCCATTTGAACGAATGGTGACCATCCCTTTATCTGGAAAAATTCTGGCATCCGCCGCATGAATAAAATCTACGCCACCTATTTCAAGACTAAAATCTTTTAGATTATACCGGGCATTTTTGCCATTAAACCGCAAAGAATCCTGATTAGCTACTTTCGAGGCAAAGACACCAACGGAAGAGGTATCAGACTTAAAATAAACCATTTGATCTTTGATATTCCAATCAAAATCAATTAATGAGGTAGTATATTGATTGAAAGGAAGATTAGTTAATAACTTTCCATCATTACCAGTGAAGACACCCAAGCCATTGTCGAAGTTAAGATCCGCCTTAACATTAAGAGCCTCCAACAAAACTTCTTCCTCTGTTTTCCCTTTAATTTTAAGCCAGGCAGTATCACTTTTGGCTGTATTGGCGCCAAACTTAAGTTTATCTGCCTTTAACGAAGCCAATGGCCAGTTTAACAAACCGCTACCACCGACACCCTCGGGAGTAAGAATTAAATTACCATCAAAAAGATAGGAACCTGACTTAAAAACGGAAAAAGACTGAGAACCTGAAGCCAGATAAAGGCTATCCTGGTAAGGTTTCCAGGTTACAGTAACCTCTTTCCCTACGACTTTGGGAATTTCGAGAGGTTTTATTTCCTCCTCCAAAGAAAAATTCTTTGCGCTACCACTCACCTTATTCGGTTGAAAAACAAAATCTTCCGCATTAATGACCGCTCCAAGATAATCTAACCTGCCCTTTCCTTTAAATCCCCGGTTACTCAGATCTAATTCACCGACATATTTACCTTTTCCCCTATAAGTTGAATAACCCTCTTTAGGCGTTTTATGATTAAAGCCCAACGAATAGTCAAAAGGTCTGATTCTTACCGTTTCTTGAAAAACTGGAAATATGTCATAAGAAAATAATTTACCTTTAAACTGGACCTGATTTTCCTGAAATTTATCCAGGCCTGGAAAGATAAAGGGAGACAGCGCAAAATAAAATGAATCTCTTTTGAGCGTAGTATCCTTTGCAAAATCACCATCATAAAAAATAGTGCCCCCCGTTCTGCTATTTAGCACGGGAAAAGTGGAAATATTATCTTTTCCCCCTTTATTTTCGGGCGCGTCAACGGCTAAAGAACCAGCAAAAGAATTTATTTCCGAGGTAAGTGAAAAAGCATTGGGCATTTTCGATGAATCAGTAGGCGATTCCTTCAGAAATATCCTAAATCTTTTAATGCTATCTAGTTTAATTTGATTTTGCTTGTAATTATATTCAAAATTTGTTCCTTCAAAATCAGTAAATCCTGCTTTTAATACCCCTGAAAAACGCATTACTCTTTCGGGAAGCAAGGTAATCTTGTTCTCAGTAGGTAATAATCTTACCCGATGTAAAGGGGAAAAATCTAAAAAATTAACCGCTTGAATCTGAATGCTTTTATTGTTAAGCGTAAGCCAGGCATTCACTCCATCCGTTTTAGAATCGATGCGTAAACGATCAAAATCACGTTTACCCAATGCTGCTTCAACGGTTAACCGAACCTTATCGTTTACAATGATCAGGCCTTTCTCTTCCTGAAATTCAATATAACCTGATGCTACCCATTCATACAATAGGGATCTGATATTTTCCAAAGAATATTTAGGATTCAAAAGTGGTGCTAGAATACCTGCATCGAAAACCGTAGTTTGCTTTTCTTGACAAATTTGATACAATAATTGGAGTGGATTTTGGGTAGAAATACCTTTTAATCCTTCAAATTCATTTTCATTAAAGAAATTAAGGGATTCAAAGCGAACAAATGCCTTTTTTAAAACGGGAAGTGCTTCCCTACCAATCATAACAGAATCATTATCAATTTGCATGACCAGTTCTTCCGCTTGAATAGAAAATTTATGGGCAGAGCTATAAAATAAATTTCTTCCTTTCCCCTTTTCGCCTCTTCGAAGTAAAAGGGTTCTGGTTTTTGTATTGTAGTTGAAAATGAGTTCGGGGTGAACTATCGAATCAGTACCTAAAAATAAGATGGATTTTACTTTTTGACTGCTTAACTGATCTGCTCTTTTGAGGATAAATTTTTCTGACGCACCGACAAAAGCAGTTCTCGCTTTATTATTTACCAAGGTAATTTTCGCAGGATTCTCAGTTGATCCAAAACCAATCACTGTTTTACCTTCTAGGGCAAAGCCGCCTATAAATTTAATACCTTCGCCAAATTGGTTGATAACTAAGTTATCTTTCAGAGAATTGAATCTGGGAAAAGAAATAAGCGAGGAGTCTGGTTGAAAAACCATTTGATCCTGGAAATTTCCTGCAATAAGATTTTTTCCAAAATAGGAAGGATAGCTTAACTGAACGCTATCGGCCTTAAACTTATTAAGATTCAAGTCCAGGGAATAATTTTTCAGCAGCACAAAAACACTTTTATCTAAGCCGACCCTGGACCAATCACATTTTCCACCTACGCCAATCCATTGATTTTTAAAAGGATAAAGAACACCTGACGTCTCAAAAATATGAATCGTATCTGTTTTGTATCCCGTAGAGAGGTGAGCCTTAGTAAAAATCAATTTCGGTTCCTGATTTTCCCATTCCCAGGAATATTTACCCCCTTTTAGTGTCCAATTGGCTCCTCTTCCGCTTGAAATTATTTGTCGGCTTACAAACGTAGAGGAAAGCGTTAGAAAATCATTGATTTTAAATGGGGTATATTTATCGGGTAGAGCAAGAAGCGACTGAAAGGATTTATGCCATAAATTAAAACCATCATCGTTTTGAGTATTGGATTTTAACAATGCCACATAATCTAAATAGGAGGTTATGTAAGGAATCAATGGTAATTTCCTTCCCCACAAAATCGCTAAAGTCTGATAGATTAACTTCTTTTGCGTTTCGCTATAGGCAGTCGATTGAATATCCAGTGCATAAAGGTTGTATTTTTCCAGTAAATCCTTATTATTTAGTGAAATGACGGACTTATTGATAGTTTCCCACAAAGCTATCGGATCTTTGGGTAAGGTATCGACCCGCTGAGAAAAAACGTAGTGCAAGGGCAACAACGACAAAATCAAAACAAGCCTAAATATTCTCATATACCAAAATTATAAAAAATTACCTGCTAAAAACGCCCATCATCCATTCCCCTTTCTGATTTTTACTAACTAAATTCAAGCCTTGCGATGAGGCTTTATCCATAATCAAATCCCAATCGGACCATAAAATACCAGAAATAAGTAATAGACCGGAGGAACTTAGTTGATTTTTTAACGTAGGAAGTTCGTCGAGTATTACATTTCTATTGATATTTGCGAGGATAACATCCTGACCTGACAAGGACACTGCTTTCAAATCTCCGGCAAAAACATCTATAAAATCTCCTACGCCATTGAGTTTAGCATTATCTATGGCATTTTCCACGGCAGGTTCTTCAATATCGAGCGCTATGACCTTTTTCGCCCCTAATTTTACCGCCAGGATAGCCAATATACCCGTTCCACAGCCAAAATCGAAAACGAGGGTATCCTTAAAAGGGATATTTTCCATAGCCTCCATCATCATATATGTAGTTTCATGGTGACCTGTGCCGAAAGCCATCCTGGGTGTTATAACCAATTCGTGTTTAAAGCCAGTAACAGGCGGGTGAAAATCTGCCCTGACGTAGCAAAAATCATTTACACTAATTGGTGAAAAGTGACTTTCCCACTGAATATTCCAATTTTCCTCGGGTAAATTCTCCACAGTATAAACAAATGGAAACGATTGGGACAAAACAGACAGATCCTCAAAAAGGCTATCAGGAGGAATATTTCCGGGAAGAAAAGCATTTATTAGCCCGCTTTCTTCTTCAAAAACTTCAAAAGGATAATTACCGAGCATTGCGAGCAAAATGTCTGCATCGGTATCATCATTAAATGAGAAACTAAAACGATAATAATTCATAGTAAAAATTAATCTTTCCTCTCTGCTGCGAGCAAAGTATTTTGAATAAGAGCCATAACGGTTAATTGTCCTACGCCCCCTGGAACAGGAGAAATATAGGAAGAAACGGGTTCCACCGATGGGAAATGCACATCACCTGTCAATCGAAATCCCTTTGGATTCGAGCTATCTTCAACCCTATTGATACCAACATCTATGACTACAGCACCGGGTTTGACCATATCACCCGTTATAAATTCAGGAATTCCTGTAGCAGCAATGAGTATGTCAGCCTGTAAGGTAAATGATTTCAAATCTTGCGTATAACTATGACATAATGTGACCGTTGCATCCCCTTGCTTACCTTTTCTTGACAATAAAATAGACATAGGAGTACCAACGATATGGCTTCTTCCTACGACCACCACATGCTTTCCTTTTGTAGGAATATCATAGCGGGATAGCATTTCTAAAATTCCCTTAGGTGTGGCAGACAGAAAACAAGGTAAGCCCAGCATCATTTTACCTAAATTAACTGGATGAAAGCCATCTACATCTTTTTCAGCATTAATGGCTAGGGTAATCAGGTGTTCATTGATATGTCCAGGCAGCGGAAGTTGTACAATAAAACCATCTATTTCAGGGTTATTATTCAAATTTTCTACCAAATGGAGAAGGTCATTTTCAGAAATGGTTTCAGGTTCTTTGAACAAGGTAGAAGTAAATCCTACCTCTTCACAGGATTTCACCTTGTTGCGGACATAAGCCATACTAGCTGGATTTTCCCCAACGAGAATAGCGGCCAGATGAGGTATTTTTTTTCCTTCAGCTGCCCTGGTCAATACTTTCTCTTTGATTTCAGATTTAATCTGAGTAGCTAATTTTTTTCCATCTAATAAGGTCATTCGATAAATGTTAATTTCATTTAAAAAGTGGGCTAAAATAAATAAATACCCTGTGGCAAATGTAGTTTTTTCTACATTTGTTTAACGAAATAATATTTCATATAGTTGTGAACCTAAAAAAAACCATTTTATTCCTTTTCAAGAGGCCTTTTCCTTGCAAAAACATGGGATTGGTCGTTATTATGTTACTTGTTTTAACAAAATCTGTATTATCACAGGAAACTGTCATTCGACAAACAGAAATTTGCACCTGGCCTTTACCAACTTTAACGGATACTTTTTTATGCCCAGGTGCCTCCCTTCAAATAAATCTGGACACCATAGTTGGAAACCTTCAAAGAGACACCTTTCGTTTTAATCCCCTGGAAACATTAGATGGACAAATTCACAAACCCTTTTCACCACTGAAAATCAATCTACAGGTTAAGGATTTACCGAATGAAAAAATAAATTTAAAAGATTATAATCTCACCCGAATTTGCCTTGATATTTATACACCACGGGCGAGTGATTTGGAAGTATGGTTAATTCCCCCCAGTGGAAATATTGATCATGTTTTGGAGTTAATCAGTCCGGGAAATGCAAGTAATAGTCCCGATCTTCTGCAAACCTGCTTTACTCCTGGAGCCACCTCTACCCTTTCCACAGGAAATTCCCCCTATACCGGCGAATTTTCTATTGCCGGCAGCTGGTCAGGACTCATGGGGGAAGATTTGAATGGAAACTGGCAATTATGGGTGAGTGATCGGGTAGCTGAAACGGTTCCTGGTTTAGTCCAAAGTATTTCCCTGGTTTTTGAAACTAAGCCAGCTTACCAAGTAAAATGGGCGCCCAAACCGGGCATTTCCTGCCTCAATTGCAAAGATCCTGTATTTAATCCAACCATAACCACAGATTATCCCGTTCAGTTGATTAATAGTTCAGGATGTGTTTTCAATGATACTTTAAGGATTGAATATCGCGACAAATCCTTTGGACCTCGCTTTACCTGCGAACCAAAAGGTCCGGGACTAATTGATGTAAGCTGGCAACTTCCTCCTTTGTTAATGGGAGAAACATATTCCGGAAGTATTCTTCAAAAGGGGAAAGCGACGATTAATTTATCAACCTCTGGAAATCAAAAATATAGCTTTACAGGCCTTTCGCCAAAAGATAGTATTACTATTAATTTTAAGTTACCCCTCATAGATGGCGTTATGTGTCAACCTATTGACACTATTTTTCATTGTGTTTTTCCACCTTGTGAACTGGAAATCATAGAAAAGGAAAATATTCCCATCAGCTGTTTTGGTTCAGAAGACGGCCTGCTGGTATTATCTTTTTCCAAGGGTTTTACCCCCATATCTTTAACAAAAGATGGCGAACCTACAGGTACAAAAATAGAGCGAATAAAAGCGGGCATTCATACCTATGTGGCTACTGATTTTTTAGGTTGCCAAACCAGCCGCGCGGTTAATTTTATTGAACCAAATCCAATCGAAACCAATATAAGTTTATTAAAACCAGCCCTATGTTTTAATTTGGCGGGTGCTCAATTAAAAGCTGAACCAACCGGAGGAAATGGCGGTTACACTTTTCGCTGGCAACCAGATGGTGGAACATCGGCTACAACCAACCCTATAAAGCAAGGTGCTTACGCCCTTACTGTTACAGATGCCAAAAGTTGCGTTGGTAAAGATTCATTTTTAATTGAATCGCCACCTCCTATCATTGGATCCATAGTTAGCACACCCACCATTTGCTCAGGTTCGGCTACGGGTACCTTAAAGGCAACAGTGACGGGAGGCGTCTTTCCTTATCGTTTTATGTGGAATAATGGAAACACCAATACCGATATTACAGACTTACCGGCAGGTCCCTATTCCTTAACAATTACAGACCAGAACCAATGCAATCACACCGTCAATACCGTCATCGCTCAGGGGGCGAGTGTTTTAAAGATTGATTCCAGTCAAATTACGCCTGTTTCATGCTATGGAAATGAAGATGGACTCGCAAGAATTTTTGTGAGTGGAGGTTCAAAACCTTACCAGATTAAATGGAGTGATCCTTTGGCTCAGGTAGGAAATCTGGCAAACAGATTAGCTACGGGGTCTTATTTTATAAATATCACCGATGCAAAAGGTTGTGCCCTTCAGCATCAGGTACTTATGACTAGCCCTTTGCCATTGCAAATGAATATTCAAACCCGTAATCTGACCTGTTTGAATAAAAATGATGGCGATATAGAGGTTTTTCCTGTGGGTGGAAGCCTACCCTACCAACTACTTTGGTCAGATAACTCCACCATAAAAAAAAGGATCAATTTACCTGCGGGTGATTATGCTGTCACTTTGACAGATGCTAATAAATGTAAAATTACAGATAAAGTTACCATCAATAATCCGTCGAATCCTCTAAAGATAAGTGCTATTCAAACTTACAGCGGCTGTTTTGGTAAAAAAGAAAATACAGTTCAAGCCTCGGTCACTGGCGGAAGTCCCGCCTATTTTGTATTTTGGAACACCGGTTTTAACGGATTGTTATCGTCGAATTTAGATACCCTTTCTTATACAATCAAAGTAAATGATGCCCAGGGATGTCTTGATTCCGTACAAATAAAACCCGTCGATCTGCCGGAAATAAAGCCTGAAATAGATATTAAAGCACCTTCTTGTTTTAATAATCAAAATGGAGAAATATCACTCACAAAAATAAATGGCAGGGAAGGTATTGACTTTTCACTTTTTCGCTATCAATGGAGTAGCGGTCAAAGAACACCTTTAGTAACAGGATTGTTAGGGGCAGAAAATTATACGTTAACCGTCACAGATTCGAAGGGTTGCACTGGTATTTCGAGGGGATATATGAGAAATCCGTTACCTGTAATACTTACCTTAGAGGGTGTTGACCCTACCTGCAATGCTGGAAAAGATGGAAAAATATGGTTAAAATCAATACAAAGTGAGGTAAATATCTCTTTTTACACCTGGAGTGCTGCTAATCAATCTGCAGCAAAAGATACAATTTTTAATTTGGCTGCCGGGAATTATCAACTGACCGTAACGAATGTATCAGGATGCAAAGGAAATACTTCTTTTATTCTAAAAGAACCGCCCGCCATAATTATCAATCAATTTAAAAAAGGAAATGCGTGTTTTGGTTATGCTGAAGGTGAAGCTGAAATATCAGTCACAGGCGGTAATCCAGGATACAACATTTTGTGGTCCGATGGGAATGCTTCCTTTAAAAGACAAAATATGAAAGGAGGTACCTACGACATCTCTGTAACGGATGCTCGGAACTGTCTTAAAATGGAGGAAGTAACTATTTATCAACCCGAAAAAACTATTTTAGACTTCGATTTGGACAGTGTAAGTTGCTTTAGAAAATCAGATGCCATCTTAAGCTTTGCCGCTTTTGGCGGTAAAGGGCCTTTTGTTTATAGTTTTGATAAGACAACCTGGCAAACAGGGAATCGCATTAGTAATTTAGGTGCTGGAAAATATACCCTTTTTCTTAAAGATGCCAATAGCTGTCTGACGGATACCACTTTCAATATCCCTGAACCACTCTTTTTTAATATAGATTTAGGTCAGGAAATTATCAAAGCAAATTACAATCAGAAAATATCTCTTATTCCCTTACTTTTCAATGGTCAGGCACCTATAAAATACCAATGGTCATTGCCCGATAGCACGGCTTTATCCTGTTTGCGTTGTAAAGATGCCATATTTACTGCCAATAGAACCATGGAAATAAATCTGTCGGCAACAGATAGAAACGGATGTGTTGCTAAGGATGGAGTAAAAATACTGGTGAGTCAACAAAGAAATATAGCCATACCAACGGCATTTAGTCCCAATAATGACAACCAAAATGATATTTTAATAATCCATGGGCCTGAAAATGTAAAAATATTGCAGTTTAAAATTTACGACCAGCTGGGTAACCTGGTATATCAGGATACTGGTTTTTTTACCAATGAAACGAGCAGGGGTTGGAATGGTACTTTTAGGCAAATGGAGGTGCCCGTTGGAAATTATGAATGGTTTTGTACCGTCGAATATCCCGATGGCTATAAGGATTATTTACGTGGGCAAACCCAATTGATTCGTTAATTTTACCAAATGATTTTTGAAAGAACCAAGTTTGTTTTGCTCATTCTTATCTCTTCGCTTATTTCAGTGAATGGGCAAGACCCGGTTTTTTCTCAAATCACCTCGCAACCCTTACTGGCTAATCCAGCCTTTGCAGGGCTCCATTCAGGAGAAATCAGAGCGAGCCTTCAGTTCAAAACCCAAAGTGATTTGCCAAGCGTTTCCTACAAAAATCAATTGTCGGCTTTTGGTATTGATACCAGATACAAAGCAGGAAGGCAGGATTTCTGGACTTTACAAGGCTTAATTTCCTCATTCAAAATAGGAGATCCTTCTTTTGTTCACCAAAAAGTAAGTTTTGGTGGTGGGTATTTAAAACTGCTCAAAGCAGGCCGATATGGTAAAGGAACGCAATATCTAAGCCTGGCATTCCAGGTTGGGCTGGAGCAAACTTCATTAGCCAGTAATACCTGGTTTTCTAATCAATATGACCCCAATATTGGCGGTGGGAACACAACCTTGCCAAGTGGAGAACCTAGTGGCATTACCTATTCTTCGTCTTATATACCCGATGTAAATGCTGGCGTTCTCTGGTCCAACAGTTGGAGTAAAAATACGGGTATTTATGCGGGCATTAGCCTGTTTCATATTAATGAGCCCAAAATGGGATTTATCCCCAATTCTGATACCCGATTAGAGAGAAAAACAACCTTAATTGCGGGTGGAGAGTGGTCTTTAACAGAAAACACCCATATTTTACCCGTTATTTACTATCTCGTACAAGGGGCGCATCAAAGAATAAGCCTGGGAGCCCCATTCCGTTTTAATCCACAAGACTGGAATGATCAGGCGCTTAGGGCGGGCCTTTGGTTTCATGGTAATCAATCAGATAATGGAAATTGGTTTTTTGGTGAAATAACTTTTCAGACCGTTTTTGAACTAAAAAATATTCAACTTGGCTTAGCCTATTCGATAGGTCAGAAACCTCTGCAAACAAGTAGTTTTAGCAGAAATTCATTTGAAATAAATTTTACCTGGATAAAACCTGCAGATTACAAAAAGAAAATTATTTGCCCCCGCATTTAATCATTTCATTAAGCGAGATAAATACACTGTAGATTAAGGATTTTTGGGAACGAGCATTTTGGGGACAGAACCTTCAGGAACCTTTCCATTTTGCAAATGAGCATTGGAAAAAGTGATGGACGCGAGAAATGATTCTGCCTCTGTCTGCTCAATGCCAGGTTCGTAAGAATAGCCTGAAAAAGAAAGTGATTCCTTCTGATTAAACAAAAATACACCTACTAACAGTAAAAAAGTAGCCGCAATACTACTATAACTTAATCGAATCAACCTTCTTCTAATTTTCTTTTGTTGAATGCGAACCCACACCTCATTTGATGGCGTTTGTTCCAACTTATTCAATTCTTCAACCACTTGACCCCAGGAGGAGATTTTATTATTCATATCTTTAAAATTATTCATCATCATGATCTTCAGTTTTTGAATGATCTGTCTCCAGATTCGTTAACCCAAGTTGTTTTCTTATGCTTCTTTTTGCATGAATCAATTGCGATTTAGAAGTATTAACACTGATGCCCAAAAGTTGGGCAATCTCCTTATGTTTATAACCCTCTACCACATATAAATTAAAAATAATTTTATAACCACTCGGCAAAGAATCAATTACCCGCTTTAAAGCTTCAACATCTTTCTCCATAATAAAAGAATCATCCAAGTCAGCTTTAGCCTCATTTAAGGTATCAATGCCTACGGTAATCATTTTATTTTTTCTTAAAAACATCAGGCAGTCATTAACTACCAATCTCTTCATCCAACCTTCGAAACTTCCCTCTTTTTTAAAAGTATCCAATTTTGTGAAAATCTTAAAAATAGATTCCACAAGCACATCTTCAGCATCATCACGTCGGGGAATATAGCGAAGGATAAGTGCTAAAAACCTGGGAGCATACTTTTTATACAAGAATTCCTGAGCGGTATGGTCCTGTTTTAAGCAACGTTGAATTAACACTGATTCCTCCATAAAAGATATAAACCCTTATAAATAAAGGCAGAAAAAGGATATTTTTACCATAAGATGCAAAATTGCATCCATTGGGTGCAAGGTTATGAAAGAATTATCGCAATTTTGCGGTAAATTTTAAGAATTTTAAATGAATCATTCAGAAATAAAAGGCAAAGCCATTCCAGAAGGATTTGAGCCAGCCATTTGGTGTGCCAAATTAGGAACGCCTTTATATGTTTACGATGCCGATGAAATGGCAAAACAGGTAGCAGCCTTTAAAGCCGCATTTTCTGTAGAGGATTTGCATATCCATTATGCATGCAAAGCCTTGACTAACATTAATGTGTTGCGCCTGATGAAAAAATGGGGGACAGGATTAGATACTGTTTCAATAGAAGAAATTAAGATTGGTTTATTGGCGGGATTCAAACCAAATGACATCATGTTTACCCCTAACATGGTTGGCTTTGAAGAAATAGCCGAGGCCGTTGAAATGGGAGTTCGCATTAATATTGATAATTTACCTTTTCTTCTACGTTTTGGCCAGGTTTTCCCGGAAACCCCAGTTTGTGTAAGGCTAAATCCCCATATCCTGGCAGGCGGTAATATTAATATTTCCGTTGGCCATACACATTCTAAATTTGGTATTTCCTTTGAACAGATAGGTGATATAAAATCTATCCTTTCCAAAACCGGATTGAAGGTAGAAGGTCTGCATATACACATTGGCTCTGACGTAAAAGATGCTGAATCTTTTGTAAAGGTAGCTGATTTGCTGTTTGACATAGCGTTACAATTCCCTGATTTAACCTTTTTAGATTTAGGCGGAGGATTTAAAATAAACTATAAACCGGAAGATAAAAAAGCAGATATCAACGAATTAGGTAGATTACTAAGCGCTTCTTTCAATCAATTCTGCCAAAAATATGGTAGAACTTTATCCCTTATTTTCGAGCCTGGGAAGTATTTGGTTAGTGAAGCCGGATACTTTTTTACGCAGGTAAATGTGGTAAAACAAACGCCTTACGTATTATTTGCCGGCGTTGATTCTGGATTTAATCATCTGATCAGACCCATGTTTTACGACGCATATCATCATATTACCAACTGCTCCAACCCTGATGGCGCGCTCTTATCTTATGACATTGTGGGCAATATATGTGAAACAGACACCTTTGCCAAACAGCGGGAATTACCAGAAATAAAAGAAGGCGATATCTTGTGTTTTCATAATGCCGGGGCTTATGGTTACACCATGGCTTCAAATTATAATTCAAGGCCAAGACCAGCGGAAGCATTATTTATGGATGGAGGTCTGCATTTAATCAGAAGAAAAGAAACCTTGGAAGACATTTTACAAACTCAAGTCGAATTAGAATTTTTAAAATAGGATGTTAACCATCCTTAAAAATGAAAAATATGTCCTTGTCAGCGCGCTATCAACCCCAGGAAACAGAAACAAAGTGGTATGATTATTGGCTTAAAAAAAATTATTTTCATTCAGAACCTGACGAAAGGGAGCCATTTACGGTAGTTATCCCCCCACCCAATGTTACCGGGGTTTTACACATGGGGCACATGTTAAACAACACCATACAGGATATTCTGGTAAGAAAAGCAAGATTATCTGGTAAAAATGCCTGTTGGGTGCCTGGAACCGATCATGCCAGTATTGCTACAGAAGCTAAAGTAGTAAGATTATTAAGAGAGCAGGGAATTAAAAAAGGTGATATTGGAAGAGATGCCTTCTTAGAACATGCTTTTGCCTGGAAAGATAAATACGGAGGTATTATTTTAGATCAATTAAAAAGATTGGGCGCTTCCTGTGATTGGGAAAGAACGCGCTTTACCATGGAACCTTCCCTCTCCGATGCTGTTTTGCATGTTTTTGTCAATCTTTATGAGAAAGGTAGAATTTACCGTGGTTTGAGAATGACCCAATGGGATCCCGAGGCGCTAACTGTTTTATCCAATGAGGAGGTCATTTATAAAGAAGAAAATGCCAGGTTATTTCATTTGAAATACTATCGTACCGATAATCCAGATCTTTTTATCACCATCGCGACACAAAGACCTGAAACCATTATGGCGGATGTAGCCATTGCTGTACATCCACAAGACGAAAGATACCAGTCATTTATTGGCAAATCGGTCTTTGTACCCCTAATTAACCGGGAAATACCAATCATCGCTGATGCTTATGTTGATATCGCATTTGGTACCGGCGCTTTAAAAATAACTCCGGCACACGATCAAAATGATTATGAAATTGGTAAAAAACATAAATTACCCGTCATAGATATTTTGACCCCTAACGGTAAATTAAATGAAAAGGCTACTATTCTGGTTGGTCAGGATCGCTTTGAAGCCAGAAAAAATATAAAGAAGTTATTAGAAGAAGCTGGCGCCTTAGAAAAAATAGAGGATTATAGAACAAGCATTGGACATAGTGAAAGAACCGATGCCGTTGTTGAGCCGAGACTTAGTTTACAATGGTATGTTGACATGAAACCCTTTGCAAAAACAGCTCTTGAGGCTGTGAAAAGTGGTGAAGTGAAATTTTACCCCGAGTCCATGTTTAATATGTATCAAAGCTGGCTGCAAGAGGACAACATTAGAGACTGGTGCATCAGCAGACAATTATGGTGGGGACAACGAATACCTGCCTGGTTTCTAAAAACGGAAGTGGAAGACGAAAATCAACAGGTTTTTGTGGCTAAAACAGCTGACGACGCTTTAAAGCAAGCGATAGAAAAAACAGGGAATGCCTCATTGACTTTAGCAGATTTAAAGCAGGACGAAGATGTTGTTGATACTTGGTTTTCTTCATGGCTTTGGCCTATTTCTGTTTTTGACGGATTCAAAGATCCAAAAGAAATAGCTTATTATTATCCTACACAAGTGTTAGTAACCGGTTGGGATATCATGTTTTTTTGGGTGGCAAGAATGATTATGTCCGGTTATGAATTTTCACCGGAATTACTCGATGCCGTCAAAATAAAAGAAAAAGGGGCTATGCCATTTAAAGCCGTTTATTATACGGGAATGGTTAGGGATAATAAACGAAGAAAAATGTCTAAATCATTGGGTAATTCTCCCGATGCTTTAGCGCTCATTGACACTTATGGTGCCGACGGGGTTCGTTTTGGTGTCTTGTCTTCCGCTGCCGCCGGTAATGATATTATTTTTGATGCGCCTTTCGATCCAAAAACACAAGAAGTATTAAATGAAAGTAAGCTTTGTGAACAGGGTAGAAATTTCTGTAATAAACT
>JANQZX010000156.1:9624-29455 GCA_030728245.1 Saprospiraceae bacterium | reverse complement strand
CTTATGGCGAACCAATTCAGAAAAAGGTACTTGAACAGGCCATAGCTCATTTTGAAAAATTAATGACCATTTTACATCCTTTTATGCCCTTTGTGACGGAGGAAATATGGCATCAATTAAAACAGAGAGCGGAAGGTGAAGACTGTGTAGTAAGTGTATGGCCATCCGTAAACGAATACGATAAGTTACTTATTGCAGATGTAGATTTACTAAAATTAGTTACTACCTCCGTTCGTGAAATCAGGAATAACCATCAGATTAAAATGAAGGAAGAACTAACTCTTTACCTTCAACAATCCCTTTTAACAAGTCAATGGTTACATAGAAAAGGGATAAAAGAAGCGCTCAGTAAGACCAGCGTGCTAAACGAGGTTTCCTTAACGGAGGAAGAAATACCCAATACGGTTACCTTCCTTGGCGGTAACGATAAATTCTATCTGGTGATTAATACGACCATTAATGTAGAAGAGGAAAAAGGTAGATTGGTAAAAGAGATTGAATATTACCAGAAATTTATCTCTTCTGTGGAGAATAAGCTATCCAATGAAAAGTTTGCCAATAGCGCTCCTGCAGATATAGTCAATAAAGAAAGGCAGAAATTAGCTGATGGACAAACTAAGCTCAAAGGATTAATGGAGGCTTTGACTAAATTAGGATAAGAATTTAACCCCCAATAGGCTGGATTCACTAAAAAAAGGGAGACAAACGAACGGTTTTGTCTCCCTTTTTATTCATCGTATTAATTGATTATTTGCACTTTACCGGTGATAATACCTTTTTTGGTTTTACATTGAACTAGGTAACTACCATCGGGAAGTTTAGCATTTATCCTAAAGAAAACATTACCGGAAAGGACAATTTTTTCTTCCCAGACCTTTTTTCCCTGAACATCAAATAGAGCATAACTTTCAAAATCAGCGGGTTCTACGGCATTTATTTTAACAAAGAAATCGTCCTGCGCTGGATTTGGGAAAATTTCCATTCCAACCGATTCACTTTTTATCACATTTACCGGCGTGGATTTTTCTCTGATGCGCATACGAACCAGGGCTGTGATATCCTTTCCAAAACCGCCTCCAAACCATTCACCATTTTTAATAATAGTTGACAATTGTCCATAATTGTATGTGATTTTGCTGTAGGGCATAAACATATCTTTTGCGTATTGCACCATTAGAATATAGTCGCCATCTGCCTTTAGAGGAACGCCCGGATTATTAGTTTCCAAATCTAACAAAGGGGTATTGATAAGTTCAAAATTCTTTTCTGTTTTAAACTCATGAAAACCATATCCTACCACTTTCAAATCCTTATCATCAAATTTAGCATCACCATTATCGATGTATTGATAAAGTAGCAAACTGACCGATTTACCTTGGTGAGTATTTCCATTACTCGCCACTGAAAAAGAAGCCTCATAAGCATCGAACCCTGCCTTTTTCACATAGTAATAATTTCCTGCCTCCCAAATATCATCTGTCACAACAGATGGCTGAGTAGCACTGGAAAGAATGCCATCATCTTTTGCAAATAAATTTCTGGTAACTATAAAATTAGTAACCAAACTATTATCAGATGGAACCTCATCTAAAGAGTCAGTAGAAACAAGATATTGGGTAGCATAACTACCTGTATCTCTTGGTATGAAAATTTTAGGAATGGAAAACGTATCCACCAAACCACTTTTCAAATTCAGCAGAGTGGTATCTGCATTAAAGGACTGACCATTAGATGAAATAACCTTGACGGAAAACTTAACTTTAGGTTGTGCCAGGGTTCCTTTATTACTCACGGTAGCTACGAAAGGTACTTCCTGAACTTGAGACACGGGAACGCCAAAACTTTCCGGAAGAATGGGAGCAGAAACCACCAAATCTCTGGCGGGTTGCGGATTACCTTCAAAAAGAGCCACATCATCTATGCGCCAGGCGTATTCATAATTACCCTTCCAACGAAAACGAATAAAAACCTTTTCTTTTCCAGCGGCATCTGGTAACTCAAGGGTAACAATTTGCCGAGAAGCACTTACACTATTTGCTGCTACATCCGTCAGAATAGTTGTATAAACGAAGGCAGTACCATCAAAACTAATCCCCACCTGAGCTATGGACTGACTTTGCGGCGAATAAAAAGCGTATTGATTTTCGAATCTCAGAAATATATTTTTCTTACCCACACAATTTATGGGGGTAATAGTACTCAAAAGAACATCATGGGGATTTTCTCCGTTATCTTCAGAATTGAATACGGCAAAACCATTAGCGGCTGTTTTTGAAGTAAAATCGGGTTGTCCCTCGAATAAACTTTTAGGATTATCGCTCCATTTCCATTTTTCAGGCCCTGAATTGGTGCCACCCGAGACCCATTTAGCCGTAAAATCTGCTGCTGAGGAGAATGTTTCATTATAAAATGGCGAAACAGTCTGGCTGTAAGCATCCCTTGAAATGAGAAGGAAATTCAGGAAAAAAAAGGGCAAAATGCGCAAGTATTTTTTCATGTTGTTCATATTTATTTGTTTAGTACAGTATATAAATTTAAGTAATAAGAATAAAAGGACTCTAGTTCCAGTGAAACTACGCCGGAACGGGAGCAAACCTGAGCTCCTGCTGCATTGGCAATATTTCCCATTGTTTCCAGGTCAACTTGTTTAAATAGGGACCAAACCAGGCTGGAAATGACAGCATCGCCCGCACCGCATACATCACTTATTTCCTGTTTAATACCTTTAATCCAAAAACAAGAAGAACGATCTGCGATCCAAAGTCCATCTTCCCCCAGGGTAATAACTGAAATTTCGCAATCTAGTTTATCAAAAATGTAATCTGATACTCTTTTTAGGTCAGAAATATTATTTTCAAATAGAAAAGGGATTTTTTTTTGAATTTCCTTTTTATTTGGTTTAAATATAGTCACCCCCTGATAGTCCCAAAAATATAAATCTTTTGGATCGACTACGACGGGAATATCCATTTCCTTTGCCATTAAAATGAGTGATTTGATAATAAAAGGCGTTAATACTCCTTTATTATAATCTTGTAAAACGATTCCTTGGGGCTTGTGTTTACCCCAAAGACTTAGAATATGCGCTAAAAAGGCCTTTTCTTCCTCCGATGACAAAGAATGAGTGTCTTCCTCATCAATTCTGAGCAGATGCTGCCCATTTGACATTACTCTGATTTTTTGGGAAGTTCTACGGGATGAACTTTTTATGATACCTTCCGAAGAAAGACCTGCCATTTCTAAGTAATTCAACAATGAATCGGCAGAATCATCCTTTCCAATAACAGAAAAAAGGATGGTATGGAGTTGTAAACCATATAAATTCAGGGCTACATTGGCAGCGCCACCTGGCCGCTCTGATTTTTTGTTTACATCGAGAACGGGCACAGGTGCTTCGGGAGAGATTCTGTTAACTGCACCAAGCATGTATTTATCCAGCATAACATCACCGACAACAAAAACAACCTTATTGACTTCAGACAAGTTACTTCTTACTATCATAATCTAACACTTCAGATATAAAAGGCAAAATCTTATCCACTGTACCCATATTTTGGACAATATACGACGAAGCAATCATTCCAACCTTATGCCTATACCGTGGATCCATTAATTTTTCCAAAACAAGTTGCCAATCTTTCACATTTATAATAGAGAAACCTCCTCCATTCTCCACTAAAAAATGAGCTTCCGGGAAGGCTTTAAATTTAGGACCAAAAATAACAGGCATTTCATAAACGATAGGCTCCAAAAGATTATGAATCCCTTTTCCAAAACCACCACCCACATAAGCCAGTTGTGCATACCGGTAAGCATATTTAAGCATTCCAAGGGTATCTAACAATAAAATACGTTCATTTCCTGTGGCTTCAGAAGCTTTTGAAAAAAGTATTATGCTCTTTTCATCTTTTACAGAGGAGAATACCAGATTAATTTGATGGGACGATATTTCATGTGGCGCCCAAATTATTTTCCAATTTTTATAGGCAGGATTAGCTAAAAAATACTGTAAAAAAGGAATATCCTCAGGCCAGGTACTACCAAAAATAATCGTGTCTGAGTTCAAAGTAAAGGTTTCAATGATTTCATTTTCCCAAGGTACTTCCTTATTATTTTTCACACTATCTACCCTACTATTGCCAGCCAAGAAGGTATTATGAAGATTATATTCTTTTGCCATTTCCATGTCCTTTGTATTTTGAAGAAAAAGAACAGAGAAAAGACCAAACATTTCAACATACCACGACGAATAGACAGGCATTTTTAATAAAGAGGAAGAAAGGGTACCTGAAACCAGAAAAACTGGTATTCTCTGAAGGTTCAACTCATTTAAATAATGGAACCACAATTCCTGTTTCACAAATAAAACCAAGGATGGGCGAAAGGCATTAACCCATGCTTTCGCCACTTTTTGCCCATCTAAAGGAAGGGGGAAAACGGCATCTGCCTGAAAAAAGGTAGAAGGTCGATTAAATCCTGAAGGAGAAAAAAAGGTTAGGATAATCAAATATTCGGGGAACCTACTTTTGATTTCCACAAGAATGGGTTTCACTTGCTCATATTCTCCCAGGGAGGCACAATGCACCCAAACACACTTTGAAGAGGAACGTAAGGCTTCGATAGAACTTATCGAGTTCTTTGTTAGCTTTTGACCGTCTATCCACGCGCCCCATTTTTTTGAAAAAAGAACTAGGGAAGGTAAACACCTACGAACCATAAAAAGGAGGAAGTTATACAAAAGCAGCATACATCCTCATTAATATTTTAGAGAAGCTGGGTTTTTAAAAACCCTTGGAAAATGGTAACCCAAATGAATCCCGGGTTGAAAAACCCAAAAAACATCTTCATCTCTTACGCCGGTATTAAAATTAACTGGTCTTCTATTCCAGGTTGGTGAGGCAAACAAATCTATACCCACTACAAATCGGGTTAACAGAGGTTTTGCCGTTGGATTATAAGAAAAATTCAATAAAGCGCCTGGTCCGTTTGACAACCTGTCATACCCTTTTCTATACTCCCCGCTAATCTGAGGCACTACCCGAGAGGGATCGTCCTGAATTCTAATTTTGTGTTGAAAAAAGCCTCCATACATATCAACATTAAGCCTTTGGAGAAAGACAGATTTATTATTAAAACGCCAACCTCTGCCAAAACCCAAAAACCAGGCTCTTTGTCTTAATTGGATAACTGCCGGATTTTTATCATTTCCAATGAGATAACCTTCAGGCGTAAGTAAATTAGAAAAAACATTCTCTTTCACCAAAGCACCGAATTGAAAAAAACCAGCGGCACTCCAAACAGAACGTTTTTTGGATGGTTGATAGGCCAATACTGCGGTCGTTCGCAAAGAAGTACCAAATCGATTTTTCATATCCAAAACGGGCGTCTGTGCTCCATACTGAATGTTTAAGAATACGGTTGGTTCTTCATTTTGAGCAGAAAGAATGACATAAAACAGTAAAAATGAAAAGGTAGTAAATAATCTCATTTTAATAATTTCAAAAGGAAGTTTAAATAAAAAAGAACGCTTATCTTGTGACAAAATTAAACATATTTAACATTGAAAAGAATACTAATTGCTGGAGCTGCGGGTTTCCTTGGATCTCACTTATGCGACCGATTTATCAAAGAGGGTTATGAAGTTATTGCGGTAGATAATTTATTGACGGGAAGTTTAGCGAATATAGAACACTTATTTCCATTAAAGCAATTTACCTTTTATTATCATGATATAACAAAATTTGTACATATACCAGGAGAATTGGACTATATCCTACATTTTGCCTCTCCTGCCAGTCCCATTGATTACCTGAAAATGCCTATTCAAACATTAAAGGTAGGCGCATTGGGTACTCATAACTTATTGGGCTTAGCTCGTGAAAAAAATGCCAGAATATTAGTTGCCTCTACTTCGGAGGTATATGGAGACCCATTAGTACATCCTCAATCGGAAGATTACTGGGGAAATGTAAATCCAGTGGGTCCAAGAGGTGTATATGACGAAGCGAAAAGATTTTTAGAGGCCATTACCATGGCTTACCATAATTTTCACCAGGTAGAAACCAGGATAATAAGAATTTTCAACACTTATGGGCCCAGAATGAGGGTTGAAGATGGACGTGCCCTGCCTGCTTTTTTCTCACAGGCCATTAAAGGAAAAGGATTGCCTGTATTTGGTGACGGATCGCAGACAAGATCATTTTGTTATG
The DNA here is from genome assembly GCA_030728245.1 of Saprospiraceae bacterium. GTDB lineage: Bacteria > Bacteroidota > Bacteroidia > Chitinophagales > Saprospiraceae > BJGN01. The sequence continues at coordinate 23,246 of JANQZX010000156.1, read as the reverse complement.
TAGATGATTTAGTGGAAGGCATTTATCGGTTATTATTGAGCGACTATGCCTTACCTGTAAATATTGGGAATCCGGACGAAGTAAGTATATTGGCTTTTGCCCATGAAATACTTGCCCTCGTAAATAATCCTGGGGCATTCATCGATTTCTTACCTCTGCCACAGGATGACCCAAAGGTTAGGCAACCAAATATTGCCTTAGCAAAAAAATTACTGGACTGGGAACCTAAGGTAAACAGGCGGGACGGTTTAGAAACGACCTATAATTATTTTAAAGAAGTTGTAAATCCATAAAAATGAATTTTTCTAAAGTCATATTGATTACCGGAGGCGCTGGTTTTATAGGCACTCATTTGGTAAAACACTGGGTAAGAACCTATACTAACCAACTGGTTATCAATGTAGATTTATTGACCTACGCTGGCAATTTAGAAAATTTAAGGGACATTGAAAACAGCGAAAATTATAAGTTTATCAAGGGAGATATCCGAGATGCTGATTTTCTTGCACAACTTTTTATTGATTATCCTATTGATTCTGTCATCCATTTAGCGGCAGAATCACATGTTGACCGATCCATAACTGACCCTCAATCTTTTTTGGAAACCAATATTCTGGGTACTTTTCAGCTTTTAAATGCCTGTAAAAATGCCTGGAAAGATCAAACATCGGGGAAACTATTTTACCACGTGTCAACCGACGAGGTATTTGGTTCATTAGGAGAAGAAGGGTATTTTACAGAGGAGACTGCTTATGATCCGCGTTCACCCTATTCTGCGTCGAAGGCGGCGTCCGATCACCTGGTACGGGCGTATTTTCACACTTATCATTTGCCCGTTGTGATTTCAAATTGTTCCAATAATTATGGGCCTTATCAATTTCCTGAAAAGTTAATTCCACTCATGATAAGGAATATTATTGGCATGAAGAATTTACCAGTTTATGGCGATGGCAAAAACACCAGAGACTGGCTATGGGTAGGTGATCATGTTTCAGCCATCGATTTAATTTTCCACCGAGGAGAAAAGGGAGAAACTTATGCCATTGGTGGCCATAATGAATGGCAAAATTTAGCTCTCGTCCAATTTTTATGTCAATCTATTGATAAGAAATTAGGAAAAGAGGAAGGTACGTCGGAGAAATTAATAACTTTTGTCACTGACAGAAAAGGACACGATCGCAGATATGCCATTGATGCAACCAAATTAAAAGATAAACTTGGCTGGGAACCCCAGATAAGCCCTGAGGAAGGCATGGTAAAAACCGTCGATTGGTATGTTGAGAATGCTGAATGGCTTGATTCTGTTACGTCGGGAAATTATCAGGAATACTATAAAAAGCAGTATCAGGACTAAACCGTGGTTTCATGGTAAAGCCTATTTGCCATTTCTAAGGCTTCTTTAAGTTTATCGGAATCATACTGAGTGGGTTCATTTAAACCTTCTACATATTTAATCATATTTTCCATAGGCATATTACCTACCAGATCATCTTTAGCCATTGGGCAACCACCGAAACCTAGTAAAGCACCATCAAATTTCCTGCAACCCGCTTTATAAGCGGCATCCATTTTGCCCAGCCAATCTTCTGGTCTGGTATGAAGGTGAACACCTATATCTAGCGTAGGAAATTGATTGGAAGTAAACTCAAAAACCTCTGTAATCTTTTCCGGAGAAGCTATACCGATGGTATCAGAAAGTTGAAGCGAACTAATGCCCAAAGGTAACATTCTACTTAACCAATAATCTATAATGTCAACACTCCAGGGATCATTATATGGGTTTCCAAACCCCATGGAAAGGTAGAGAACTAAATTTTTTCCAGACTCTTCACAAAGATTTTGAATTTCAGCTACCCGTTCAAATGCCTCATTTAACGTTGCATGCGTATTTCTGATTTGAAAAGTTTCAGAGATAGAAAATGGAAAGCCAATAAGGTCAATTTTATCGAATTGCGAAGCCTGAAAGGCGCCTTTATAATTGGCAACAATGGCTAGTAATTTGGTATTATTTTTAATTAGGTGAGGAACAATATCCGCTGTATCAGCCATTTGCGGAATAGCTTTGGGAGAAACAAAACTTCCAAAATCTAAGGTATCAAAGCCAATATCCAGGAGAAGATTCAAAAATTTAATTTTCTTTTCCGTTGGAATGAAATGCTTTAAACCCTGCATGGCATCTCTTGGACACTCGATTAATCGAAGCATTATGTATAAATTTGTTTTTTAAAAACCTTTAACTATTAATAAAACGCATAAGTATCTATATTGTGTTCAAATATGTAAAGAATGAGCAAATATAAAAATCTATTAACCATCTTAGGATTTTTACTGGTAGTAACAGGATTCTTAAGTATGATAGTAAGTGTTGTTGGATTAAAATTTTCCTTTTTGTTATTTTTGGAAAGTTGGGGCTCATTGGTAGGCTTCGTCCTCAAATTATTTATTATAATGACTGGCTTCATATTAACTTACCTTGGACAAACCAATTTTTCAGGTAAGTAAGCCTGACTAAGTCAGGTGGTGGACTAGTAAATTACATCCCCTGATTTCAGCATTATCGAGTCTGCCTAAAATTTCAAAGGTACCGTCATGACATTTTCTGCCTAAATCATCTGTTGCAATAAAGGAAATAGAATCTTTATTGGCCAAATCAATAATATTTACGGCGCCCACCTTTCCATCGGGTACTTCACGAAAAGGATCAGTGATATCTCTGATTAAAATTTTGAGCGAGGAAGATTCGTAGAAATAGCCATCGGCCGGAGCGTAGGCTTGCGAAAGCAACTCGGTCATTCCATATTCCGAGTGAATTTGATTAACGCCAAAGGCAGTTTTTAAAATATCATGTAATTCTGATCTTGGAAGTTCTCTACCCTGCCCTTTCATTCCTCCTGTTTCCATGACAATGAGTTCCGGAAATTGAAAGGTAAAATCAGAGGCAAGCGATAAAAGAGCAAAGGAAACACCTAATAAAACGACGGGTATATTTTCTGCTTTAGCTTTTGACAGCAGGGTAACCAGGCTATCTTTGTGATTCAGAAAAAAACCCGAATAATCTTGAAATTTACTTTTTCCAATAAAATACCCGGCCATATCCACTAAGGAAGAGCCTTTTCGCTCCAGATAATGAGGTAAAAGCGCCATAAAGGCATAATTTTCCACCGGGCCATACCTTTCTTCAAAGCAACGCACTGTGTTTTCCAAATAACTATTTAGGGAACGAACGGCATGATTACTTTGTGTGGACCCAGAAGTACCGCTGCTGGAAAAAATAGTTTCCGGTTCCCAGGAACCTGTTTGAATCAACTGATTTTTAAAAAAGTGAACCGGTATACAAGGGATAGAAAATAAATTTTCCTGATTAGGCAAACAATTCGGGAGAAGTTCAAGGAATTTCTGATATAAAGTATTATTTTTTGACTGGAATTGAAAAATTTCCCAGGCTCGGTCATTAAAATCCTTCATATTGTTCGCAACGAAATGACGGTATTTCGTGTTATCATTAGCCATTTAATCGTTTTTGTTTATAAATTTTCAATCATGAAATCGATGTCATTCACTCCCTTAACTTACTGGATATTAGCTACAACTCTTATTTTAACAGAGAGTTGTTCGCGCCCACCAGAATTTCCTGATGAGCCTGTTATCGAATACATAGGATTAAGCAAAAATACAATTATTCAAAGTAGAAGTAGTCAATTGCCTCAAGATACCATTGAAATAAGTTTCAAATTTACTGATGGAGATGGAAATCTAGGCAATGCAGATAGCGTAAATATTTTGTTAACAGATAGCCGGGATGGATTTAATCACCTTTTTAAAATAGGTGAAATAGCACAATTAGGGGCTGGAAGAGGGATACAAGGAAATATAAAACTCACGTTAACGAATAGATCTGATACCCGCTATTTTTGTTGTACCTTTCCTAATACCCGCCTGACCTGCATACCCAGTACCAGCTTTCCCAAAGATTCATTATATTATAACATAAAAATAAAAGACAGAGCTGGAAATTGGAGTAATACTATCAAGACAGAAAATATCACTATTTTATGTCAATAGCGGGTTAAATCCAGTTGATTCCTTTCTTCAAATGAGACAGGGTAAATTCCTCAGGCGAACCAGTTTCCACCTGATGGTCATATTCCCAGGAGGCCATAGGCGGCATACTCACCAAAATAGACTCTGTTCTTCCATTGGTTTCGAGGCCAAATTTGGTCCCTTTATCCCAAACCAGATTAAATTCGACATATCTACCACGTCTGACATACTGCCATTTCTTATTCAAATCATTAAAAGGACGATCATAAGTACGTTGAAGTAAGGGAATATAAAGCGAGCAAAAAGATTCTCCCACCGCTTTGACAAAATCAAAAGAAGACTCTTTATCCTCTTTTTTTGCGGCGACTAAGCGGTCAAAAAAAATACCCCCAACGCCCCTGGTTTCCTTTCTATGGGGAAGAAAAAAGTAATCATCGGCCCATGATTTGAAGGTAGGATAAAAAGAAGGATCATGCAGATCGCACACTTTTTTAAGACCTGAATGAAAAAAGATAGCATCTTCAGGATCAATATAATGAGGCGTCAAATCGATACCACCGCCAAACCACCACAAGCCGTTATCCATTTCAAAATAACGAACATTCATGTGAATAATAGGTGAGAAAGGGTTAGATGGGTGTAAAACGATAGAAACCCCGGTTGCAAAAAAATCACCGGCTGGAATATTTAACCCTTTTGCAGCCTTTTCATTTAAAACACCTTCGACGGCAGAAAACATAACGCCCCCCTTTTCAATTTTTTTTCCGGTTAGGACCATACTGGTTCCACCTCCACCTTCGGGTCTTTTCCAGTCATCAACAAGAAAAGGGGTATCGCCATCAGCAATAGATAATTGTTGGCAAATATCTTCTTGTAAAGACTTAAAATAATTACTAATATCGTTCATAATATGATTTGTCATTTAGGTAAAGCCTATAAAATTTGTACATTACTCAGGCAAAGCACAAAAATAATAAAATGGCGTCAGCAGAATTAATTTTAAGCCCAAATGGTAGAATTTATCATCTCGATTTATTGCCAAGTGAAATAAGTCCTACCATTATATTGGTTGGAGATCCTGGTCGTGTAAGCCAGGTATCAAAAAAATTTGACAAAGTGTTCATGCAAAGAATCCACAGGGAATTTATTACCCATACGGGCCTAATAGGAAAAACGCCTGTTTCTGTGGTGAGTACTGGCATTGGCACCGATAATATTGATATAGTTATCAATGAACTGGATGCCTTAGTGAATATTGATTTTAAAACGGGAAAGCCGAAGGATACACATACTACCTTAACCTTTATAAGAATTGGCACCTCAGGTTCGCTGCATGAATCTATTCCCATAGATAGTTTTCTGGTAAATACACATAGTCTCGGCTTAGATAACTTGTTATCGTTCTATGATGTTGAGTATAATCAGGCATTAGAGGCATTTAATGATAAAATACATGCTAAATACCCTGCATTAAGTCAATTGCCTGTAAAACCCTATTTAACTACCGCCGATGAGTCATTAATACGTCTTTTTAAAGATGACATGCAAACAGGAATAACCTTGACAGCCCCAGGTTTTTACGGTGCACAAGGTCGTCAGTTACGCTTAAAGAGCCGCATGAGAAATCTATTGGAAACAATAGCTAACGCAGAAAGGGAAGAAACGAGCCTTACGAATTTCGAAATGGAAACAAGTGGCATCTATGGATTAAGTGCCCTTTTAAACCATAAGGCTGTAAGCTGTAATGTCATTCTGGCCAACAGACCACTTAATGTTTTTAGTCAGAAGGCAAATGAAAGCATAGAAAAATTAATCGATTTGGTACTCGCCCGTTTGATAAAAGAAGAATAAGGCATAAAAAAGGGACAAGAATCAGACTCCTTGTCCCGCTAAATGGTATGTTAGATAACCTCTCTCCGATATATGTGTTATGATAAGTATAACAAATAATACTATAACGAGATTAAAATGCTATTATTTTGGTTACAAAATGTGCATTTATAAAGAATACCTATATCTCGTTAATCATAAACAGTTCAAATATAGTAATCTATCCTTATATATAATTAATATATTAAAAAAATATTTCAATAATTTGATTACAAGTTACATATAAGACTGATATACAATAATTTAAAATTTTTATCAAGTCAGATAAAATAATTAAATAAGGATAATAAAAAAGGGAATGTTGAGGAGGAAAAAAAATAAGGTGAGCAACACAACGAGCGCTCAACTTCGTACCCTTGCTGCGTTTCCACCCTGGGGGATTAGAAGGAGCAGCACCAAGTGCGCCCACCGGACTGCAAATATAACTAATTTTTACAAACAGTCATATTATATTTTATTTTTCTGGTGAAATAACCTCTGTTTTTTCCCCGAAATACTGAACGAACCGTTGCATTTCGTTAGCCAGCGCTGCATTTTGCGAGGCTTTAAAATAAGTTTCTGAAAGTGCCCTTAAGGTCTGGAACATAAATCGGTCCATTTCACTGACCATCATATCTTTTGTCCACAGGTCTATTTTGAGCGTTTCCTGGTGAACGCCATCGAACAATGATAACAAAATAGCTTTACACGTTTGATGTTCAGCGGTTCCATCATTTTTATCGGCTGTCCATAAAATATCAATAGGCACCTTATTTTCATCGAGGCCTACTTTAATACTTATTTCATTAGTGTGGGCAACTTCAGGGTTTTGCATAGACGAACTATTTTATTTTTTTACAATGAGCGTATAATTCTTTACGTAGAGACCGCCCCAAACACCTAGCGCTCCAGACACATTCGTTTTCACCCGGGTATAGGTTGAAAAGGGACCTTGGTTATTAATACTAAACTCGAGGGTATTCCAAAAATCGAATAAAGATTGATCCATGGTTACCCACCGAATGGTTGTTTCCTTTCCTACCGGATAAAGGCCAAAAGTAGACAAATTAAATGATTCACCATCGGCTCCAGGTCGGGGAAGATTGAGTTTAAAATTTTGTCCATTAAATAATCTATCATCAAAAAGGGAACCGCCCCCTGGCGTAATAAACGGTCCATCTTCCATTCTTACCTGGTATCTGTAAAAATTCTGCTGCGTTTTAGGATCAGCTAATTTAGAGGTTAGCAATAAAAATGAATCTTGATTAGCCCCTGGATTAGGGACAAACCGAAGAGAATCGAGGGGAACGGGAAGAGGGATTGTAGTTGAAGCAGTGATCTTCTTTCCTTCAGCAAGTATTTCAATCTGATATTTTTTACCCGCCTGTCCGGGCATAGCCTGAGCCAGGTCGGCATAAAAGCAAACATTGGGAATAAAACTATTATTTTCAACGTTAAATCCTAAAATTTTTGCCGCCTGCGCTTTTAAATTTGCTGGTAAATCTTTAAAGCAAACCTCTGTTAGTGATATCTTCCGATCGCCTTCAGATAGCGTTACCTTTGCCCCGGAAACATAATTATTATTCAGTGTTTCTGTGGAGATGCTCGATAAAAAAGGGAGAGTTTTGGTAATCACCAGAAAGGCAGGATTAGCATTATCACCCGCCTCAATAAACCCTTCAACCACCATTTGTGGTTCCTGCTGTAAATTTTCCGGAATAAAAGGTTCTTCGCAAGAAGATAAAAAAAGAGAAAAAGGAAGTAAAAACTTCACTATTGGGTACCTCATAATGATTGGTTAAATTTATAAGGCAACAATAAAAGGAAGGTAGAGGTTTAAAAAAGTTTCCTGTAATTAAGAAACAGGGCATTTCCAATAACGATAAGGTCAGAAAAAGCCATAAAAAGTGCCCCCCAGGTTGGGTTGAGGAAACCGCCCATTGCTAATGGGATAGCAACAATATTGTAGGAAAATGCCCAAAATATACTATTTTTTAGCGTATTAACCGTCAATTTTGAAATATCAATGGCCTCCAGTAATTTACTCAGGTTACCATTCATTAAAATCACCTGAGCCGATTGTACAGCCATCTGAGAAGCATTACTAATAGATATTCCTACTGAGGCACGAGTAAGAGAAGGGGCATCATTTACTCCGTCGCCTATCATTGCGGTAATATTTTCGTTGGAATATTGGGAGATTATGTCTAATTTTTCAGCGGGCAATTTGCTCGAATAGAAATGATCGATACCCAGTTCGCCTGCGACTTTTTTGGTTTTACTTTCATTATCACCGGATAGAATCAAGGTTGAAATGTTACGTGCTTTTAGACCACTAATTACCGATGCGGCTTCCGTTCTTACCTTATCTGAAATGATAAAAGAGGCCCTGATTTCATTATTTATGAGTAAAAAGAGATCTGCATCGGGTTTATTTGGTTTACCCACCGGCCAATTTCCGAGGAAATATACATTCCCCTTATCATCGATACCACTGACTCCTACGCCTTTATCTTCCCAAACCTTGGTAAAAACAGGTAGTATCTCGGGATTATTGAAAGATTCAAAGGAAGTGAGAATGGATTTGGCAATAGGATGAGCAGAAATTTTTTCTAAATGATAGCAAATCGCTTTCACAAAAGCGGCATCATCGGGAAGGGAAGTAAGCGGTTCAGAAATAGAAAAATCCCCTGTTGTCAAGGTACCTGTTTTATCAAAAACCATGGTTTTCAGGTTACCCAAAGCCTCCAGGGTTGCACCCCCTTTTATAATTACTCCACTTTTTGCCAATCGACCTACCCCAACCATTACGGCCGTGGGTGTAGCGAGACCCAGGGCACATGGGCAGGAAATAACAAGTACGGCAATTGACCTTAGCAGAGCATCCTGATAAGAAATATCAAATAAAAAGGCTGCTACTAAAAAGGTAGCCAAGGATAAAAGTAAGACAACGGGCACAAAAATAGCACTCATTTTATCGGCAAAGCGTTGTAAAGCAGGTTTATCATTTCTAGCCATTTTCACCAGCGCAATCATGTTGCCTACCACCGCATCTCTCCCTTTTGCCTTAACCTTTCCTTCCAAAATTCCGTCAAATAATCTGGTTCCTCCAATAGCTAAATCTCCTGATTTCTTAAGCACAGGCATAGATTCACCAGTAATTAACGATTCATCTAAAAGGACCTCTTCGGAAGTAATAATCATATCAGCCGGTACTATTTCGCCCGCAGAAACCAGTAATACATCGTTCAATTTAATCTGAGAGGCTGCCACATCTTCAATACGACCATCGGGCAACTGTCTTCTTGCCGACCCTTTCTGCAAATTAGCTAAAGACTTTATTGCTGAAGTAGTTTGATTAACCGCTTTTTTCTCCAGCCAATTTCCCAATAAAACCAGTGTAAAAATACCTGCAGCCGTTTCAAAAAAGTTTAGGTTCTCATCCATTTTGATAAGGCCGATCATACTATATATAAAAGCTGCGGTTCCTCCGGTAAAAATGAGTACATCCATATTTGGAACACCCATTTTTAGTGACTGGTATGCAGAATTTCCAAAGTGAACCATACCAATGAACATAGCTGGAGCGGCAAGCATAAAGGAAATCCAAATATTATGCATAAATGGATAGTGGATGCCAAAGGCCATAAGCACATGGAAAAGCAACAAAGGAGAGGTAAAAAACAAGCTAATCCACAATTTAAAAGAAGCACCCTTCAATGAATTATCTGATTCTTTACTTACGGTATAACCAAGTTTGCTAATACCCTTTTTTACCTCTTCAACCGTCATGGCATCATTAGATATAACAAACTGAGCTTCACCCGTTTGAAAATCTACACTCACATCTTCAAGGCCTTTTTTTTCAAGAAAACGAGTGATCCCCACTGCACATTGAGCACAATCCATCCCTTCAATTTTCAGTTCAATGCATTTTGACTCCACCGTTCTTTATTTTTCGATAAAACAAATCAATCTATTTAAAGGTTGCCCTATTATTACCTTAAAAATAGTAAAAGTGGTGGTCAAATCAATTATATTTGAGCACATAAGTAGTCATCATGGAAAAAATATTAGTTGCCAACCGGGGAGAAATTGCTCTTCGAATTATAAAAACCATTAAAAAATTAGGTAAAAAGGCGGTAGCCGTTTACTCGGAAGCAGATATAAACAGTTTACATGTCAAATATGCAGATGAAGCCTATTGCATTGGTCCGGCTTCTTCATCTTCTTCCTATTTAAAGGGAGATATCATTATAGAAACAGCCCTAAAGGCAGGGGTGGATGGCATACATCCTGGTTATGGATTTTTGAGTGAAAATGCAGATTTTGCTTCTCAGGTCGAGAAAGCAGGTATTATATTTATTGGACCAACGGCAGAAAGTATTAATTTAATGGGTAGCAAAATTGCTGCCAGAGAGACGGTTAGAAAGCAGGGGGTTCCGCTCGTTCCTGGTAATAAGAATACATTAATATCCATTGACCAGGCCAGAATCATAGCTACTGACATTGGTTTTCCCATTTTAATAAAAGCGGCTGCAGGCGGTGGAGGCAAAGGAATGCGGAAGGTTATGAATATGGAAGAGCTTGAAAGCCAGATGGAAAGAGCTCAAAGTGAGGCATTAGCTTCTTTTGGTGACGATGCCGTTTTTGTTGAAAAATACGTAAGTTCTCCTCGCCATATTGAGTTTCAGATTATGGCTGATCATCATGGAAATGTCGTTCACCTTTTTGAAAGAGATTGCAGCATTCAAAGAAGACATCAAAAACTGATTGAGGAAGCGCCGAGCGTAATTTTATCAGATAAACTAAGGGAAGAGATGGGAAATGCGGCGGTGCAGGTAGCAAAAAGTTGCCAATACCGTGGCGCCGGTACCGTAGAATTTATTGTGGATGAAAATCTACAGTTTTATTTTTTAGAAATGAATACCCGCTTACAAGTGGAACACCCGGTGACTGAACTCATTACTGGTCTCGATTTGGTGGCATTACAAATAGCTGTGGCAGAGGGAGAAAAGCTGCCATTTACCCAAGAAGATTTATCTATAAAAGGTCATGCCGTTGAATTGCGTATTTGCGCGGAAGACCCGTTTAATCAATTTTTACCTTGTACAGGTGTTCTTAAAACCTATGCCCCGCCGGTGATGGAAAACGTGCGGCTCGATGATGCCTTTATAGCTGGTATGGAGGTTTCTATCTTTTATGATCCTCTTATTGGTAAATTAATTGCTTTTGGTGATAACAGGAATGCTGCCATAAGAAATCTTTTGGAAGCCATTAAACGATTTGATATAACGGGTATCGAGACTACCCTACCCTTTGGAAAGTTTGTTTGCGAACACCCAAACTTTATTTCAGGTGAATTTGATACCCACTTTATTGAAAAATATTTTACCCCGGAAAAAATTAATGAAACCTACGCGGAGGACGCATTACTTGCAAGCAAAATAGCGTTGAACTTATTTTTACTAGATAAAGAAAGGGTAAAATTTATGGGTGCTTAATGTCACTAACCATCACAGGTGTGCCCCAATTTACCAGGGAAAAAATATTTTCGTCCACGGCAAATGAGACCACCACTTCTATGTTACCTTGAGAAATCCAGTCATCTTCAAGATTCAATGGAAGCCATTGATTCCCATTTTTATCGGTCATTCCCCAAAAACCACCTTCGAAATCGTAGTAACTGAGCTGAACCGATATGTTATCATATACTTTTTTTGCCATATCCTTTTACACTAAAGCATTTGAGGAATTAAAAAGTAATTGTCTGATATCCTTTATTTCCGACAATAAAGCATTTAACGTCATATTTTCGTTTTCGATATTCCTGGTAACTTTTAGCCTCACCTCCCAAAATTCAAGTATATCTGATAGCTTTATTGAAGTAATCTTTTCCTCTTTATTGCCCAAATAAAGATTTACGACACCTTTAGAAAGGGAATTTAGATCAATTTTATGAATCAGGATATTAATTTTAGTAACAACCACATAATATTTATCCTTTGAAATGGCTTTAACGCCCGACGCTGGATCTAATTTTTCAGCAATGAGAACATCACCTGATAAAAAAGCGGGATAGCCACTATCTGTTTGCACTTCAAAAGCGCGAAGGTTAAGCCCCTTCAAATGAGCACCTGGAAGTTTCAAACATTCCAATGAAGCTAAGAACTGACTATTTCTTCTTTCCTCGGCATATTTTTTTCCTAACATTTGAGGAACAAAATAGATAACATCGGAATTGGCTGAAGCATCGGTAGAATTTTTAGCAGAAAGCCATTCCTCCGGTTGAGAAAAGTGACTACCCTTTCCAGTAAGTAAAAAGACTGGATTCATCTCGTATTTTTCTACCCCCTTTCTTAAGAGTTCGAGGGTAACATCTCTTCTACCCTTTAGTATTTCGCTGAGAGACTGAGGGAGGTAGTCCAAAGACAGGGCAAATTGCCGGCTTGAACGTACCTTTCTCAGCCGTTTAAGTTCATCATGACAAAAGATGAACCTATCTGTGACCATTGTATTCATGTAGTTTTCTCGTTTTCCTACACAAATATAACTTATTTGTAAACTATTTAGTGCTATTATTCAATATAATTTACATTAAATATTATTTACATGTTATTTAATTCAACTATTAGCGGCTGCTGAAATAATTTGAAGAAAATCATTGGCTTGCAGGCTTGCACCTCCAACCAGACCACCATCTACATCGGGCATGGAAAACAAAGTAGCCGCATTAGAAGCATTTACACTGCCTCCGTAAAGAATGATTAATTTTTCAGCGACGGCAGCTCCATATTTTTGTTCAAAGAAATGGCGAATAACTTCATGCATTTCCTGAGCTTGTTCAGCACTTGCGGTGCGACCCGTTCCAATAGCCCAGATAGGTTCATAAGCGAATATCACCTTCGCTACCTCCTCCGCACTTAAATGAAAAATACTTTCTTCTAACTGATTGGTAACGAATTCATTTTGTTTATTTTCCTCTCTGACTGACAGTGGCTCACCGCAACAAAATATTGGTGTTAAACCATGACTCAGAACTTTAGAAACTTTTTCACTCAAAAATTTATTAGATTCATTAAAGTATTCTCTGCGTTCAGAATGACCGAGAACCACCTGATTGATATCCATGCTTTTAAGCATAGCGGCAGAAATTTCACCAGTAAAAGCACCTTTATCCTCTGAATGGCAATTTTGAGCAGCCAGCTGAATAAAACCATTTTTATTCACAATAGGTTTGAGTGCATCCAAATATATGGCAGGCACACATAAAGTGACAGACGTACCATTTAAACCAGGTAAATTAGCTACCAGATTATTGGTCAATTCGAGCGCGGAGGAATAATCCAGATTCATTTTCCAGTTTCCTGCTACCCATTTATTTCTTTTTACCATGTAAAAACTATTTTTCTGCGAAGGTAATAGGGAAAGCATATAAATCCAAAACAAAACTAATTTTGCAAAAACAAAATCGATGCAATGGAATTTGGAAAAGTAGAGAATCTGTCTGACATTTTATGGAATTTACCACCAAAACCAAATATAGGTGTCGTTAAAAATTCAAAACCTATTCATTTTCATATTGGAACCACTGGATGGGCTGAAAAGGAATGGGTGGGAAGTATTTATCCTAAAGGAACAAAGCCAGCTGATTATCTAGGACAATATGCAAAGGTTTTTGACTCCATAGAATTAAATACTACGCATTATCA
>JANQZX010000156.1:0-9524 GCA_030728245.1 Saprospiraceae bacterium | reverse complement strand
TAGGACAATATGCAAAGGTTTTTGACTCCATAGAATTAAATACTACGCATTATCAGATACCTGATCATTTAAAAATAGAACGATGGTATGATAAAAGTGCGCCTGATTTCAAATTTTGCCCAAAGTTACCCAGAGCCATTAGCCACCATAAAGGATTGGGCAGCGGGACTGACAATGTATTATTATTTTGTGAATCTATTTTAGGGTTAAAAGAAAAGCTAGGCCCCTGTTTTCTTCAACTTCCCCCCTATTTTAGTCCTGATAACCTTGACATTATAGAGACATTTTTTCAGACATGGCCAAAAGAAATTGCTTTACACGTTGAATTTCGACATGAAGACTGGTATTTACCCCCTGCAAAGGATAAACTAAGCGAACTTTTAATACAATATCAAAAAGGAATGGTCATGACCGACGTTGCAGGAAGAAGAGATGTGTTGACCATTGGCGCTACTACAGACATTATATTTGTTCGATTTGTTGGAAATTTAGGACACCCAAGCGATGGGGAAAGATTAAAACAGTGGGTAAATACCTTGAGTGAATGGATAGACGCAGGCATTAAGGAAATATATTTTTTCCTTCATCAACCGCAACCGAAAGCTATTCTTCCTATGTACCAATATATTAAGAGTCTTCAAACAGCCACAGGGAGTTTTCAAAATCTGAGAGATCTAAAGCCAGATACTGAGGAACCTGAAACGGGTCAATTAAAATTATTTTAATGATAAAATAACATAAAAGCACCATAGTTTAGGTGGCATACGTTTATATTAGCAAAAAATACAGCGGTGAATACACATCAATTCAAACCAATTCAGGAATTACTGGAAACCGAATCGGGGATACCCTTTATACATAGAGACCTAAGTTGGTTGAGTTTTAATTATCGGGTTTTACAAGAGGCCATGGATTTATCGGTGCCCTTGTTTGAGCGTATCAAATTTTTAGCCATTTACAGTTCGAATCTGGACGAATTTTTTAAAGTCCGAATGGCCTATCACAGGTATCTGGTTCGTGCTGGAAAAAAGGCAAAAAGAGAATTGGAACACGATCCCAAAATGACCATCAAAGAAATCCGCCGCATTGTAAATCTGCAACAGGAGGAATTCAGCCGTGTTTTTTTAGATCGAATTGTTCCAGAGTTGAAAAAGCACAATATTTATTTGCGACGACGATTGGATTTAAATAACAAGCAGAGAGAATTTGTGGAACATTATTTTCACGACCACATGCTTCCCTTTGTTCAACCGGTGTTATTAGTGGGTGAAAAAATCAGACCTTTCCTGAATAATGCTGCCTTGTATTTAACGTTACAAATGAAGCCCATTCACGATTTACATGCCGACGATGAATATGCTTTAGTTAAAATACCATCGGATCATTTACCCCGATTTATCGAGTTACCCTCCTCCTCGGGAAAGCACGAAATGATTATGCTGGACGACATAGTGAGGCATTCCGTTTCCTGGATGTTCCCAGGGTACGCTATAATAGACACTTTTTCAGTAAAATTGACCCGTGACGCGGAATTGTATATAGATGATGAATTTTCGGGCGATTTAATTCAAAAAATAAAAGAGAGTTTATCAAAAAGGCAGGTTGGACCTGCGGCTCGGTTTGTTTACGATAGAGAGATGCCTCCACAAATGTTTGATTTTTTGTGTAAGGTATTTGCCCTGGAGAAAAATGATACGTTAAGAGAAGGGAGATATCATAATAATTTTGATTTTTTCAAATTCCCTGATTTCGGATTAGTCCATTTGAAGAATAACGCTTTACCCCCCCTGGCCTATCCACTAATAGAAAAAAGCGTCAACATATTTGAAACCATAAGAAAAAGAGATCATTTGTTACATTATCCCTATCAATCTTATGAATCCGTCATTCATTTTTTTGAAGCGGCGGCAGTTGACCCAGCGGTAACACATATAAAAATCACCCATTATCGGGTTGCCAAAAATTCGCGAATAATGCAAGCTTTAACTGCTGCGGTGTCTGCGGGTAAGCAAGTATCTGTTTTTATTGAAGTAAAGGCAAGATTTGATGAAGAGGCTAATTTGAACTGGGGAGAAAAGCTTGAAAAGGAAGGAGTTACGGTACATTATAGCTTTCCGGGACTTAAAGTACATGCTAAAATTGCCTTAGTCAGAAGACAAGAGGGAGAAACGGCAAAATTGTATGCTTACACAGCCACTGGAAATTTCCATGAAGAAACGGCCCGCACCTACAGCGATTTTGGATTATTTACAGCTGATGAAAGATTAACTAAAGAATTGGCCAGAATATTCTCTTATTTAGAAACGGCTAAACTACCACAACAGGACTTCAATCATATTTTAGTTGGCAAATTTAATCTCAGAGAAAAATTAGAGCAACTTATCGATGCGGAGATTGACGCAGCGATGAGAGGAGAAGAGGCACAAATAATACTCAAAGTAAACAGCATACAAGATCTTACTATGATCGCCAAATTATACCAGGCTTCGCAGTGCGGTGTAAAGATAAAGTTAATTGTCAGGGGTATTTGTTGTTTAGTACCTGGTGTTCCCGGCTTGAGTCAAAATATAGAAGCGATAAGTATAGTAGATAGATTTCTGGAACATGCGCGGGTATTTGTTTTTCATCAGGGAGGTAAAGAAGCTGTATATTTATCGTCTGCTGACTGGATGCTTCGCAATTTAAGCCATAGAATTGAAACGGCCATACCTGTATATAATGAAACCTTAAAAAAGGAAATAGTTAATTACTTAAGAATACAACTTAATGACAATGTGAAAGCTAGGATCATAGACATTAACTTTTTAAATGAATACAGAAAAACGGAAAGTGATTTGAGTATCCGATCACAATTAGAGGCCTATTATTATGCGAGGAGAAACACAGAAAATTTGCAATAATTTTTTGTAAAAAGTTACCATCGGTAAAAAAATGTATTATATTTGCACTTCCTTAGAGTTAAGGCATTCTAAATAAGTCGCGGATGTAGCTCAGTTGGTAGAGCGCAACCTTGCCAAGGTTGAGGTCGCAGGTTCGAATCTTGTCATCCGCTCGAATTTCTTCTTCTGCCCAGATGGTGGAATAGGTAGACACGCAGGACTTAAAATCCTGTGGCCATAACGGCCGTGCGGGTTCGATTCCCGCTCTGGGTACATTTTTTAAAAGGCTATCTTCGGGTAGCCTTTTTTTTGTTACGAAAAGGTTGGGGCAGTGCCCCTGTGGGATTCCAAAGGATAAATAATGGATGATTTTCTAAGAATGTGCCAGATGGTTATTAGATTTTTGTACATAATTATTGTAGATACGCGATGCTTCGCGACTTCTCCCCCATAGATTTTGATTTAATATTTACTACCGATCACCTGCTTTTGAATCAGGATTTACAGGATTTATGGGATTAACTATAACGTCTCCGGTTTGGGTGGGAAGATTATTATTAAGCAGTGCTTTCATTGCCAGGCCTCTCGCCGATGCGTTACGCATCGGCGAAAAGCGGTATTTAAAGTAATCCTCGACAAATGACCATTACACCTAAATCGAAGACGTCCTCTGTAATCCTGAAAATCCTGTAAATCCTGATTCAAACCAAGTGTTAAGGGATAAATTTCATATAGAAACCTGATGAGACGAATTGACAAGACGGTGGAGTGTTAAAGTGTACATTTATATCGGAACTATCTTCAAATAATTTTTAAATCTGTAAACTTTTTTTTAGGACGGGTCATATTCACGTAGGAGTGAATTGAATTAGCCCTGTTTTAACCGGTACCTATTTTTTTTCATTCACCAATTTCCTATAATTATCCATTTATTTGATTTGCAAATACAACTTTTGTACAAGCGGGAAAATATATTTTTACGTAAATAGAGAAATTTATCTGTATCATGGGAGGGCGAATTCAATTCGCCCCTACACCAAATGGGAAAAATTATCCGTTGATTAAACTGACAATATCCACTTTCAGCAAATAATCTCTTAAAACATTTGTTGCTAATATTCTGAATTGCGTACCCTGTTTTGACTTAACCCGATAGCCAACCGAAATAATAACATCAAAATTGTAGTATTCTATCTGACGTTCTATTGTTCTTCCACCTTCATTTTGAACTGTCGCTAAATTTGCGACAGTTGAACTTTTTTGTAATTCTCCATCCTCAAATACATTATTAATGTGTTTGCCATTAGTCTTCACATCTCTTCCAAACAATATAGTTAATTGTTGCCTATTTAGACAAACGGTTTCGTCTTCTAACCTAACTTCAATGTGTCTGCAATTTCGTTTGGTCAGCACAAAATAATTTCGTTAATCACAAGATATTCCTTCTGATATTTCGAGCCCTGGGGTCATTTTTTTTTGCCCGGGTTGGTTTCTCGTTTTATCTAATCGAAGACATTTGTTAGAAATTGACCTGGTTTGTGCAAAAAAAGAGCCTTTAATGAACGCAATATTTTTTTCAAGGGCTATGACCAGTGAAAGGTAGCTTACTTATTGATATTTCTTCATGAAGTCGCTTGGCAACATTCCCGTTCTCAGTTTAAAGTTCAGAATAAAAGTTGAATTAGATTTAAAACCGCATTCTTTGCCTAAGGTATCTACGGTCTTGTTTTGGCATTGCTTATTTTTTATCAGTTCCTCGACGTATTCGATTCTTAAATTATTTCTCCACTCTATAAATTTGTATTCACTTAATTGATTAAAATAATAAGCCAAATGATGTATTGGTATATTGACGTCTGTGGCCAGCGTAATCATTGTGACATCGCTCTCCAGATATTTTCTACTGTTTATCCATTGAATAAGAGATAACTCAATCAATTTAAGTTGTTCGTCACTTAAGATGGAGTTATTATTTTTTATACTATTCGTTATCCGTATTTCATCAGCATCAGAAAGTTGTGAAACGGGATGAACCTGTTGGTACAAAGGAATGCCATAGAGAATTTGAGGATAAAGCAACAACCCAATTTCAAGAATAATTAACCCTAATAATACAAAATAAAATAAAAAAATACCATTCCCAGTTAAGACCTCTTTATCAGTATATTTCAGAAATATTATACCAATTCCAACATAATTAATGACTAAGAAAGAAAACAATAGGATGAAAAATATCGACCATTTTTTAATGACAGTTAATTGGTTAGGATTAGCTCTCCCTTTGTAAAACTTAAATTTCTTAGAAATAATTAAAAACCAAATAAGCAGAACATAAAAAAATAGCTGTATCACCCTCAGCGTAAAATTGACTTTAATAGTCATTAACTTATATGGAAGCAAAGAATCCAATTCAGCCCAATTATTATTAATTATATAAGAAGCTGCTTTAAATTTAATTTCCCAACTAAAAAATACTGGTATATTATCTATAAAATTCAAAAAAAATGGAAAAAAATGCAATAAATCTAATTTTGTAAATTTCGCCTCATCATTTAAAATGGACCTGATATATAAATATGCGAACGGACCCACAACATAAATTAGTGAATTGAAAGGTAAAATTAATAGTGTGGCAATCAGATATTCGGAGTTTAGAAATAGAAACGTGTAATGAGTTAGTGTAAATACATTAAAACATAGCAAGAAAAGCCCCAAATACAGATTTGCTAATTTATTTCCCTGGTTGAAAAATAAAACGATTAACGCCAGTGTGATACCTAAACCTCCTAAAAAAATCATAATTAATCCTCATCAAAACTTCAGTTGGCCTTAGACGGGCAACAGAAGCTTTTTGTTCATCGGGTGTAAATATCACACAGAAAATTAACTTATTAAAATCTTATTTTTTAAAATCCAAAAATTATATTTAAGGTTGGAATAAAAGGTAACAATTTCACCCTTTGATTAGTAATTCTGTCAAGAAAGAACATATAATACCTGTTATAAACATTAGTTACAGCAAATTTAAATTCAATAAAAGTAAATTTTGAGGAAATTGATCCGCCATGGGCATAATAATTAATAGATATTTGAACCC
The DNA here is from genome assembly GCA_030728245.1 of Saprospiraceae bacterium. Lineage (GTDB taxonomy): Bacteria > Bacteroidota > Bacteroidia > Chitinophagales > Saprospiraceae > BJGN01. Next base: position 3,548 of record JANQZX010000156.1, on the reverse strand, counting down.
AAAGGGTCGGGCTTGAAAAGGGTAAACTTTTTAGGACAGTTCACTATACAGTTGACCAGCTACAAATAAACTTTACTTTCAAATCAGAGACGTATGATGTAATCCTATAAACCGTGTAAATACTGAATAAAACAAGATGCAACTACCCAAAAACTAATATTCCGAATAGTAAAAATCAACAAGCCATCCAAAAAAACACCCAAATAGACAAGATTAAACGTCTATTTGGGTTTCTAATATTATAGCAAGGGATTTTTTCCAAAAACTACATGCTATTTTCCGAAAATCCTAGCCCACCCACCCACAAGCCTCGCCCACGAAATAGTAAAATAATTATATAATCAATCCTTGAGGCAACGGACGGAGCAGCCGACCGTTTTAGGGGAACTGTCTCTGATCACAAAGCCATTGGCGTTATTCACCGATCGAACCCTGGCTAGGGAAGGATTTACCTCAGTTGCAAGCCAAAAGAAGGCGAAGACTCTAATATCGCTGAAAATACCAATGGGTTGGCGATAACCACCTGGAAGAGCGGAAAAACCACTTGTATTAGTTCCATTAGTACCAGGATCCCATCCTAAACCAGAACCCACAGAACTGTTTGTTACATCTGATTTCAATACAGTCCCTGCTGAAATACTAAGAATGAGGGAAGTGTTAGTTGATGATGTGTCAGCTCCTGAATGTATAGATTTTACTAATTTATTAAAATCAGAATCTGTTGGAACGTGCCAGCCATTGGGACACAATTTCCGTGAGTCATTAACAGCATACCAATTGTACAAATAGCCAAAAGTTCCAACATAGTCACTCAATGTTACCACACTGACATCATACCCCGTGCGAGCTCCTGACGTTGGCGCCCAGGGATTACTTGTTGAGGCTGTTAAGTCAGGAATCAATGTACCATCATTATACTTGGTAACCTTTAAATTTGACTCCGTCCAGCATTGGGTGCCTATTAATACGGTATTGTAGGCGTTTCCCTCATAGTCTGAAACGGTAGAGGTACCGCAAGTAAATGAGGGCGCAGGTGGTGTTACTACGCACGGAACCCCTGTACAATTTTCCAACGCAGCCTTCTTCCAGCGCACTTTTATTTCCTCCAAATTAAACGAAATCTTCCGTTGCATGCTTTTGCCATAATCTATAGCATTGCTATTTATTACCTGTCCATTCAAGGTAATATATAAAAATGTAGAATAAAAAAATAGAAAGAAGTAAGATTTCATAGTGATTTTTGGTTTAAGTAAAATTGTGATAATTCCCATCAAAGCTATGGCCGCACAACAGTTCTTAAAAATATTTGATCTTCAAATGTCTTCGATTTCTGAGAAATCGAAGACATTTGTTTAAAATCGTTCCATACTTTACAAGAAAACACCTTTTTTTAACAACATACTTTCTTAGAACCATGGCTAGTATTTTTATTCATCGGCGAATAGGGAGATACATTATAGCTTTTTCCCCGCCTTCAAACCAAAGACAACTCCATCACACTGGAAATCCCTGTTCAGAACCGAAAGGCAGTAATGGACAGCACTATTAGGCCTTTGTGGTGGTAAATAAATGGAAATGGCTCCTTTTATGAGGTTTTTTTGGCTCATTTACCTTATCCATCTTACGGAGGGTGAATCTTGAAAATTTATTATTGCTTTTTAATTGCCCAAATACAGCTTCTACTTCAATGGGTCTCTTGCTTCGATGGAACAAACCGCGTTTGGAAGTTAGTATTTCCTTGTTTTGGCCTTATATTCATTCAGTTTATGATTGATTTCTATTTTTTTATTGCCAGTACTTATATGACACATTCCTCTTAATGGGCAGCCTTCACATCCTTTTGCTTCGTAATAATCTACTTGAGAAATAAAACCATTCCTATTTTTCCTTTCACCTTGTCCTGTATGTGTTAGTTTTTGTCCCATTGGGCATACAAAATAGTTCTCCGACTCATTGTAATATAAATTTTGAACTAAAAATGGATTTTGCTTTTGTGCCCGCTTTTGTTCTTTATGAAAGTAATTGTATTTGACAATCGAATAAGATAATCCTCCTCTAATTTTTTTATATTTTTCCTGGTAGGCTTGTCGGTATCCTTTACGTTTTCGTTTAACGCTGCTAATCTGGTTCTGAGTTCACCGCTATCTATGGGTCTGGGCGTCTCATTTTTACCTAACGCCGACTGATCTTGTTTGATTTGGGAGGCTATTTCATGAAGTACAGCCTCAATTTTTGTTTCTAACTTTACCTTGTTTTTTTCTACGGCTCCTTTCCATACAAAGGTATATCCATTGGCGGCAGATTCAATTTTTTTACCATCAATGTATTGAACATCAAGGCTCAAATAATTTAAATCGTGCAGAAGTCTCACCACCTCAGCAAATAGTTTTTGTATTTGATCCTTTAGTCTTTTATCTCTAAAATAGTTAATCGCGTTCTGTAATCTGGGGTGCTATGGCCTGAGTGCCACATATAGTGGATATTTTCCTGTAATGCTTTTTCTATTTTACGGCATGAATATATATTGTTTGTATAGGCATAAAACAATATTTTTATCATCATCCGGGGATGATAACTTGTAGTGCCTCCTCCTTTGTATTGCTTAATAATAGCATCTATATTTAGCTGATCAACCACTTCACTGACTCATCGAACGGGATGATTAACGGATATTTTTTCAAAAATATCTTCTGGAAATAAGCTCGGAGAGGATAATGGAAGTTGTTTGAATTGTATGTTTGCCATGTTGTATGTGTTGCACCTCTAAGATAAAAATCTTCAAGGAACAAACAAAAATCCCCGACACTTTTGTATCAGGGATTCTTTTTTAATCCAGATGGGCTTTTTAGACAGCCTCCTACAACGAATGTCATTATTTTACCCTAATTAGGAAAATGCATCTTTATTATGAAAGGGAAAATGCGAGGAATGCCCCTACATGGCATATATAATAATCTCCTTGTTGTTAACTATATGTACTTTCCGACGGATCCGATCTTCCCAGGATAATTCCAACGCGCTTTTCTTCTCGAGAAATACCATGTATCCTGTTTTTTGCCCTAATCTATCCAGGTAACGGGCTAATTGTTGAATGCCATGTGGTTCAGAACGAGCGTCGTGATGCATTTTTATCTCAATGGTTATGACCTGTGTTTTCCAAAAAACAACCAAATCTGTTCGTCCATTCCCCGTGGCCATTTCTCGTTCGATGCGTCCTCCCCCATTGATAATCCGTTGCAAAAAAGCCATTAGAAATAATTGATGTCCAGCTTCTTTATATTTATATCTGTCAATCCATGATTCTGAATTCCATCGATAAAAATCTGTGAATGCGTCCAGTAATTTGTCCATATTCAGCGAACCATCGTTATTCAAGTACCAACTCGTTTGTGCGATATCCTGATTAATACTAACTGAAAAGCCGATGGTCAATATGCGGGTTATAATTTCTCTGTATATCGGATTCGCAAACTGGATGGGATTACCCGTGCTAATAATACCTAAATCGCGGCAATAACGGATAGCATCATCCGCTCCATCAAAGGCAG
>JANQZX010000155.1:48315-55418 GCA_030728245.1 Saprospiraceae bacterium | reverse complement strand
TTAGAAAACCTAATTATGCACAATTATTTAAGGACAGTTTACAAAGCGTATTTTTTTTAAAAATAAAAGGGTGACTTCGCAGCCACCCTTTTAAAAATATACTATTTGAGGAACGATTCTTACCTTGCGTAAGAGACGGCTCGTTTTTCGCGGATAACCGTAACTTTTATCTGCCCTGGATATTGCATATCGTCCTGTATTTTTTGAGAAATAGCGAAGGCTAAATCTTCAGCATTACTATCGCTTACCTTATCACTTTCAACGATAACGCGGAGTTCACGACCTGCCTGCATGGCATAAGCTTTTTGCACTCCTTCATGAGACATGGCCAATTCTTCTAATTCACCAATTCTTTTCAGATAGCTTTCTAAGATTTCTCTTCTGGCGCCTGGTCTGGCACCGGAAATGGCGTCACAAGCCTGGACTAGTGGAGAAATGATATTATTCATTTCCACTTCATCGTGGTGAGCACCTACAGCATTACAAATAACGGCATGTTCCTTATACTTTTCGCATATTTTCATGCCAAGAATAGCGTGTGAAAGTTCACTTTCCTCCTCGGCTACTTTTCCTATATCGTGTAATAGACCGGCTCTTTTGGCCATTTTCACCTGACTCGGATTAAATCCAAGTTCAGAGGCCATGATAGCACAAAGGTGGGCTGTTTCGATGGAGTGTTTCAATAGGTTTTGACCATAAGAAGAACGGAAACGCATTCTACCCACTTGTTTTATCAAGTATGGATCGAGGCCATGTATATCGAGTTCAATAACGGTACGTTCTCCAATCTCCACGATTTGCTCATCGAGTTGCTTTCTGGTTTTAGCCACCACTTCTTCAATTCTGGCAGGGTGAATTCTACCGTCGGCCACTAATTTTTTCAATGAAAGTCTGGCAACTTCGCGGCGAATAGGATCAAAACTAGAAATAACGATAGCTTCCGGCGTATCATCTACGACAAATTCTGCCCCGGTAGCGGCTTCCAACGCACGAATATTCCTTCCTTCCCTACCAATAATTTGACCTTTGAGATCATCAGATTCAAGATTGAAGACAGAAACAGTATTTTCAATAGTATATTCAGCACACATACGCTGAATGGTCTGGACGACAATTTTCTTTGCCTCTTTTCCTGCGTTCAACTTAGCTCTTTCAATAGAATCTTTGATGATAACCATAGATTCATTTTCAACCTTTGCTTTAACGGCCTCAAGAAGCATATCTTTAGCTTCTTGTTCAGTCATAAGGGATATTTTTTCTAATTCCTTAATTCTGATTTCATTAGCAGCATCCAGCTCTTCTTTCTTTTTTGAAATAATCTTTAATTGCTTTTCCAGATTTTCTCTAATGATAGCAAGATCGGCGTCCTTTTGTTCAATTTCAGCTTTTAGAACCTCAATATTTTTTGCCTTTGTATCTAATCTCTCCTCAACCTGTTTGAAATTGCCTTCAAGGGCTTTAATCTCAATTTCTCTTTCCTTCAGTTCTATCATTTGAGTCGCCTTGTGACTTTCAAACTGACTTTTCAAGGAATTGAAATTGTCTTTAGCTTCTTGAATTTTACGCTGTTTTATGCGTTCATTTTTGACCTCTGACTGGTCTAAAAGTTTTTCAGCTTTCAGCTCAGCCTCATCGATAATTCGTTTTGCATTCAGTCTGGCCTCTTTAACCTCAAGGTCAACTTGTGCATTTAATTCATTTGTTTTGTTTTTTCTCTGAATATTCAGCAAAAATCTAGCCCCAAAAAAACCTATTATAGCGCCAACTAATGCAAATATTATTCCTGTTCCAATGTCATTCATAATGGTAAAATTCTTTAATAATGAACAAAAAAACATCCAGACATAATATCTGAATATTTTGATTTACCAAAACTACTATTTTATTTGTGGAAATAATTCGAGATAGGGCTGGCAGGCACAAGCAGAAAATGATTCCAGCGAGCTCGATATAAAAAAAGTAAAACCTAAAGAGCTATCGATATTTGGCGACAGCTGGTATATATTTATTTCCACAGTGGACAGTAATTCCGGGGTGTTTTTCAGACACCTCAACTTTTTGCTCCAACCTCTAAAAGCGCTATTTAACCTGGTTATTTTCGTAAATAAGCGCCTAATTCAGATTGATAGGCAGTTAATAAATTTTCAATAATAGTATCTACTTCTTTATCTTGAAGTGTTTTCTCCAAGTTTTCGAAGGTAAAACTTACTGCATAGGAACGTTTTCCTTTGCCAAGTTGTTTTTCATTTTCATAAACATCAAACAGATTTATCTGAACGATCTGTTTTTTGCCTAATTTTTTAGCAATGCTCACAATATCGGAAAATTTAATTGAATTATCAACTATTAAAGCTAAATCTCTCCGAATACTTGGGAATCGACTTATTTCCTTAAACTTAATTTTTTGATTAACCGTTTTTTGCAAACAAATATCCCAATAAAACTGGGCATAAAATATTTCTTCTCTCAAACTGAAAGATTGAGTAAGTTTTGAACTTAATTTGCCAAAAGTGACGTATATTTTACTGCCTTGTTTTAAATGAATTCCATATTCGAAAGGTGCTTCATTTTGAAAAACCTCTTCTTCCAAACCTTGAATACCAAGTTTAGCGAGTACGGAAAAAACAATGCCTTTAAGGCTATAAAAATTTGATTTTCCTTGCCCGGTGTGGTTCCAGTTTTCAGTATGTTGGTCTCCCGAGAGAAATAAAGTTAAATGACTGGTCTCTTTTATACTTTCTGGTGTCTGGATATAGGATTTGCCCCATTCAAAAAGTTTAACATTATTTTGCTGCCTGTTTTGGTTATGTAAAATAACTTCAAGACCGCTCATCGCCATCTCAGGTCGCATAATATCGAGCAAAGCATGCGAAGTATTATGAATAAAAACGAGTTCTTCTTCTTTGATATTCCAGCTATTTGTTTTGTAGTAAGCTGATTGGGACAAAGAAACGGCCATCATTTCACTACATCCTAAGCCTGTTAAAAGTTCTGATATGAAACTATTGATTTGATTTCTATCGGGTTTTGGTGCCGAACTTAAGGTAGTCCGCATGGCATCGGAAAATGGGACCCTGTTGAAACCGTAAATCCTTAATATTTCTTCTACTAAATCGGCTGGCCTTAATACGTCCGATTTATTTTTTGGAACATTAACGGTGCACATTTCATCATTTTGGAAAATGGGTGCCATGTCCAACAGGCTTAAAATATGGATGATTTCCTCATTGGTAATGGGTGCGCCAGTCAATTCTCTGACGTAATCGAATGAAAGGTCTATTTTTACTGGAGGGGTAGGATGAATGTAAATATCGGTTATTTCGGATGCAATGTCAGCATTCGCCAGTTCCTGGAGTAGCAAGGCAGCTCTTTTAAGTGCAAAGACCGTTATTTCCGGATCGCTACCTTTTTCATAAACTTTCGCAGCATCCGTTCTCAAATTATGCTTCATACTAGTTCGACGAATCGATTTAGCTTGAAAATGAGCAGACTCCAGAAAAATATCCGTAGTATCAGCTTGCACTCCGGAATGTAAGCCACCAAATACGCCGGCAATACACATTGGGTAATCATCGCCACCACAAATGATTAATTCCTCACCCGTTAATTTTCTTTCCTGCGAGTCTAAGGTTAACATTTTCGTGCCTTCGGGTAAGGTACGAACAGTAATTTTTCCTGAAGGAATAGCTTTTAAATCGAATGCGTGGAGGGGTTGACCAAGTTCGTGTAAGACATAATTCGTTACATCTACCACATTATTAATGGGCCTTACACCGACGGCTTTCAACTTTAGTTTCAACCATTCAGGAGATTCAGCTACTTTTATATTTTTTAAAATGATACCTGAATACCGTGGGCAAAAATCGCTATCGGCGATAGAAACCTCCATGGGTTTAACGGAAAGGGTAGATTTGAAGTTTTCTACAGAAGGCCATTTTAGTTGACCATGATAGTTATGATGTACTGTTAATCCCGCATATAAATCTCTGGCAACCCCTAAATGACAGGTTGCATCTGACCTGTTAGGTGTAAGATTCACTTCAAAAACAGTGTCAGAAGCTAAATCAAAATAGTTAGCTGCTTCCAGACCTATGGGTGTATCAGCAGGTAAAACCAATATACCATTATGGTCATGACCAAGGCCAAGCTCATCTTCGGCACAAATCATGCCTTGAGAAAGTTCACCTCTGATTTTACTTTGTTTAAGGGTAATGGGCTCACCTTCAGTTGGATAGAGCGTAGTTCCAACTTTAGCTACCAATACTTTTTGACCGGCAGCAACATTCGGAGCACCACAAACTATAGAAAGAGGAACTTCACCTCCAATATTAACCGTTGTCAGTGATAATTTATCTGCATTGGGGTGTTTATCACAGGTAAGCACCTCGCCAACGACCACGCCTTTTAAGCCACCCTGAATAGATTCCACTTCTTCCATTCCTTCTACTTCGAGCCCAATGTCCGTAAGTAAATCTGCTGTTTCTATGGCACTTAAAGGGATATCTAAGTACTGTTTTAACCAATTAAAAGATACTTTCATAAGGGAACTATTTGCCTTTTTTATGCTAAAATACGGCGGCAAATATAGTAAAAATATGACTATTTACGACAATAAGGTAGCGCCGTCTGAAGGTTCAACGAAATAATGAGGGAGTTCTATGCCAAAGGCATTAAAATAAGCTTCTTTCATTTTGGAGAGAAAGGCGGTGGAAGCATCTTTTTCCACCAGATTCAGGGTACAGCCGCCAAAACCACCTCCCATCATTCTGGCACCGGCCACTTCGGGCATATTTTCGGTAAAAGACACTAAAAAATCCAGTTCCTGGCAGCTGACCTCATAGTCATTTTTAAGACCGTAATGGGTTTCATAGAGTAATTCTCCCAAGGATTTAATATCACCATTTTCTAGATTATGTACAGCTTTAAGCACTCTCGTATTTTCCTCAATAACATATTTAGCCCTTTTGAAGATAGTATCCGAAAGGCTTTTTCTGTTTTCATTGAGCAGCTCTATCGAAACATCTCTTAAGGAAGAAACATCCGTGCCATTATTGCTCATAATAGTTACCACCTCCTCACATTCTTTTCGTCGGGTATTGTATTCAGAAGAAGCTAATTGATGACTTACCTGGGTGTTTAACAAAATTAAATGAAAGTTTTTAAGGTCAAAAGGAACATATTGAAAAGTGATATGCTGACAATCGAAGAGCATCAGATGATTTTCCTTACCGTGTAAACTGGCAAACATATCCATTAAGCCACAATTAGTTCCAACAAAATGGTGTTCTGCTTTTTGCGTCAGGTACATCCATTCCTCCTTTGACTTATTTAAATTGAAGCATTTATCCAGCGCTGTAGCCGCACTACAAAGGAGTGCTGCGGAAGAACTTAGTCCAGCACCAATGGGAATATCGCCGCCAAAAGAACCGTCGAAACCAGTCAACTTCGACCCTGATTTTATGATTTCATGACAAAGCCCCAACACATAATTTGACCAGGAATTAGGAATAGGTGCTAAATGATTTAAGTCAAATGAAATGGTTTCACCCAAATCAAGGGCAGTGATAGTGCCTGAACTTTCTGATGAACTCGGGGTAACCGAAAAGGTTATTTTTTGCTTTATGGCAGCGGGAAGAACAAATCCATTGTTATAATCGGTATGTTCCCCAATTAAATTTATTCTTCCCGGTGCAAAGGCAGTAATCATTTCAGTCTTATTCAAGCTCATTAAATTTTCTTTCCAGCTTTTTTCTGCTGGGGTGCAGAAGGTTTCGGTGTAGGTTTTGAATCTCTGGTTACGGGTGCTTTAGGTTGGACTGGAGCATTGGGGAAAGGATTTGGTTCCCCCGGGTTTTTGTAAAAATTAAATCCCATCCATCCAATCATACCGAGAAGTGCAACCATCAATAATCCTGATGCCGCTTTGGAAATAGTTATATACTGCTGAATTTTTACTGGTTTGAAACGGAAGGCAATCGTATGTTTTCCCTCAGGAACTTTTAGGCCTCTGAGCAGGTAATTTACTCTTACGTGATCTACCGGCTTGTCGTCTATAAATGCTTGCCAACCTTTATCGGGACCGTACCAGATTTCAGAAAACACAGCAAATTGAGGGGAAGTTGCATTATATGAATAGATTAAATTTTGAGGATCATACTGCGTGAGCGTTATTTCTCCTCCTTTTTGAGGATCAAAATTTCCTGCATAGCCATTGAACTCATTATCTAAAATAATGGCGACTTCCTGTGGATTAAAATTGTTCAGAGCAGCCATTTCTTCGTTCGGTGTATTTACTTTGAGAAGGGTATCTACAAACCAGGCGGTTCCACAAGCCAAAGGATTTTGAGAAACAGTTTGATCTTGTTTAATGATATATTTTGCATTAAGCATATTAATCACATTCTGATTATTGTTGCTTATTTGCTTTTCAATGATATCATTGTATCTCATCAATTTAGCTGCATGATAGCCACCAATGGTGTTATGGTGGTAGCTGGTAGTAGAATTGTTAAATACATTTACGGAGAGATCCAAAACCCTGTAATCGCCTCTACTTTTTTCATTTTGTTTAATCTGTTGGTCCACAGGTCTTTCCAATAGTGGAGTGTTTACCTGAGAAGAAGGTTGGAACTTATCTTTGCTTAGGTAACGGGCACCAATGCCCCAAACATCAAATAGAACAACTAATCCAATAGAAAGAATGGCTACCGATGGATTAAACCAATTTTTTATGAAAGCATAAATGATGGAAGCTATACCAATAACAATTAGAAGTGATCTTATCGCATCGGCTCTGAAAAATGCTTTACGATCTTGTATAAGGGTAGTCAGTAATTGTGGTTGAAGTTGACCGTCACTTGCTCCTTGAAAACCAAAAAAGCTGGTACCAAACAGAAGAAAAAACAAGAGAATTCCGCCAGTAATAAAAAATGCGTTTTTCAGCGATTTTAATATTAATTCAGTACTATATTTCCTATAAATGATGCCATTTAATCCTAAGATACCAAGAATAGGAAGGAATAAAGGGGTTATAGTCAAAATAGAACTTGGTGCTCTGAATTTATTATAAAGAGGTAAATAATCAAAAAACAAGCTTTGTAGCA
>JANQZX010000155.1:43593-48215 GCA_030728245.1 Saprospiraceae bacterium | reverse complement strand
ATAAGCATAGATAAAACATCTTGGAAATTATTACTCCACTGCATGGCGTATTCCCAGGTTAATCCATCGGTTGGATTTTCAACTGAAGCTGCACCGGTTGCTTGGATTGGTCCAGCGCTTTCATTTTTTAAGATGGGTTCTCCTCTTAAGGTATCTTTAGAATAGTCCAATGCTATGAAAACATTGGCCGAGGAGGCAGCTAATGCTAAAGCAGCACCAATGGCTACTGAAAAAGCAGTTTTAGCCAAATGATTGAAGTCCTTTTCCTTAATACTTTGAACTAGCCAGAATGCAGCTAAAATGACACAAGATATTATAAAGTAATAAGTCATTTGTGGGTGGTTTGCATATAAAGTGCTGGCAGTAGCAACAGAAAAAAGTATGCCCCCTAATAAATATTTTCTTTTGGTGTAAAGTAGGAATAAACCGGCAAGTACCAGAGGATTGAAAACGATAGTACCTAATTTAGAATTATGACCTGCATCGAATAAAACAAAATTATTCGTAGTAAATCCAAAGGCAATGGCTCCAATAACAGAAAGATAGGGACTTATTCCCATGACGGTCATCAGGATATAAAAAGCTATCATTTGAGCTAAAAATACGCCCATGGGATAACTGAACTTTAGTTGTAAGTAACTTGACACCCAGTCCAGATAAAAACTATTCAGACTAATACCAATCATGTAGGTGGGCATTCCTCCAAACATAGCATTTGTCCAAAAAAGAGGTTCTCCTTTTTCACTGGCATAATTACTAATCTCAACAGAAGCACCGTTATAAGATACAATATCTCCCTGAGTTATTTCCTTTCCCTGAAATTGGGGTAGAAAATAAATTAAGTTTACGAGTATTAAAATACTTAAACAAATGGCATGCGGTGTTAATACCTTCAAGTGCGTCTTCATAAAAAAGGTTTATTTTATCAAAAATACTAAGATTTATCATATTACCTTAATAATTGAGGCTTCCCTCTAAAAAAGAGTTTGTTGTCCCTCTTCCACAATAGGCGGTTCTTCTGTATCAAGTGGTTCGATAATTTCAATATCGCTTATTTTTTTGTCGCTTAAGCGATTTCCGACAGCTTTCCACCCTTTAATATCGACAATGTCAGTTAACAACGCTTCTCCCTCTGATTTTTTATTCCCCACTTTTATTTGAAATTTAATTCTTGGGGAGGGTTCAACACTTAAAAAGAGCAGTTGAGATTCGGGATGATCCGTCAGATAACTGAATCGTTGATCAGCTTGTGTCGTTTCTATGTGGAACCTTTTCACCATAGTCCACCCTTTATGCCCGTCATAATGCACGGCCGTAATGGTATCATCCGCTCGGTTACATTGGCCGATATATAGAAAATCATCGGACTGAAATCTTTTGGTAATATCAAGTGGGGTAGTAATATAGCTCCCATTTTTGTAAAGGATCAATAGCTCATCACCCGTATCGAATTCACCGAGGAATCGACCTCTATTTTCTGTATTCAGTCTTCCTGAAACCTCATCGAGCCAGATCTTTAATGCACCGATAGTCGATCTTCCCGCTGCCTTTAACTTGATATTCCGCAAGGGATATTTCGTTAGCATATTTCCCTGGGAGGACCGTCCTTTTATGGCTAATTCTGCAAAATTAAATTCAAACATTTTAATTTTTGCTTTACATCCCAGACTGAGCTGAACCTGAATTACCTCTGCTTCACCATTAGGATTTACAGAGAAATAATGAAGTTTGCTACCTTTTGTTTCCTGGGTAATTGGGTATTCCTTATCTCTTGTAATAGCTGTAACATTGAATCGTTTTACGAAAGATTTTGCACTTGCTCCATCTGTATAAACAGCATTATAAGTAGTTCGTTCGTCATTTTTCTTCCAAACGGCCACATGGATGATGTCCTTACCAACAAAGGTTTTTTCCGCAATACGGGTAACCAGGAAATAACCATCATTTCTAAATACAATGATGTCATCAATATCGGAACAATCACTGATAAATTCATCTTTCTTAAGACCAAAACCAACAAAGCCATCGGTTTTATTCGCATATAGTTTTGCGTTATTTGCTACGACCTCTGTAGCCGCGATGGCATCGAAAGTGATAATTTTTGTTTTTCGTTCCCTGCCTTTTCCGTATTTGTCTAATAAGTTTGAATAATAGTTTATGGTATAATCTATTAAATGCGCCAGATCAAAGCGTACCCTTTCCAAATCTTTTTCAAGTTGTGCAATAAATTGATCTGCTTGAAAAGTGTTATATTTTGATATTCTTTTAATCTTAATTTCGGTCAAACGGGCAATATCATCTTGTGTAATAGACCTTAGCAATCTAAGTCGATGGTCTGACTGTTCAATTATTTCATGAGGTTCTACCACGTATTTTTTTAATCCTATAGCAATGGTTTCCAAAACAGCTTCCCAGGTTTCACACTCCTCAATATCGTGATAAATTCTATTTTCAATAAAAACTTTTTCCAGACTGGCATGATGCCATTTTTCAAGTAATTCTTTTTCCTTTATTTCAAGTTCTAACTTAAGGAGTGCTTTGGTATGATCTACAGCAATGTCCAGTAAATCCTGGACCGAGAGGAAACGCGGTTTTTCATTTTGAATAATACATGCATTTGGCGCAATAGAAATCTCACAATCGGTAAATGCATACAGTGCGTCAATAGTTACGTCCGGAGAAACGCCGGGGGCTAAATCGATGACAATTTCTACATTTTCTGCCGTATTATCAACGACTTGCTTTATTTTAATTTTTCCCTTATCGCTTGCTTTTATAATGCTTTCAATGAGCGTAGAGGTAGTAACGCCGAAGGGTAATTCCCGAACAATGATGACGTTCTTATCTGTTTTTTCAATTTTAGCGCGAACTTTTACCCTACTGCCTCTTTTACCTTGTTGATAATCAGTTATGTCAATGAAACCACCCGTTTGAAAATCAGGATAAATAAATACTTCCTCGTTTTTCAATCTTTTGATAGCCGCTTCAATGATTTCTATAAAATTATGAGGTAGAATTTTTGTGGAAAGACCGACGGCAATTCCTTCTGCCCCTTGAGCCAAAAGAAGAGGAAATTTTACAGGAAGATGAATAGGCTCTCTTTTTCTACCGTCGTAAGAAAGTTGCCATTCGGTAGTTTGCGGATTAAATGCTATTTCCAGGGCGAATTTAGTGGGTCTTGCCTCAATATATCGGGAGGCAGCAGCCCCGTCTCCCGTAAGGATATTCCCCCAATTTCCTTGAGTATCTATGAGCAGTTCCTTTTGCCCCATGTTCACTAAGGCGTCTCCAATGGCAGCATCTCCGTGAGGGTGATATTGCATGGTTTGGCCAATAATATTGGCTACCTTATTATACCTGCCGTCATCCATTTCTTTCATGGCATGCAAAATTCTTCGTTGAACGGGTTTTAAACCATCCAACACAGCGGGCACCGCTCGCTCAAGAATCACATAAGACGCATAATCAAGAAAATAATCCTGATACATACCTTGAAGACTGATGATTTCATCAGGAGCCTCTGAATTTTCGGGTAGTTCAGGCGTTTGGTCGCTCATATTTTATTTCTTTTGAAAAGGCAAATATACAATTTATAAGCTATTTTAAGAATGGAGGCAACATTGAGGTTGAATGGATTGTTACGCCATCATGTTTCATATCATAACCAGAAGGATTGAAAAAATTAGTGAATCATACTGTCATTGAAAGAGATGACTCCTTTTTAATGGCCTACAGAGAGTGGTTTGATAGCTCAGCTTGCAAGGATAAATGTTCCTGGCTGATGAATCAATTTGAACTTTATAAATCTTTACCCAAAGAAGTTGATAAATCTCTTCGATTTTTAATAAATCAAAGTAGCGTAGGTATTCATTGGAAGTTTACCGATGCTGACACGCTGTTGGAGGCCCAATTTTTTATGGAGTTTTTTAGGGATCAAATTCAGTCTATCGGTTATCAAAAGCAGTTGGCCGACATACGAATCTTTGAAACATCCAATGGATTGGAAACTATTGAGAGATACTATTTGAAACCTCCCTTCAAGTTGGATGAAGCGGAAAAGAAGCAGCAACAATTTGGAAATATAATACTTAGTAGTACGCTGGTAAACGAGAAATATGTAGATTTTCAGTGCCTTTGCCACTTTTTTATTGACAGGCAATACACTGAAGTTGAGCCAATTCAATATTTATTCGAAATTATTTTGGAAAATGGATAGGTATTGAAATAGGTTGTTAATTCTCTTTGGACCAGTTAGCCTGTTCTAAATGGTTAAGCGTTACATCAATACCATATTTATCTTTCAGGTGGGCGGTTAATTGATCGGCAGCATAGACGGAACGATGTTGCCCGCCGGTGCAGCCAAAATTTATCTCCAAATGGGTAAAGCTCCTTTCCAGATAATTTTCCACTGCAGCGTCAACCATTCTATAAACGTTGTTGAGGAATGGCTCCATATCACTGAAATGCTTCAAGAAATTAATAACGGATTCATCCTTTCCAGATAATTTCTTGTAAGGTTCATAACGGCCAGGGTTATGTAAAAATCGGCAATCGAAAACAAATCCGCCTCCATTTCCTGAGCTTTCCACGGGTATTTGCCTTTTATGGTAGCTAAAACTGTT
>JANQZX010000155.1:24963-43493 GCA_030728245.1 Saprospiraceae bacterium | reverse complement strand
TTTCGCATTAAAACGTAACCATAGAAATAAGAAAGGAAGGAATCTCGGTCTATATCGGTTAACTGAGAAGCGGTATCTAAGTAATGTTGAATAAGAGATTCTCTGATATCGTTGGGAATATTTGCCTTAGCCTGGTACAAAAGGGAGGCCAGGTCATACTGTAAGGCTCCTTTTCTTCCTCCTTGATAATCAATGAAATAAGGATTTCCATTTCGGATTAAAATATTTCTTGACTGAAAATCACGGAACATAAAATATTCATTATCGGCTTGAAGCAAAAAATCGGCTAACTGGTGAAAATCTTTCTCCAAAGCAACTTCATCGAAGCCAACCTGGCTGGGTAAAAGAAAATGGTATTTGAAATAGTTAAAATCCCAGAACATTGATTCTCTGTCAAAGGATTCCTTTGGAAAACAATAGGTATATTGAAGCTCTTTACTTCCATTAATCTGTAAATGCGCTAATTTTTCTACTACCTTTTTGTACAACTGAACCAAAGAATCAGGAAACTGAAGTTGATTTTGAAGGAGGAAGCTGTACAGGGTAGTGGAACCTAAATCTTCCTGTAGATAAACTTTAGCGTCTAAATTTTCGGCATAAATGGCTGGAACTGGTAATTTTCTTTCGTGAAAATGCTTACTAAAATTTAAGAAAGCTAAACTTTCTTTGGCATGAGGACTATAGGTGCCAATAGCGACCTTATCATTTTTTTGTAACCGGTAATAAATTCTATCTGAACCGGAAGGGGCCAGGGGTAAAATAAGATCAGGAGGCACACCGGCCCAGGATTCAAACAATTCTGCGAGAGCCCATTCAGTTTTAGGTGATGCCATGGTTAAAATAGGGGGATAAGGGAGTTAATCGATAGGTTTTTCTTCTATAATTTCAGATTCTTCCTCTTCCCAATGCTCAAAATTCTTTGGATCTGGGAAACCGGAATCATCAAATTCATTCAATACAATAAAGTCATTTTCGTTATGACCAGAAGCTTGTCTATTATTCTTATTGGGTTTAAATTCTCTATGAGGAACGACAAGCACTTGTTTTTCAAGTTCCATAGGCTGCGCTTTCTGGTCTCTGATGGAAGAACTGATTTGACTCCAGATAAGATCTTTGAGTTTATCGATACCATAACCTGATACTGCTGAAATAAAAACGACGGTAACATTTTCAGGTAATTCTTCTTTGATGAGAGAGATCAACTCCTCGTCTAAAAGGTCCGATTTAGTTATGGCTAATAATCGGGGTTTATCCAATAATTCTATATTGTATTTGGCTAGTTCATTTAGTAGAATATGGTACTGGGTAGCAATATTTTCTGCATCGGCAGGAACCATAAAAAGTAACGAGGCATTTCTTTCGATATGGCGTAAGAACCTTACACCCAATCCTTTACCTAAGTGAGCATCTTCGATAATTCCAGGAATATCAGCCATTACAAAGGAATGATTATCGCGGTAGGAAACGATACCAAGATTTGGTACGAGGGTAGTAAAGGGATAATCTGCAATTTTTGGTTTTGCAGCAGATATAGCGGCAAGCAGGGTAGATTTACCGGCATTCGGGAATCCAACCAGACCGACATCGGCCAAAACTTTTAGTTCAAGTATTTTCCATTCTTCCAGGCCAGCTTCACCAGGCTGAGCATAACGAGGCGATTGATTTACGGGATTGCGAAAATGGTAATTACCTAAACCGCCTCTTCCACCAGGTGTGACAATTCTCTTTTCACCATGACGAGTAATTTCTGCTTCGATTTCATTTGTTTCTGCATTTTTTACTACAGTACCCAGGGGAACCTGCAAAATAACATCCTTTCCATTGGCGCCATGCGCATTTTTATCACCCCCATTTCCGCCATTATCAGCAATAACATGTTTCCGATATTTCAGAGAAAGTAGCGTCCAGACATTTCTATTTCCTTCCAGAATAATATGTCCTCCTCTTCCACCATCACCACCATCGGGACCGCCTTTGGCATTCAATTTATCTCTATAAAAATGTACTGCACCACCACCACCAGAACCGGAGCGACAACAAACACGCACGAAATCAACAAAATTTTGCTCAGCCATAGAGGTTTTGTATAAAAAAATTAGGTTGTTTCGTCAAAAGAGCGACACAACGCTTCGAATATATGTTGAATGGTACCAATTCCGTCCATTTTAAAAGCTTTTCCTTTTTCGGCGTAATACCCAAATACAGGCATAGTTTCCGACTTATAAACGTCTATTCTGTGTTGAATAATAGCAGGATCATTGTCGTCTGATCTGCCTGAAGATTGCCCCCGAGATAAAATACGTGTTATGATTTCCTGGTCGGCCACTTCAAGCATTAGCAGGCGGTGAATATCTTGATTTAAAGAGGAAAGAAGTTCGTCCAAAGCCTCACATTGAGCTATATTTCTTGGAAAACCGTCGAAAATATAGCCTGGAACATCTGGATTTGAAATGACACGATTTCGCAACATGCCAATGGTTACCTCATCGGGAACCAATTGACCTTTAGCGATATAATTTTTTGCCTCAATACCTAGAGGGGTATCCTGACTCATTTCGCTTCTAAACAAATCTCCCGTAGAAATATGTAATAAGCCATATTTTTCGACCAACTTAGCCGCCTGGGTCCCTTTTCCTGAGCCTGGAGGACCGAACAAGATTAGATTTTTCATGCGTAAAATTTAAAATACTCAAATTACCTTCATCAGGCGGTTTCAATAACTCGTTGGTTTCATTGGTTGGTTAGTACCGTGGGCTTCCACTTAGGCATTATAGCTAAAGTAGGAAGTAAATTTATTTTTTCAAAAGGCTGACGATCTTGTATAGGTGGATCTTCTGTTCCAGCAATAAGATCGGCCGTCAATATCGGTTCCTGTAAAATACTATCCACTGGTGCAGTATAATTCCTGGCACCTGGCAGAACATTTCTAACTGATTTATATTTTAACCTCCAATAATGGGAAGTGGCTAAATTATCTATTCTTAATCCGCCATGTGTGGTGCTATGGATGATAAAAATGGAGTCTTTTGCTACCTTACTAACTAAAGCAACGTGAAAAACTCTTCCCCGTTTTGTTCTGCGAAAAAATACTAAATCACCGGGAATGGCATTTTTTAAAAGTATTTTGTCGCCTTGTAAAGATTGAGCGGAAGAAGAAGGAGAAAGATGTATGCCGAATTTTTTAAAAACAAACATCGTGAACCCAGAGCAATCGAACCCTCCTCTTGCAGGGCTTCTACTGGCATAACGATAGGGTAATCCAAGGTAGTTTTTAGCAAATAAAACGATACTATCTCTGGAAATCGATACTGAATCAGCTGCCAGGCCAGCATTTAGCCTGGTAAGTGATGACAAAAAAAGCGTAAAAAGTAAAAGATTTCTCATAAAAAAGTTCCGAAAAGGCAAAGATAACAAATTCCTTCGTCTAACCAAAAACCTTTATGTCGTTGAGGAAAGGAAATTGTGTGCGGAACGCCATTTGATCATCAAAACGCAATGAATAGGTTATGATTTGCTCTTCCTTGCCCGCTGTTGAAAGAGGTGTTCCATTATAAGATAAAATAACTGTACCTCCACCATATTCATGATTATTCCCGTCTATACCCACTCGATTTACTCCAATGGTATAAGATTGGTTTTCAATGGCACGGGCAATTAACAGGTGATCCCATGCATATTGTCTCGCCGATGGGAAGTTTGCAACGTATAATAAAATATCGTAATGCCCAAGTACATTCATAGAAGATTCTGAGAACCGAAGATCGTAACAAATCTGTGGTAGAATGCGCCATCCTTTGTATTGAATGACTAATTTTTCATTACCAGGTGTGTAATGAAGGTGTTCGCCGGCAAAAGAAAACAAATGTTGTTTATCGTAGAAAGAGTAATTACCATTTTCATCTACCCAGATAAACCGGTTATAATACTTTTCTTTTTCACTGAAAACAATGCTGCCACAGATAGCTGAGGAGAAATCAGCCGCCATATTTTTCATCCAAAGTATGGTGATTTCTTGTTCGTCGGGAGTGACGACAGAAGGACTCATAGTGAACCCTGTAGAAAACATTTCCGGAAGTACAATGATATCTGTACTTCCGGAAAGAGGAGATAAAAGTTTACTGAGATAAGCTAAATTACCCTCGACATTTTGCCAAATTATATTGGACTGAACGGCAGCAACGCGTAAATCAGAAACTTTAGTCATGTTACCTATTTGAGATTGGTAACAAATTATTTCTTCTTCTTAGTATCCTTATCCGCAGCAGCTGCAGCAGAACGAAGCGCTCTTGGAATTTCGATGGTAACGGCTGGAATACTGCCATTATTTAAAATTTCAATACCATTTGGCACTGGAATATCGCGAACTCTAAGAGATTGACCTAAATCCATAGTAGTGATATCGATAAATAGTTCATTCACGATATTTTCCGCCATAGCTTTAATCTTAATACGGCGTAACTTCTGAATCAATTTTCCACCTGATTTTACACCTACAGAAGCTCCTTTACAACGCAAAGGAATTTCTAATTTAACGGGATGACCGTCGGCAATCTGAAGAAAATCGATATGCGTTACATTATCTTTTAGGGGACTTTGCTGAAAATCCTTTAAGATAGCACTATAGCTCGTACCGTCCACCTCAATTTTCAAAATATGAAAATCAGGGGTATAGATGACAGCTCTGACATCAAGTGGCTTCACAGAAAAATGAACTAAATTACCTGTGCCATAGATAACACAAGGAATACGGCCATCATTGCGAAGTGCTTTTGTAGCTTTCTTTCCTAAGGCTGCTCTTTTTTCGCCTTTTACTGCAATTACTTCCATTGTAATATTTTTTAAAAATGAAGGGCAAATATACCTAAAAAATTAAAAACGTGGAACTTTTAAAATTTTTCTGTCTTTTTATCTACATAAAGGGCAGAAATAGATCGGTGTTCGTGCGTATTTCTTATAGCTCTGGAAAATAGTTTAGCTGACGAGAGCACTTTAATTTTAGGAGAAGTGAATTGGAGGGGAATAGTATCACATACCAGTAATTCGTCCAATTGTGACTTTTCAATATTTTTCAGGGCATTTCCAGAAAGAACGGGGTGTGTACAAATGGCACGAACTCTTTTGGCACCACCTTGCATCAATGCATCGGCCGCTTTACATAAAGTTCCTGCGGTATCGACGAGGTCATCAACGAGTATAACGTCACTGCCTTCCACATTTCCGATGACGGTCATGCCGGAAACCTCATTGGCTTTTTCTCTGTACTTGTCACAAATCACCAGGTCTCTTCCAAAATGCTTGGCATAAGCTCTTGCCCTTTTTACACCACCAACATCGGGACTGGCAAAAATTACATTGGATAAATCGGCTGATTCCTCGAGGTAAGAGAAAAATATGGCTTCACTTCTTAGGTGATCAACAGGGATATCAAAGAATCCTTGTATTTGATCCGCGTGTAAATCCATGGTCATAATACGATCTACGCCAGCAGCCTGAAGTAAATTGGCAATCAATTTTGCTGAAATAGGCACCCTCGGTTTATCTTTTCGGTCTTGACGTGCATAGCCAAAATAGGGGATTACCGCTGAAATATATCCGGCAGAAGCTCTTTTGGCAGCGTCAATCATGAGAAGAAGTTCCATCAGATTGTCCATTGGCTGGAAAGTAGATTGGATCAGGAATACATAAGCACCCCTAATAGATTCGTTGTAAACGGGTTGCATTTCTCCGTCACTGAATCTGTTGACTTTTAAATCTCCGATACCCTGACCGTAATAATCTGCAATTTTTTCTGCCAGATATTTCGATTGAGTCCCAGAAAATAATTTTACTTCAACCATAAGAAAGTTTGAATAAGGTTATTGTCAAAAATAAGGGTTTATTTTTTTCTTTCTGTGACGAAATTCACCAAATCTTCTAAAGAATTTCGTGCGTCTGAGACTGGGAAGGTATATAAAATATCGAAAGCTTTTTCTTGAAAAGACTTCATTTGGATCTCTGCATATTGAAGGCCTCCTGATTGTTGAACAAAATGGACCACTTCATTTACCTTTTCAGGATTTTCACTATGATTTCGAATTAAAGAAAGAATGGAACGTTTGGTGGACCTGTCACAATGAGCCAGTGCATAAATGAGCGGAAGCGTCATTTTTTTTTCTTTAATATCAATACCCAGAGGTTTCCCGATATCATCGGCACCAAAATCCATTAAATCGTCCCGAATTTGGAAGGCCATGCCGATATTTTCACCAAAAAGCCTCATTTGCTCTACCTTTTCTATATCGGGAGTAACAGAAGCGGCACCTGCGCTACAGGCGGAGGCAATGAGAGAAGCCGTTTTTTGTCTGATAATATCGTAATAAACGGATTCAGCAATATCTAATCTTCTGGCTTTTTCAATTTGAAGCAGTTCACCCTCACTCATTGATTTTACGGCCTGAGAAACAATTTCGAGCAATAGATACTCTTTATTTTTCACTGCCAGCAACATACCTTGCGAAAGGAGATAGTCACCAACAAGAACAGCAATTTTATTTTTCCAGAGCGCATTGATGGAAAAAAAACTCCTTCGTTGAAAGGAATCATCTACAACATCATCATGAACCAACGTAGCGGTATGTAACAACTCGATCATGGAAGCGGCGCGAAAGGTAGCTTCTGATATTTCTCCACAAATTTTAGCGGACAGGAAAACAAACATGGGTCTGACTTGTTTTCCTTTTCTTTTTACCAGATAAAAAGTGATTTTGTCGAGTAAAGGTACCTGACTTTCCATTGCCTTACGGAAATGGCCTTCGAAGGCATTCAATGCTTCGTTTATAGGTTTTTTGATATTGTCTAATGATCGGCTCATCCCAATGATTGGATAAATTTGCAACGAAGGTAGTAAATAAAAATCGTTTCAGGTAGTTCTGTTAAAATAGCTTAGGAAGAATTAAAAATGTCGGCAAAAAGATAATTCTTTTGTAATTTCGCCCTCAAATTAGTTTAAATCAATTTCCCAAAATTTACACAATGAACCATTCAGATCCAGTTTTTGCATTGATTTCCAAAGAGTTAAATCGTCAAAGAGAAGGTATTGAATTAATAGCTTCAGAAAATTTCACCAGTGAAGCGGTTATTCAAGCTACTGGGTCATGTTTGACAAATAAATATGCGGAAGGTTATCCGGGTAAGAGATATTATGGTGGCTGCGAGGTAGTCGATGAAATTGAACAAATAGCGATAGAAAGACTTTGCGAACTATTTGGTGCTGAATATGCGAATGTCCAGCCTCATTCAGGTGCTCAGGCTAATGCTGCCGTATTTTTATCTGTTTTAGAACCGGGAGATGCCATTTTAGGATTTGATCTGGCCCACGGAGGGCATCTTTCCCATGGCTCGCCGGTAAATTATTCCGGAAAAGTTTATACACCGCATTTTTATGGGGTTGAGGCAGAAACAGGAAGAATAGACATGGATAAGGTTGCTGCCAAAGCGGAGGCTGTTCGTCCAAAACTAATTATTTGTGGTGCGTCGGCGTATTCCAGAGAATGGGATTATCGCCGTTTTCGTGAAATTGCTGATTCAGTAGGTGCGTTACTTCTAGCTGACATTGCTCACCCGGCCGGACTTATTGCGGCTGGAATTCTTGATAATCCTCTCCCTCATTGTCATATCGTTACTTCAACAACCCATAAAACATTGAGAGGTCCTCGCGGTGGTATTATCATGATGGGGCGAAATATGGATAATCCATGGGGACGAACTTTGAAAAATGGGACGGTTATTAAAATGTCCCAAATTTTAAATAGTGGTGTTTTCCCGGGTATGCAAGGCGGACCTTTGGAACACGTTATTGCCGCTAAAGCCATTGCATTTGGTGAAGCCTTACAACCTTCTTTCAAAGATTATGGCAAACAGGTAATCGCTAATTCTCAAGCCATGGCGAATGCTTTTTTAGCAAAAGGGTATAAAATAATTTCAGGAGGAACAGACAACCATCTTATGCTGTTAGATCTTTCAGAAAAAGGTTTATCTGGTAAGTTAGCCGATGAAGTACTTGGAAAAGCATCCATTACGGTCAATAAAAACATGGTGCCATTTGATAAACTTTCCCCTATGGTTACTTCTGGCATCCGTATCGGAACAGCAGCTATTACCTCGCGCGGATTTAAAGAAAATGATGCTTTACAGGTGGTAGAATGGATCGATAGTATTCTTTCTCAGCCTGAAAATGATAAGGTTATAACCATGGTAAAGGAAAATGTTCATACCTATATGAAACAGTTTCCTTTATATCCTTCGTTATAAAAAAAGGGAAGATGGTCAAATAAGTTTGGCCATCTTCCCTTTTTTTTATATTCAATTTATTTTAAGAACAAAGCAAATTCAACTCTTCTATTTAATTTTCTACCCTGCTCTGAATCATTTGTTGTTATTGGAGCTACTTCACCGAAACCTCTGAAAACTAATCTGGACGGATCTATACCTTTTCCAACTAAATAGTTTAAACAAGCCGCTGCTCTATTTTCTGAAAGCGCTTGATTGCTTGCCTGACTTCCTACATTGTCAGTAAATCCACTGATTAACATGGCATAATCAGGGTAATCCTGAAGAACGTCAAGCACTTTGTTTAGCACGACATAAGATTCGTCAGTAAGTTTTGCGCTATTGGTATAAAAAAGGACATTTTGGGTTACAAATTTTAAAATTTCCTTTGTTTCACTTCGAATAACAGGACAACCTCTGTTTTCCATTGAACCTGGTGTAACAGGGCAGCGGTCTTCTTTGTCCATAACGCCATCTCCATCAGTGTCGGGACAGCCCTTAAAGGTGGCTTTACCAGGAATATCAGGACATTCGTCTTGAGTATTGGGTACACCGTCGCCGTCGCGATCTATTTCTGTACCAGATGGACAACCTTGATTACTGGCAACACCAGCCTGGTCCGGACATTCGTCATCGGCATTGGGAATACCGTCACCATCTGTGTCAGGGCAACCCCCGAAAATAACTAATCCTGCTTCGTTAGGACATTTATCTTCCAGGTCGGAAACGCCATCGTCATCAGCATCGGGACATCCTCTTAGCATACCAGCAACGTCGGGGCAACGATCGGCAGAGTCTGGAATACCGTCACCGTCTTTATCGGCAAAAGTTGGGTTTTTAGCATTATCTTTTGAAGGAGATTTAACTGGTTTCGGTTTGTAGGGAAAACGATAAATCAGTTGAATATTCCCGAAATTATACCAGTCTTTATTATCCTTATTTGCCGATAAACTAATGCCGTCAATATAATCGGAGAAGGTTGGTCTCGCACCCCATTCGAAGGCAAGCATTAGTCTCCTTGATAAATCGACCTTGGCGCCTATACCAAATGGAACGGTTACCATGGAATTGGTTCTTCCTGCCTGGATACTATCTTTTGTAATATTGGCTGCAGCACCGGATATATTGTTTGGATACCTGGGGGTTGTCCAGCTCGACGCTACACCGGCCCCCACGAAAATATATGGTGAAAATACTTTCTTGAATCCGCCTTTTGAAGGGAATCTTTTAGCACCCAGGAAATCCCATTCTAATAAAATAGAACTTTCAAAAATAGTTGATTTAAAAGAAAATGAAGTAACGGGTTCATAGGAATCCACTAGATTCGATCCATTTCCCGAAATTCCGGTGTACATCGCTTGGAAACGTAAGGAAAACCGATGGCTCACATTGTTTCGCAGAAATAAAGCGCCACCAGGCTTGAAAGTATTTAGTTTGACACTGCCCAGAGATAATAAATCGCCAAGGTAGTAACCACCACCAAAAACCAATCCCAGTTCCCATGGGTCAGGTTGTTTAGTAGAATCCCTTTTTACCGTCATTTCTAAAGTAGGCTTAGGAAGCGGGGGAATGCTGTCCTGAGCAAGAATTACCGTTGAAAACAACAAAAGAATTAAGGGGAGTGTAATTATTTTATTCATCTTAATGAAGCTTAAAAACCTGAAAATGTAAAGGAATTGATTATATTACTTATGATTAATACAAGCAATTTAGAGTATAAAATTAATATAAATCATTGATTATCCAATAAAAATTTTAAATATATGTTAAGTAAATATCATTTAGCTTGTTATATGATAAATATTTATAATGTATTTGGTTACAAAAAAAAATGAAAAAAACTATAAACACAGGCATCACAAAACAGGCATAAGGAGTCTTACAAGAAAATCGACAAAAATGTTTTTCACGAGTATCTCAATAAGTCTTTTGGCAATTATCTATTTAGGGCGTGGCTATTTTTCGCAAACAAAGCGAAAGCACCAGTTCTAAGAAATTTCAGGCATCGCTTCTTTTGCCTCGTATCCGGCTTCTTCAATGGCATCGATAAGTTTCTTTGCGGATAAATCATCGTTTCCCTTTGCAATTATTCTCTTATCGGGGTGTTTCAAATCCACTTCCCAGGAAGTTAATTCTGTTATTTCATTTAAAAATCCTGTTATGCTGCGAACACAATGACCACAATGGAGGTTTGAGTTCAATATAATTGTTTTCATGTAGTTGTATTTTTATTTTCAAATATAGCGGAATTATTGAAACTAAATTTTTTTTATGGCGGTAAGGTGGGTTAAAAGAGAAGATATTGATAAGGTAAAATGGAATAGTTGCGTTCATTATGCCTATAATGGTAATATTTTTGGATATGTTTGGTATTTAGATTTCATAGGTAAATCGTGGACTGCTTTGATTGAAGACGATTACCAGGCGGTTATGCCTTTAATTTACAGG
The DNA here is from genome assembly GCA_030728245.1 of Saprospiraceae bacterium. GTDB lineage: Bacteria > Bacteroidota > Bacteroidia > Chitinophagales > Saprospiraceae > BJGN01. Next base: position 32,738 of record JANQZX010000155.1, on the reverse strand, counting down.
CCTGGTTTGCATAAAATGGAAATCCACCAGCCTTCTTTCATTAGGGAGTTAGGGATATTTAGTTATGCGGCGCTAAATACTCAAAGGGTGAAGCATTTTTTTGATGCTATGCCTGATGAATATCGCGTAATAAATATGCGGGTAAGTGAAGAATGTAAACCAACAGATATTCATGGATTTAAGGTAAGTGAAAAAACAAATCACGTACTCAGTTTATTGCAGTCTTATGAAAATTTGGCTGGCAGATATTCTCCTGTTTTTAGAAATGCATTAGATAAGTCTATCGCCAATGGTTTTAGGTCAGCAGAAAGCATCACACCGGAGGAGTATGCTGCATTTTACGAAAAGAATGGGCAGGGATATAAGAGGCAGCGTGAAAAGGACAAACATGCTTTATTGCGTATTATATATAATGCGTTACACAGAGGATGGGGGTTTTTGTCGGGCATTGCCGATGAAAAAGGGGAACTTTTGGCGGCCGATTTTTACATCACTTCCCATAGCAGAATGATGTCTTTAGCCCCTGTTATTTCAAAAAATGGGGAGGCATCGGGTGCAGCGGCCATGCAATTTGATTTTCTTTTAAGAACTAATGCTGGAAAACCTTTGCTTTTTGATTTCAATGAAGACCAATCTTTTATTAATCCTACCCATGTTCACGCCATGCCTTATCCGTTTTATGACATTAAAAAGGATGTCAGAATCGCGGGTATCTGGTAAAGTATTAATCAGGAGCCTTCAATAGAATGGACAGTAATGGGTGTTTTCCAATCTTCCAGGAAATTAATAAGCCTATAATATTACAATTAAAACATTGAATATCAATTATTTAATTTACTTAAAATTTTTTATCATTTTTTTGGAAACGCTGTTGTTTCATTGAGTGCCCCTTGCAAGGCACATTAAAATAGGTGTAATTGCGTCTCAAACCGGGCCGGTTATTTATCATCTTTTTAATTTATTGCAAATGAAACAAATTGTATTTACCCTATTGTTGATGGCAGCAGCCTTCCAGGGGTACAGTAAAAACACTTTATTGGAAGAAGCCGTATTGAAAACTACAGAAACGGTTTCAGTAGATCATTTTTCTACGCCTGCTTTAGATGATTGTCGTATTACCCTGCGCGCCAGCATTGGATTTGTAATGATGGAAGTTTCCGTATCGGCTCCAACCTGTCGCGGTGCCTTTAATCAGGCTATGACAGCCTTGCGCGAAGCGGCAACTTCGGCCAAAGATGCCTTAAAGTAGTGGTTTAATAATCATCTTGATCGGGAGGGAACTTACAAAAATTTCCCCTAATGTTTTTGTATTGCTATCTGTTTGATTTTCAATGGAAAATACAGATGCCCCTCCCGATCTATAATCTGTTAATAATGAATAAATTAACTTTTTCTATCTTTTCGTGGATCCTTCCCTTTTTTATCTTCTCCCAGTCTTATGAAATTCAATATGCGCAACCTCAAGGTTTTGCGACATCTACCGAGGAAGGTTTTACACGATACTCAACCTTAAAATTAAAGCAGAACAAATCCTTATTTATTCTGCATGGAACGGCAGGTTTTGATTCTGCCAATGAAGAAAGACAAGAATTAACGGTGGTTACAGCGGAACCAGACCGTTGGTATTTTATGGACAGGAGCATGGGTTTACTTCATTCCTTTGAACAAACAATGATTGGCAACACCTTCCAAATTACGGAAGAGATACCCAAATTGGTATGGGAAATATCCGATAATGAAAAAATTATAGGCGGATTTTCTTGTAAGCAGGCATTTACTTCCTTTAGGGGGCGGGAATATGAATCCTGGTATGCCCCTTCATTACCTTTTCCAAATGGTCCCTGGAAGTTAAATGGTTTACCAGGTTTAATTCTCGAGGCGAAGGATAAGGAATCTGAGGTGGTTTTCCAATTTTACTCTTTCCAGGTTATTCTTGATACTTCGGTAAGAATAGATGCTCCCTCTTGTGAAGCACGAAAAGTTCCTTTCGCTACTTTTTTTGATGCTCAATATAAAGATGGTGAAAAATTCTACCAGTTCATAGCCGATAAAATGAAACGCAATTTAGAGAGATCTGGTAATATTCATGTTGAAATGAAACAATCAGGCGCTCCAAGATTTTGGGAGCGGAAATTGCCTTAGCTATGCAAAATAAGTTTGTTTTGTTATCGCTTTTCCTTTTTATAGGTACTGCTCTTTCCTCCCAGTCAGGTCAGTCTTTATCAGGAAAAATAGTAGATGATTCTTTAATCGAACTTCCTTTTGTGCAGGTACAATTGTACCAAAAACTAGTAGGAAACAACAAGCTTTTAACCTACGGATGGGCAGACTCTTCGGGGCATTTTCAACTCTTTTTCCAGGAACCTTTAGTAAATGGTTTTCTTTGTATTAATGCAATAGGCTGGCAGTCAGATACATTATTTTTAAATGAATTAGTTTCTACCTCTTCTTTTCTGGGGTTAATTAAACTAAAGGGAGTTTCTATTCAGCTCGATGAAATTATCATAAAAGAAAAATCACTTTCTTATTACGATAGGGGAGATTCCACTGTTTTTAAACCTGTTTTTTTTCAGGACGGTTCGGAGCGGGTTTTAGAGGATCTTTTAGCTAAACTACCAGGGGTCAGGGTGGCAGAAGATGGCTTTCTTTATTTCAGAGGTAAAAGAGTGAGTAAGGTGCTTTGGGACGGTGACGACCTGTTGGGAAATGATTATTCGAAAGCTACAAAGAGAATGCCCGCTGGTATGGCAAATGAATTTAGGTTCATTAATAAATTTGAAGCAAATCCTTTATTGAAATCTTTAAATCAAAGTGATCAGTTGGTTTTAGATATCGAAGTTAAAAATACGTTCAAGGGTAAATGGATTGGAGATGCTTTTGTTGGCCTTGGTTTGGCGCCCATGGGCATGGCGGGATTTAGTGGCTATCGTATCCAGAAAAAAATAAAGTTCCTTTCCTTTGCTGAAGCGAATACGTTTAATGATTTGTCGCCAGGAAAAAAAATGATTATTGATTATTTCGATGATTTGAATAGTGCTTTCCAGCCAATGAATTTACTTAGTTGGTTTGTTTTTCCCTCCTTTTTTCCTGTAATTCTCTCCCAATCTCGTTTTAACCAGGGTAAAAGTATCAATTTTGCGGGTGGACCTCACTGGAAGCTTGGGAAAGAGAGTTTTATAAATATGCAGGTTGATGGCCTGCTGTCAACAGATTTTTTTCAGAATAGTAACTTTACCAATCAACTTTTGTCACAAAGAACCTGGAGGCAACAATGGACACAGAATGATAATGTCAACAGATTTAAAGTGAATTCCGACGGAAGGATTAATCTTTCCGGGAAATCAAATATAAGTTTTCGTTTCAATGGGGTGAAAGAATTACTAACTATGAGCAAAATAGATTCACTAAGTAGCAATGAGTTTTCTCCATTAACTTCAGCAGAGGGCTTATTAAATGAAAGATTATTGGGAGATTTGCACGTAGATTGGATTCTAAAGCCCAAAAATTCAAAGGTTTGGAGAGTAAAATCGTGGAGTCATTTTGAGAAAATGCAAGATGCCTACGATTGGCAGGTTGACAACAGGCAGACCTTTAACACTCAATATGTAGGGCAATCAAATTATTTTTCCAGACTTCAGGGTTTGCTTATACAGCCAACATATCAATGGGAGATTGGATCGCATGTTCAACAAAATCAGTTTAATGCCTATTTACATGAGGAAGAACGGGCATTGCGGAAAGTAAATTTATTGTCTCATTTAATATGGATTGGAGGGAAAAGGGAATGGATAAAAAAATCGCACCTTCTCTCTGTTTCTGGTAGTGCAGGGCCTGCTTCCTTTAAATATCTGCGTTCTTTTGTAGAAACAAGGAAAAATACTTTCCTTTTGGAAGGAAATGTAAGGTATAAACTTGGGCTATCGAAGAAGTTTATCTTTGAGTCTGTATTGCAACTTACCCCTGTTTTACCCGATGCCGGGCAGATTTTCAAGGGGCAAATCAGAACGGGCATTTTACAGAGAGAGACCGGAATGGACGAGTTAATCATTCCGCGGAGTACCCAATTTAAAAACAGATTGATTTATTCGGACAACAAAAAACAGTGGGAATCGCAGGCAAGTTTTGCGTTGAACTATAAATCTCCCTATTTGGGGAATAGAACGATTTCTGGTATTGAGCCTGATTGGTTGATCGAAAAATATGCCTTTAGGCTTTCGAAAGGAATGATTATCCAATGGAATATCGATAAATATTTCATTCAGCAATCTGCTTCTTTTGGGCTTAACATAAATGCCTCCAGGCAAAACTTTTTATTTGGATTGGATCAATGGGTAGGAGAAAATGTGTTTTATCATATATCGGGAAAACTGGATGTAAGACTTAGGGTTGGTAAATTGGGTGTGGTGCTTTCTCCGGGTATTTATCACAGGCAAACAACAACGGACAGAGGAGACTTATCTGTTTTAACTCAATTTATGTCTTCGGGAAACCTTCAGTGGAATATTTGGAAAAAAAGCAGTGTAAATATTAGTGTGGATTACTTGCCGGGGAAATTGACTGGTAATAAGCCTTGGTTTTGGGCCAAAGCGGAAGGTAAATTTCCGATAAATGAGAAGTATTTTCTAGTACTTGAGGTTAAAAATATTTTTAATCAAAGAAACTTGACGTTAGGTGATTTATGGGCTGACAGCCAAATAATTCAGCAGTTTCAAGTTAATCCTTCAATAGTCATGGTAAAGATTTACAAAAATTTTTAATCCAGGGAATGGAATCATTTAGGATGAAAAGTAGTCAGGTTAAATAATTCACCGAAACGTTTTCCGGGTCAATTTAGCGCTTTAAAAATGATACCTTTGCATCAAATTTGAAAAAATGCGCAAAGAGATAAAGGAGACATTGTATCTGGGATGGCCAATTATATTGGGTAATTTATCGCAAATGTTCCTTGGAGTGATAGATAGTGCCATGGTAGGTGCCATCCATAGCAGCCAGTTAGCGGCGGCCAGTTTTGTAAATAATTTGCTCACCATTCCGCTGGTTTTAGGCTTTGGATTAACCATGGCCATTTCACCCTTAGTGGCTCATTCATTGGGAAATGGACAGATAAATAAACCTTTGGTCATTGCTGTAAATGGTTTATTTGTCGCTTTTTTTATGATGTTATTTTTAGCTGTGGGTATTGAGTTTTCTCAGCATTACCTTTTACATAATATGGGGCAAGATGACATAGTTGTAGATTTATCGGCATCTTATTTAAGGTGGATGACCTGGAGTATGTTGCCCATGATTTTATTTATGGTTTTAAAGCAGTTTTCCGATGGACTGGGTGAAACAAAATGGCCAATGTATCTGTCTTTAGCCTCTTTACCGGTGAACGGATTTTTAAATTATACATTTATTTTCGGGCATTTTGGATTCCCGAAAATGGAGCTCATGGGAGCCGGACTGGCTACCTTTATTTCCCGCTGTCTGCTATTGGTTTCTATCATATTTTTACTTATTTATAAGTCGGTATATAAACCGTATTTACAAGAAGTTAAGCAGGCCTTTGTGTTAAAATCATCGAGGATTAAAGACATACTCAGAGTGGGCATACCAAGTGCCGTTCAGTATGGTATGGAAGCGGGTGCGTTTGCCGTGTCAGGGATAATGTCTGGATGGTTAGGTTATGTACAACAAGCTGCACACCAGATTGCCTTAAATATGGCGGCGATAACTTATATGGTGTCTTTGGGCATTAGTTCTGCGGGCAGCATAAGGGTAGCTAATGCAAGAGGTCAGGGAAATACAGAGCAGGTCAAGAGAATTGGCTACAGTAATTTTTCTATGGCAGTGGTGTATGGAGTGATTTGCGCCGTAATTCTTTTCATAGGAAGAAGTGGCCTGCCTAAGCTTTTCAATGATGAAATGGAGGTTTTAAAATATGCTACGGGTCTGATGATATTGGCGGGTGTTTTTCAAATTTCTGACTCTACCCAAGCTGTGGGTATTGGTCTCCTGAGGGGCGTACAGGATATGAAAATTCCTACGCTCATTGTGTTAGTGGCTTACTGGATAGTAGGTTTACCCGTTGGTTATTTTTTAGCTTTTAATCTAAAATGGGAGGTTTATGGTCTTTGGGTTGGTTTTATTGTCGCCTTAAGCGCCAGTGCGTTGTTACTCTTTTTTAGATTTAAGTACAAGGCAAAACAATAGGAAAAGAGGCATACTCCAAATTATTTAGTTGTAGTTCGATGCCTATAGAAAACTAAATTCCGTTAATTATTTATTTTCTACGACAACGTTTTCGTAAATATTTTTAGTATTAGGCTAAGTTCGGGCAGTATAAGTACTAAATTTTCAAAGTTAATCTATTATATTTAGAAATTATTACGCTCTTGAGCGGGCTAAATTCTAAAATGTAAACGCAATGAGTAGTGGAACAACGGAATCTTTTTCTTTAAAAGATAAAGTTATAATTGTAACGGGAGGTTACGGAATCCTTGGAAAATCCTTTAGTGAAGCCATAGCACTGGCAGGAGGAAATGTAGTTATTTTAGGACGAGATGAGCCTAAAGGTCTCTCTGCAGTTAAGGATATTGAGGCAAAAGGAGGAATTGCTTTTTTTGCGCAGGCTGATGTCATGGATGAAGACTCATTGATACGTGCAAAGGATTTGATTTTACAACGTTTTGGAAAAATAAGCGGCTTAGTAAATGCTGCGGGAGGTAATGTTCCCGAGGCAGTTTTACAACCAGAGGCCGATATATTTTCCCTCAGCATGAGCGGAATGAAAAAAGCGCTCGATTTAAATGTTTGGGGAACTCTTTTGCCTACGCAGATTTTTGGTGCCGAACTAGTTAAAGAAGAAACGGGAAGTATTGTGAATATTTCGTCGGTGAGTACCGTCAGACCATTAACCAAAGTTCTTGGTTACAGTATGGCCAAGTCAGCGATTGATGCCTATACAAAATGGTTTGCTATTGAAGTAGCTAATCGTCATGGCGACAAGATAAGAGTGAATGCCTTAGTTCCGGGGTTTTTTCTAACGGATCAAAACAGAGCGTTGCTTACCCAGCCTGATGGTTCGCTGACTCCGCGCGGACAATCTATCATAAAACAAACCCCATTTAAAAGATTCGGTAGTCCAAATGAATTAAATGGTGCACTGATATGGCTTCTTAGCGATGCCTCAAAGTTTGTTACAGGCACAAATGTTAGGGTCGATGGTGGTTTTATGTCCTCCAGTGGGGTTTAATTTAACAATTTAATCATATAACTATGTTTACGGGGCTTTCGCCAAATAAAAAAACGATGACACCAACTATGCGTTGGTACGGACCAAATGATCCTGTTTCGCTTTCCGACATTCATCAATCGGGATGTACGGGCATTGTTAGCGCGCTTCACCATATTCCCAATGGTGCCGTATGGACGAAGGAGGAAATCCTTATCAGAAAAGAAATCATAGAAGCTGCTGGATTAACCTGGGATGTAGTAGAAAGTCTTCCCGTTAACGAGGCAATTAAAACACAGAGTGCTGGTTTTGAGGATTATATAAAAAATTATAAGGAATCGATACGTAACTTAGCAGCTTGCGATGTTAGGGTGATTACTTATAATTTTATGCCTATTTTAGATTGGACAAGAACCGATTTAGTTTTCAAACAGCCTGATGGCTCTTTAGCTTTATTGTATGAAAGGGCCGCTTTTGTTGCTTTTGATTTATTTATATTGAAGAGAAACGGAGCTGCCGCAGACTACAGTCCGGAGGAAATACAAAGGGCTACCGAGAG
>JANQZX010000155.1:18963-24863 GCA_030728245.1 Saprospiraceae bacterium | reverse complement strand
AGAGCAGATAATAATTTACCGGAAATGGTAAAAGAATTTGGAGAAAGAATTCATTTCATTCACCTTCGAAGCACCACCAGAAATGAAAATGGTGACTTTTTTGAAGACAATCATTTAGAGGGTGATGTGGATATGTATGAGGTCATAACAGAGATTGTTCATTGGATGCGCACTCGAAATATTTCCATTCCCATGAGACCTGACCATGGGCATCAAATGCTGGATGATTTGAAGAAAACAACCTATCCTGGATATTCTGCTATTGGTCGTTTGCGCGGTTTAGCTGAATTGAGAGGCACAGAATATGCCATTCAACGATTTATCGATTAGTATTAATAACCCAAACAAATAAATTATAAGTTATGAAAAAAGTAGTGACTTTCGGTGAAATTATGCTCAGATTAGCATCTCCGGGGTATCTTCGGTTTTCTCAATCTTCCCAGCTGGAGGCAACTTTTGGTGGTGGAGAGGCGAATGTTGCCGTTTCTTTGGCAAATTACGGTATTCCAGCTTCTTTCGTTTCCCGATTACCCAAGAATGATATTGGTGAATGGGCTATTCAAAACTTAAGGAAATATAATGTTCAGACGCAAGATATTTTAAGAGGTGGTGAGAGAGTGGGTATCTATTTCCTGGAAACGGGCGCTGTGGCCCGCGCAAGTAAAGTGGTCTATGATCGTGCTGGGTCCGCTATAGCTGATATTCAACCTGGTATGCTCGATTGGGAAGCTATTTTTAAAGATGCCAATTGGTTTCACTGGACGGGAATTACACCCGCACTTTCTGAAGGAGCCGCCGCAACCTGTCTGGAGGGTATAAAAATGGCCAATAAACTGGGCGTCACCGTTTCTACAGATTTGAATTTCAGGAAAAATTTATGGAAATACGGAAAAACCGCTGCGGAGGTAATGCCAGAATTAGTGGCGGGTTGTGATGTCATTTTGGGAAATGAGGAGGATGCTGAAAAAGTTTTTCATATACAACCAGAAGGGGTCGATGTGACAGCAGGTCATGTGGAAGCAGCCGCTTATGAATCGGTTTGCCGTCAATTGGTAAAGAGATTTCCTAGAGCAAAAAAGGTGATCATTACCTTAAGAGGTTCTATCAACGCTAATCATAATACCTGGGCGGGTACCTTGTTTAACGGCGAAAAAATATTCTTTTCACCTCAATATGATATTACCCATATTGTTGATAGAGTAGGTGGTGGTGATTCCTTTATGGGTGGCTTGATTTGCGGTCTGTTAACCTATCCAGAGGATGATCAGCAGGCACTAAATTTTGCTGTAGCTGCCTCTTGTTTAAAACACACCATTTATGGCGATTTTAATTTGGTCACCGTAGATGAAGTAAAAAATCTTATGAAAGGGGACGGGTCAGGCCGCGTTTCCAGATAATTAAATGAACTTTAAATTTTGAGAATATGAGTAAATCACCTATTGGAAATCAACGTTGGATAGTCGTTGCTCTCCTTTTCTTTGCTACTACCATTAATTACATTGACCGACAGGTTATTGGTTTGTTGAAACCTACGCTCGAGGTGGAATTCGGATGGTCAGAAAAGGATTATGCCAATATTGTCATGGCATTTACAGCTGCTTATGCCCTGGGATTACTTGTGTTTGGCAGAATTATTGATAAAATAGGTACTAAAATGGGCTTCAGTATCTCCATTGTTTTTTGGAGTATTGCCGCTTGCTTGCATGGAGTAGTAAAGACAACCTTTGGATTTGGCGTTGCCAGAGCAGCCCTTGGATTGGGTGAATCCGGTAATTTTCCCGCTGCCATTAAAACGGTTGCTGAGTGGTTTCCAAAAAAGGAAAGAGCTTTAGCTACAGGGATTTTTAACTCGGGTGCCAATATCGGTGCCGTTTTTGCCCCCATTTTAGTCCCAACCATTCTCGCTTTATATGGCTGGCAAGAAGCTTTTATTATAACTGGTGCTATAGGCTTTGTTTGGTTATTATTTTGGTTGTACTACTACGAAATTCCAAACAGACACAAAAAAGTAACGGAAGCGGAACTTGCTCATATTCATAGTGATAATGAAGAAGATACGAGCAATGAAAAGCCACTTACCTGGGGAACATTGTTTCGCGTGAGGCAAACGTATGTTTTCATTATAGGTAAATTATTGACAGACCCTATCTGGTGGTTTTTCTTATTCTGGTTGCCTTCTTATTTTTCAACGAGCTTTAATCTCGATCTCAAAAAACCAGGTTGGCCTTTGGTAATTATTTATATGGCGACATCTATAGGCAGTATTGGAGGTGGGTATCTTTCTTCTTACTTTATCCAAAAAGGTTGGCCTGTTTATAAAGCCAGAAAAACAGCTATGTTCATTTTTGCTCTTTGCGTATTGCCCATTATGTCGGCCAAGTATGCTACCAATATGTGGGTTGCCGTTGCCCTTATCAGCTTAGCTGCTGCAGCGCACCAGGCTTGGAGTGCTAATATTTTTACCGTAGCTTCTGATATGTTTCCTAAAAAGGCTATCAGTTCAGTTGTAGGAATTGGTGGTATGGCCGGATCTGTAGGAGGTGTTTTATTTCCAATTTTTGTAGGTTATATTCTTGAAACCTACAGACAATTGGGAGATTCCACTGCTGGTTATAATATCATTTTCTTCGTTTGTGGTCTGATGTATATGCTGGCATGGGCCATTATGCACTTTATTAGCCCTAAAATGACTCCTTACAAAGAGTAGCATTATGTGTTATGAAATAGTTAAAAGAGCAAAAAGATATAAAGATCAGGTAGCTGTTTATTCAGAAGGTGAGGCATGGAAATATGGTTCGATTATTCATCGTGCCCAACATTTTGCTACCTTACTTTTAGGTCAAAAGGATGATCTTGCAGAAGCCAGGGTTGCTTTTATGGTAAATCCTGGCGTCGATTATGTTTCTGTTCAATGGGCTATTTGGATTGCTGGTGGAATAGCAGTTCCACTCTGTTTAACCTATCCGCCTCCGTCTCTTGATTACGTTATTCAAGATACAGAGGCGGATTTTATTGTTGCCTCCGACGAATATTTGTCATTATTAGAACCTCTATGTCAGGGGAAAAGACCTATTCGCTTATTTTCTATTTCTGGGATGATGCATTCCAGAATGTTCCCTGAAAAATCTCTTCCCGTTTTGAATTTGTCGCGGAAAGCCATGATTTTATATACCAGCGGAACAACAAATTTACCTAAAGGGGTAGTAACTACCCATGCAAATATAAAGGCTCAAATTGAAATGCTACATAAGGCGTGGAAATGGGAAGGTAAAGATAGAACCCTGTGTGTGCTGCCTTTGCATCATGTTCATGGAATCATTAATGTCGTTTGTTGTTCCCTTTGGGTAGGTGCTACTTGTATTTTTTTTCCCAGATTTGATCCTAAAGAAGTGGTGGAATTACTGGAAATTCCCTCTCTTACCGTCTTTATGGCCGTTCCAACAATATATTATAAATTAATTACCTATATAGAAGGGCTTTCCGACCGGCGGGCTGGTGAAATAAAGGGGAATCTCCTCAAAAAGAGATTAATGGTTTCCGGCTCAGCTGCTTTGCCAGTATCTGTGATGGAAAAATGGTATGAAATCAGTGGACATTGGTTACTTGAACGATATGGAATGACAGAAATAGGTATGGCCATTTCAAATCCATATCGACGGAGTAAAAGAAAACCTGGTTTTGTTGGTTTGCCGCTGCCTACGGTGGAAATTAGACTGGTTGCGGAAGACGGTAAAGAAACGTCGGGTGAACCTGGTGAAATTCAAGTCAAAGGTCCGGCTGTTTTCCAAGAATATTGGAGAAGGAAGGAAGCTACTGAAGAAAGTTTTACTGAGGACGGTTGGTTCAAAACAGGCGACACTGCCATTTTACTTGAGGGTTATTATAAAATACTTGGAAGAACGTCCATTGATATCCTTAAATCGGGTGGATATAAAATTTCGGCCATTGAAATAGAGGAAGTCCTCAGACAATTTGAAGGTGTAGATGATTGTAGCGTGGTGGGTTTTCCTGATGATGAATGGGGTGAGTTGGTTTGTGCTGCTATTATACGAAAGGAAAATACAACGATTAACCCCGATGTTTTTCTGCAATGGTTATTGGAAAGATTACCAAAATACAAGATCCCCAGGCGTATAAAATGGGTGGATAATCTTCCCAGAAATGCGATGGGCAAGGTGACAAAAAAGGATTTGATTCCTTTATTTGAAAATATTTAAGCCATTTTTTTTCTTTAATATTCAAGCATGGTCATTTACGGCGTAGGTTTATTAGCCTTCTGTTTTCTTGTTGGACAATTTATCGGGGAATCTTTAGGAAGATTCCTGGGTATTGAGGCCAATGTAGGTGGCGTAGGATTTTCTATGATTTTATTAATGATTTGTGCAGATGGGCTGCAAAAAAGAGGATTATTACCTGTTCCGACGGAGCAGGGCATCTTATTTTGGAGTACCATGTATATTCCCATCATTATTGCCATGTCGGCTACACAAAATGTTTTTGCCGCTTTTTCTCAGGGTTTCATGGCGCTATTGGTGGGTATATTACCAACATTATTACTTTTCTTGTGCATTCCAGTTATCATCAAATTACTTTCAAAATAGATTTCATCATGGAAATTCTGCCAAAGTTACTGTCGGCAAATGCTCTTATTGTCGCTTTTCTTGTTGTGGCGGTGGTCACCTGGATAAGTTCAGTAATAAGTGTTAAGATACTTAAAGGTAGGGTTCCTGGTGCTGCCATTGCTATTATTGCCGGATTAATTCTGGCTTTTTTTGGCGGCAAATGGACGGGGGGAAATAAAGGGATTTCAGATGTTTCGGGTTTAGCAGGTTTTGCCCTTCTTGGAAGTGGTATGTTGCGTGATTTTGCCGTTGTGGCTACGGCTATGGGGTCAAGTCTAAGTGAAATGAAAAAAACGGGATGGATAGGCGCTATTTCCCTATTGGTTGGTGTGTTTATTTCCTTTTTTTCCGCAGTTATCATTGCTTTTGCTTTCGGTTATCGGGATGCTGTCAGCTTGACTACTATAGGCGCAGGAGCATGTACTTTTATTGTGGGTCCAGTAACGGGTGCAGCGATAGGGGCAGATTCCTCGGTGATAGCTATATCTATTGCTGCCGGCGTTTTCAAATCGGTCTTTGTCACCATTTTTACAGCACCGCTGGCAAAGTTTATCGGATTAAATAATCCTCAGGCAGCCATGGCGTATGGAGGATTAATGGGAACGACGAGTGGGGTTACTGCCGGATTAGCTGCTACTGATCCAAAACTTGTTCCTTATGGTGCTATGACTTCCACTTTTGCCACCGGGGTAGGTTGCTTGTTATGTCCCAGTATTTGTTTTTTTATGGTTAAATTTATTTTTGGACAATAAACCTCAATGTGACAGTTATTCTGACCGGAGTTAATTTATTTATTGTACATTTAGTCTTTTAACATTTAAAATGTGGTGTATGAAAACTGGTTTTCTTTTATTGTTGGTTGGATTTTTCGTTATACATTCTTCTTGCGGTACTCAATCCAATGCAGCGCTTAAAAAAGACAAGGAAACAGTTGTTCAGGTTGGTCGAAGTGCTGATCCTTCTAATGAGCTAAATGTAGGGAGCAATAATTCACTTCAACTCGTCGATTATCTAAGGAGAATTCCAGGTTTACAGATAGATCAACGGGGAACGGAGGTAAACATTATGGTTAGAGGTGCCAATTCTATTTCGGGAGATAATAGTCCTTTGTATGTTGTAAACAATCAGGCTATTGGAAATAATTATAATGAGGCAGTAAGTGCTGTGGATGTAAATGATATAAAATATGTGAATGTGATAAAAGGTTCAGAGGGTCAACAGATATATGGGATGAGAGCCTATAACGGCGTCATTCAGATCATCACCAAGAAAAAGTAA
>JANQZX010000155.1:14571-18863 GCA_030728245.1 Saprospiraceae bacterium | reverse complement strand
ATATGGGATGAGAGCCTATAACGGCGTCATTCAGATCATCACCAAGAAAAAGTAAGGTAGTTTGACTGTATGGGTAATCTCAGATACACCCTATTTTTATAGAAGTCATGGTTAAGGAACTTTTAGATTTTTGCCTGGATTAATCTTTCAGAGTATCATTGAATCAATTCATTTTTCTCAATACTGCTTTTTGGAGATTTAACACACTATATGATTTTACACCATTAGTCGTTTGAAGTTCCTTTCCCGAGGTAACTTCAAAAATGATTTGATTTCCCATCCATTCATAGGTGGAGGTTAAAAGAATACCCTGGGTTTCAAATACACTATATAACTTGTTTTCAAATAAATAATCGATGAGAAAAATTCCATCTCCCTCGTCTGTTTTAAATACTCCTTTACCAGCATCTGAAATGACGAGTTTATAATCTTTTACCATTGGATTTTTCGTGGAAAGGTATTCCGTTTTCCATATAAAGGTGTCTGGGGTATTTGTTCTGGTTACATTTAATTTGATAGGGACACTGTCAACTAAAGAACCTCTATTATAAATGTGCATGGTACCTGTCCAAACACCAAGGCATTTTTCAGGAAAGGAAGCCTGAGCAAAGATTGAAGTAATGGAAAATAGAAAGATTAAGGTGTAAAATAATTTCATAAGGAACGTAGGTAGTTTACAATAGTTATGAAATAATGGCACTTACAATTAAGGTGCCTATCAGGCCCATTACAGAGACAACAGTTTCCATCAGGCTCCACGATTTAATGGTATCCTTGATAGACAGATTAAAATATTCTTTGAAAAGCCAGAATCCGGAATCATTGACATGGGAAAATAAAAGGCTGCCGGAACCGACGGCAAGCACCATTAAATTGGGATCAACACCTAAAACGGGAATCATGGGCGCCATAATACCCGCCGTCGTCAAGCCGGCAACGGTTGCCGATCCCATGGCTATTCTAATAATTCCTGCCACAAACCATCCTAAGATCAGAGGCGGCAGATTCATGGGTTGAACTATTTCAGCCAGGGATTGGCTTACACCACTTTCAACTAATACCTGCTTCAATGCACCGGCACCGCCCACGATGAGTAAAATGAATAATATGTCCTTAACGGAATCACCATAAACAGCCATAATATTTCCCATTTTCATTTTTCTAAAAACACCAAGGGAAAAAGTGCCATAAAGTAAAGAAATGAGGAGCAGCATACCTGGATCAGACACAAAAACCAAGGCTTTTTTTAGTCCTTCCGGCATATTTGAAATCATACCTAAAAGAGAGGATGCTGCTAAGAGTATAACGGGTAAAAGACAGGTAAATAAACTATTTCCAAATCCAGGTAGCTCATTTTCAGGGAGTTCCCTGGGTTTAAAAGTCTGAATAGGATTAGAAGGTATTTTCTTTAAGAATTCAGCAAGGACAGGACCCGCCACAATGACCGTTGGAATGGCAATGATGAAGCCATATAAAAGGGTCATTCCCATATCTGCTTGAAATTGAACGACTAAAGCGGCAGGAGAAGGATGAGGTGGCAGTAGGCCATGATTGGTTGATAATGCGGCACACATGGGAATTCCCAAATATACAGCGGGCATATTTACCCGATACATGATGGTAAAAACCAGAGGCATCAATAACACAAATCCAACATTATAATAAAGAGGAATGCCCAAAACAAAGCCGGTCAGCATCAATGCCCATGAAATGTATTTAGTTCCTGAAATTCTTAATAAAACGGAGCTGATTTGTTGGGCAGCACCTGATTCAGCTATCAATTTACCCGACATGGCACCAAAAAGTAGCACCATGAGGATGGATCCGACCGTATCTCCTATTCCTTTTTGAATGGCAGAAGGTATATTTTCAATAGGAATACCAAATAATATTCCACCAAAAATAGAAACAATAATAAAGGCAATAAACGGGTGAAATTTTAATGCTGAGATTAAAAGAACAAGCAATATGATGCAGGCAATGAGCAGAGCAAAAATCATGAGGAAGAAAATTAAAGAGGGTTAATCTAATTTTTTTTCAATAGACTCCAACGATATTCCTTTTGTTTCAGGCATTACCTTCCAAACCCAAATAAGCTGTAAGAACATAAGAAAAGCGAAGGATGCGAAAATGAAACCTCCGCCAAATTTCCCAGCAAAGAAGGGGAAAAAGGCAGATATCAACGCGGCAAAAACCCAGTGGGTAGAACTTCCAAAGGCATTACCATAAGAGCGCACTTCATTGGGGAATATTTCGGAAATAAATACCCAGATGACCGCTCCTTGACCCACTGCGTGAGAAGCTATGAAGATAAATAGTAAAAATGGAACCAAAAGAGATCCACTTCCTGTTTGCGTGAAAAATACATAAGACACACAGCTTAAAGAAATTATGTATCCAAATGAACCAAGGTACATCAGTTTTTTTCTTCCCCAGGTGTCTATTAAAACCAATCCCAATAGGGTGAAAATTAAATTGATAACACCGATTCCAACGGTTGATAATAAGGCTGACTCTGCACCCATGCCCGTATCTTCAAAAATTCTCGGGGCATAATAAATAATAGCATTTATGCCAGAAACCTGATTGAAAAAGGCTATCAGGAAGGCCAATAAAATAGGTTTTCGATATTTAGCCGTAAAAAAGGGCACTTTTACTTTTTTCTCTTCTTCCTTAGCGCTTTGAATGATTTCCTGTAGCGCATCTTCTGCTTTTTCCGGATTAATCATTTGCAAAACGGCTCTGGCTTCGTCAATCAACCCTTTTTTAACCACTAACCAACGAGGACTACGAGGCACTTTGGTAATTAAATAAGTGAATAAAGCGGCAGGAATAATTTCAACACCCAGCATAATACGCCAGCCGCCATTATCTCCGGCACCAATAATATAATTTGAAGCGAAAGCGATTAATATGCCAAAAACAATATTAAACTGAAACAAAGCAGCTAGTTGCCCCCTTTTTTCAGACGGTGCAATTTCAGAAATGTACATAGGAGCTGCTACCGAAGAAGCACCAACACCTATACCACCGATAAAGCGGAAGAACATTAGGGAATAAATATCCCACGAAAAAGCGGAACCGACAGCCGAGGCAAGATAAAGCAGTGCCACCCAAAATAAAGTAGTTCTTCTGCCATATTTATCGGCGGGAATGCCTCCAAAAATAGCTCCCAGGATAGTGCCATACAACGCCATTCCCACCATTTGACCGAGCATGAAATCACTCAAATTCCATGATTCCTGAATGGCTTGTTCTCCTCCGGAAATAACGGCGGTATCAAAGCCAAATAAAAAACCTCCAAGTGCCACAGTGAGTGACCAAAAGTAAACCTTACGCTGATTCATACATCGGTTAATAATAGGGTTAAATAAAATAATCGTTTTTAAATGTAAGTAGAAAATATCGAATTCTCATGTTATTTATTTGGTTTTTCACCTATTTGTAAAACAAAAGCCTTAAGAAGTATTGATAAAAATCATTTGATGCTATGATGGGTTATGTGTCAGAGGGTAAGGAAACCTTGTTTTTCCTACCATAAAAAAAATTGATGTTTATTTAATGAATATTTTAACAAAAGGTAACAACAAATTTTTTTTTCCGTTCTTTTGCATAAATTTTGTTTGTCTTAGTTTAAAAAATGAATATTCATTTTAATAGAATTAGTTGACATTCATTTATTTCGCATTTTTAACGAATTCTTAATTTTCAAACTATGTTTAAAAATTTATCCACCGTATTTCTGTTGCTTTTCGGACTTTTTCAAAGTTTGAACGCGCAACAAACGGTAAAGGGAACCATCCTTGATGAAAAGGGAAATCCAATTATTGCCGTCAATGTAATCCTCAAAGGAACAGGTACGGGTACTGTTTCTGACCTTGATGGAAAATACAACATCGAGGTACCTAATGGAAACGCTGTATTAGAGTTTTCATTTATTGGGTATAAAAGTAAATCCGAATCGGTTGGAAATCGCTCAACGATTGACGTTACCCTCGAGGAGGATGCAGAATTGTTAGATGAGGTGGTTGTCAGTGCCTTAGGTTTTACCCAAAAAAAGGATCAAATGGGATCTACCTATTCAACGGTTGCAACGCAAGATGTAGTTCGTTCAGGTGAAACAGGATTAATTAATGGTCTGGCGGGAAAAGCGGCTGGTGTTAGGGTCGCTCGTTCCAATGGTGATCCGGGTGCAGGTTCTACCATTCAGATTCGTGGAGCCAATACGATTACAGGTTCATCCAGTCCTTTGGTTATTGTAGATGGTGTGCCTATAAGCAATTCGACTATTT
>JANQZX010000155.1:6432-14471 GCA_030728245.1 Saprospiraceae bacterium | reverse complement strand
TCATCCAGTCCTTTGGTTATTGTAGATGGTGTGCCTATAAGCAATTCGACTATTTATGGCAACGGTAATGGAGGTACGGATGCTGGTGTTTCTCAACAATCAAGATTAAATGACATTAATCCAGCTGATATTGAATCTATTCAGGTATTGAAAGGTGCTTCGGCAGCTTCCCTTTGGGGTTCAAGAGCGGCGAATGGTGTTATTGTTATTACCACAAAAAAGGGTAAATCTGGTAAACCAACCATTTCTTTCACCAGTTCTTTCTCTTATGATGAGATAAATCGCCGTCACCCTTTACAGGACAAATTTGGACAAGGTTTAAATGGTATTTGGAGTGCAACGGCCAGTCAGTCATGGGGAGATAAAATTTCTGCCCGCGCAGGTGGTCAAGATGTGTTTATTACAAATAGAGATCGTTTTGAGGCACTTGATGGGACCGTTTATTATCCGGTAAGTAAGAAGAACTCTCAAGAGACTTTTAATGAAAGTAATTTTGATGCGGTTTTCCAGAATGGACATTTTCTTCAAAACGACCTATCAATCAGTGGCGGTACTGATAAATCCACTTTCTTCTTTAGTTTAGGAAATTTGAGCCAAGATGGTATTATAAGGGGGTCAGACTACAATAGAACCACGCTTAGGTTGAATAATCAAACCTTTTTTACTGATTGGTTGAGTATGTCCACACGTGCGGCTTACACCAAAACCACTTCAAACAGAGTTCAACAGAGTTCAAATATTGATGGTTTATATTTAGGATTACTTCGTAATTCTCCCGATTTTGATATTCGCGATTACAAAGGAACCTATTATAATACAGCGGGTCGTGCTTTTCCAAATGCACACAGAGCCTATCGTCGTCATTTAGGTTATCCACAGCCAGCTTACGGCAACCCTATTTGGGTGACAAATGATCAGAAAAACACTTCTGACGTTAATAGATTCTTAATGAATTCTGAGTTAAATATAGATCCATTATCATGGTTGAAATTCACTTTAAGAGGTGGATTAGATGCCTCAACCGATAACAGGGTTTATTTCTTTCCAAAGCTTAGTGCAGGAGCTGTAAATGGGGAATTATTCATGGATGATATCTCAGAAAATGAATTCAATTTTGATGCCATCGCAAAAGGGTCTTTCAATCTGGCAGATGATATTTCCATGTTGGCAACCATAGGTTGGAACTATAACAATCAGAATAGAGATCTTAATTACACAAAAATTGTTGGATTTTTGGTTGATTATCCAGAGCCTATCACTGCGCTGAATACAAGTAACGATGCCTCTTCTGTAGAGCGAATCAGGCGTTATGTCAGGTCAAATAGAGGTTATAGTGTATTAAATTTCAATGTTAAGAATCAATTTTTCCTCAATGCTACTGCTACGATGGAGGCGGCTTCCTCTGTAGCAGGAAGTTTCTTTTACCCTTCTTTTGATGGTGCATGGCAATTTACCCAGTTAGAGAGTTTCAAGGGAAATAAGGTGTTGAGTTTTGGAAAATTGCGTGCTTCCTGGGGTAAAGTGGGCGTTCAGCCTCAACCTCATAGAGCTCAAACGCTGGCAGAAGGAGGTGTCGTCTATTCCTCTTATAGCGATCCTTTAAATTCTTCTCAATTTGGTGGTGGTTTCAGGATTAATAATAATCAGGGAAACCCTAATTTGAGACCTGAAATCAAAACAGAAACAGAAGTTGGATTCGATTTACGTTTCTTTAATAATAAACTGGGCTTAACTACCACTTACTATCAGAATAAAATCGTAGATCTTTTATTTAACGTTTCTACGGCTTCTTCAACAGGTTTCACGTCTATTTATACCAATGGAGGTCAGATGGAAAATAGAGGTATTGAATTTGATGTAGATTATGACCTGATTAAAAAGAAGGATTTTGGCCTGAATATTTTTGGCAACTGGAATAATAACAGGAACAAGGTGATTGATATCTTAGGGGTTCAATCTATTGATTTAACTTCTCAGTCCATTAGTTCAAGAGCTGTTCAGGGGCAACCTCTTGGTGTCCTTTGGGGTACCAGAGCGGTAAGGGATGAAAATGGTGCTTTTGTATTAGACAAAAATGGTTTTCCACAACAGGCTTCCACACAAGGGGTTATCGGAAATCCTAATCCAGACTGGCGTGGTGCTTTAGGTTTGAGAGCTAACTGGAAGAGTTTAGCTATTAATCTCCTTTTTGAACATTCACAGGGAGGTGATTTTGCCGAAAGAACACGTTTCATTTTGCGAAATTTTGGAACCCATGCTGATGTTGGAAATGAAGTTACCCTAACTCAAGAATTAAAAAATGTTGCTGGAAAGGTTTTTCCAGCTGGAACAACGGTTAGAGGTAATATATTTGATTACGGAGCAGGTCCAGTACTCTTAGATCAAGCCTGGTACACAGGTCTTGGTGGCGGTTTAGGTGACGGTGTTATCAATGAATTGGCTATCTCTGATTTCACTTGGACAAGATTGAGAGAGGTAAGTCTTTCTTACACACTGAATACGCCAGCATTCCGTCAGAAGACGAAATTAAGTTCTGTTGTATTTTCTTTGACAGGTAGGAATCTTTGGTTGAAAACGGATATCGTGGGTATTGATCCTGACACCAATCAGTTTGGTGTATCTAATGGTTTTGGTATTGAATATTTCACCAATCCAGGAACGCGTTCCGTTTTATTTACCCTACAAATTACCTATTAATCAGCTAAATTATTAAGATTATGAAACAAATAAAATATCTCATACTTGCAGCTACTGTTTTATATAGTACTGCTTGTCAGGATCTTGTGCAGGGGATTAATGATAATCCGAATGCAGTTCCTATCGAAGCTGTGTCTGCCGTTGGTTTTTTAACTGGCGCTCAATTAGCCAATATTCAGGTCCAACTTGGTCATGAGCAACGTATTGTATCCTCTTGGTCAGGTCATTATGTTGGCTACCAAAATCTTTATAAGTCGTTATATGAATATGCATTAACATCTGCGGAGTCAAATGGTTTTTGGTCTTACACCTATCAAGGGGTCGTTAATCAGGTGCGTTACATTAGACAAACAGTTCCCTCTGATAAGTTACTCGTAGGTATCGCTAAGGTGATGGAAGCACATTCAATAGGTACTTTAGCGGCTGCTTATGGAAATATACCTTATTCTGAAGCAGTTAATCCTGAAATTTCTGACCCGAAATTTGATAGTCAGAAAGCTGTATTTGCAGCTCTTCAATCTTTACTTGACGAAGCAATCACTGATTTGACTGGTGCAACAAAAAGGGTCATTGCGGAAGATCTTCACTATGCAGGTGACAATGCAAAATGGCTGGAAGCTGCCCATACCTTGAAGGCTCGGTATTTCACATTGACAAAAGAGTATGATAAAGCTTTGGTTGCCGCTCAAAAGGGTATTTCCAAACCGGAAAATAACTTTTCATTCAAGCCTTTAGCATCAAATAATCTACAAGATAAAAACTTACTTTTTACCTTGTTTTCAGGTAGTAGAACGGGCGATTTAGGAAATAGAACCAGTTATTTAATAACTACTTTTTTGAATCCTGCAGTAGCAGCTTCTCGAAATAATGCTAAAACAAGGGAGGCAGCCAGAAGAAGTTTCTTATTACTCGATGATAGAAATGCTGGTAATAATTTGGGTTTTGCTGCCATTACTGAACCAATGCCTATGATTACTTATGCTGAAAATCAATTGACTTTGGCTGAATGTGCTACCAGAATTCAGGGTTTAAGTGCAGGATTAACTTTTCTGAATGCTTACAGGGTCCAATTGAATGGTGGAAAGCTGTTTAGAAAACTGAATGCGACAGATGAATTAAAATATGATCCTTTAGTTGCTGCTGATTTTGAAGCAGGTGGATTGGAAAATGCTGACAAAATTGATCCTGCCAGAGCTTTACTTCGCGAAGTTATTGAAGAAAGATATATTGCTTTCTTTAACACTTGGATGACCTTCAATGACTTAAGAAGATTGCGTAAATCAGAATCAGATATTTCAGTAAAAATTCCTTTTAACAGGGCTACCGCAACAAGGCATCCGGAGCGGATTATTTATCCACAAAATGAATTAAATGCTAATTCCAATGCGGTTGAACCAGCGGAGGGATTATATTTTGTTCTTGAGGTGAATAAATAATTCTTTCAAAGATTAAATAAAAAAGGGAGGCTGTCTAAAAAGATAGCCTCCCTTTTTTTATGATAGGTTTTATATTTGAAAATTACCCCCTTTAGCTCGGTTTTGAATCAGGATTTACAGGATTTCCAGGATTACAGAGAACGTCTTCGGTTTGGAGGTAAAGGTTATTTGTAGAGGATTACTTTTTACCCTTCCTTCCGCCGATGCATTATGCATCGGGTTTTATTTTCCGCACTGTAGAGACGCGATGCTTCGCGTCTTCTCCCTGACAGGTATATATTTGAATTTACCCCCTTTCGCTCGGTTTTGAATCAGGATTTACAGGATTTTCAGGATTGCAGAGAACGTCTTCGGTTTGGGGGTAAGGGTTATTTGTAGAGGATTACTTTTCACCCTTCTTTCCGCCGATGCGTGACGCATCGGCGGAAAGCCAGGAAATGGATGCACTATTTAATAATAATCCTCCCAGGCCAACCAACGACGTTATGGTTAATCCTGTAAATCCTGTAAATCCTGATTCAAACCAATGGCGCTGCGCATATATTTTCCAACGACGACTTGCTATTACTCAATCTTAGCTTCTGCCGCTGCGTAGCTTGCTTTGAACCAATTTATAAGTACCTTTTTCTCTGCATCCGTTAGTTTAGCCTCCGGGTGCATCCAGGTATAAGAATCCATGGGCATTTCTCCGCTTTCAATGACCTCAAAGCCTTCTTCTAATTTATGTGCTGCCTTTTTTGCAGGATAAGTTCCAAATGCTGACATATTAAAATGCTTCTTACCATCGTCAATATGATGTTTTACCCAAAATGAAACAGGGGCAATATAGCTGTACCATGGATATTTGGTTTTATTGGAATGACAATCCTGGCATGCTCTTTCCAGTAAATCGGCTACCTCAGCACTGGCGGGAACCAGGCTCAACAATTCCATATTAGGATCCGTTTCCTTATTCGTTTTATCGGTTTGAAAAAACTGTAGAATAACCAAAACGGCTAATAGCCCAAATCCTACCCATTTTAATTGATTTTTCATGGCTTTTGTTTGTAATTTAACATTTATGTAAACATTTATAAAGCAATTTGAGTTTTAAGATGAATAAATTTTATGTGTATGATTGCGAAACTTTCGCAGGTTGGTAAATATTATCAGGTAGGCGATCAACGAATCACCGCATTAGAACCTACAGATATGGTTTTAAATGAGGGTGAATTACTGTTGATCATTGGACCATCAGGTTCAGGAAAAACTACCTTGCTTTCTTTATTGGGCTGTGTTTTATATCCTTCTGTGGGGAAATTAGTGGTGGACGGAAATGAGGTAAATAATCTAAATGAAAAGGAATTGGCAAAATTAAGATTACATAAAATTGGCTTTGTGTTTCAAAATTTTAATCTGTTAGCTCCTCTTTCAGCTGAGGACAATATACTTATGCCTCTTAAATTACAGGGAATCAAACAGGTAGATGCAAAGAAAAGGGTTGAAAAGGCATTGGAGTTGGTGGACATGACGGACAGGAGAAAAAATTTACCTAAACAACTTTCAGGTGGTCAACAACAAAGAATTGCCATCGCCAGAGCCTTAGTAACTAATCCTAAAATGATTCTCTGCGATGAACCTACGGCTTCTCTGGACAAGGATTCTCTGGAGGTAGTCATGAATGAATTGCGCGCCCTTGCCGCTCAGGGAAAAGCAGTAGCTGTTGTTACGCATGATCCCAGATTGAAAAAATATGCCGACCGAATTGTTGAGGTCAAAAATGGTATCGTTTCTGAAATTCCTATCGATTGATTTTTTTTACATCGCAAATAAATTTTTATGAAATATAATTTTCTTACGCTTGGTTCTCTGTTGCTCTTATTAAATTTTTCTTGTGGAAATGATCCTGAACCTAAAAATGAAAAGGAAGAGGTTCTCAGGGATGAGATGGAGATTAATCAGATTGTTGGTATTGCAACCATTGAACCTTTGGAAAGGTTACGCACCCTCAATGCCGAAGTAAATGGGGTAGTAGCTGATGTTTTAGTAGTTGATGGTCAGCATGTTGAAAAAGGGGAATCTATTCTTGTGCTGGACAGTCAAATCGAAAATGCTCAATTAGCTCAGGCTAAAAGTAAATTGGGCACCCAAAAAGCGGCTATTTCCTTTGCCAAAAAGTCTTTGCAAACCAAGGAAATCCAATTGAAAAAGGCCTATAATGACCTGAAAAGGGATAAAAAATTATTGGACGGGAATGCCATAACCTTACAGGCTTATGAAAATACCCAATTTCAGGTGGAACAAAATGAAAAATTAGTTCAAGAGGCTATCGCCACTGTAGAACAACAGGAAATAAAAATTAATGAGTTAACGGCCGATGTTGCTTATTTTAGCACTATTCAACAGCGCAGAAATGTGAAAGCCCCATTGTCAGGAACCTTTCTTTCGGTGAGCATTCGCACAGGAACTTATCTCACAAATACCACTCCGCTGGGTGATTTTGCCCCAGACGGTGTCTTGATGGCGCTCTCAGAGGTAGATGAATTATTTGCCGATAAAGTTAGCGTTGGGCAAGATGCATGGATTCGTAACCAGGGTGATACAGAGATTATAGCCAAAGGAAAAATCGTTTTTGTTGGTAATTATTTAAAGAAGAAGTCGCTTTTTAGTGGGAAACCCGACGATCTGGAAGATCGTAGAGTACGTGAAGTTAGGGTTGAACTGGGAGATAAGGCCAATGTACTTATTGGTGCCAGAGTAGAATGCGTCATACAACTTAAATAATTCAACAAAATAGCACGCAATGTTAAAAACGGCCTTACAATTTATATGGTATGATAAACCAAAATCGATTGGTGCCCTGGCAGGTACTATTTTGTCGGTTTTTTTGATTGGTCAGCAAGCTGGTATCTTTATTTTTCTTACCAATGCTATGGCTGCCTATGTCCGGCTTGCTCCTGAATATATCTGGGTGGTGGACAGTAAAACAACCAATTCAGGGGCTTTAACCCCTTTAGATATTAGAGTAGGAAAAGAGCTGGAAAGTATTGAGGGCGTCTATAAAGCCTATCCCATTGTTCTGGCAGCCGGTTCAGCAAAGTTTTCCAATGGAAAATCTTCTGGCATGAATCTTTTTGGTGTTCAATATCCCGAATTTGCAGGTTTCCCAAAATCTATTCCCTCCGATAATCCTGCCCTCCTCATACAGGATGGCGCTATTTTTACCGACTTTTTTGATAAAGAAGCCTTGGGTGGGGTTAATAAGGGCGATTATTTTGAATTAAATGGCAAAAAGGTTTTTATAGCGGGAAATACGAAGGGGTATCGTACTTTTGGTGGCGTCGTCGGTTTCACGACCATCGAAAGGGCGAGATCCATTGGAAATATACCAAATTATAAAGTCAGTGCTTATCTGGTAAAGAAAAACCCTAATATTTCTGAAGCCCAGGTCATTCATTTTATTAATAATAATTTGAATGGGGTTAAAGCATGGGGTAGTGCCGATTTTAGAAAGGAAACCGTTATAACCGTGCTTTCTTCCAGCGGTATCGCTATTTCTTTTGGTACACTCATCATTTTTGCTTTAATCGTCGGCTTTGTCATTATTGGTCTGACGCTCTATTCCGCAGCGGTAGATAGACTACGCGATTATGGAACGCTTAAAGCCATTGGTGCCACTAACGGGTATATTGCTCGCTTGATCATTACCCAGGCTATGATTTTTGGTGTCGTTGGATTTGCTATTGGATTTTTCCTCGTGAATGGCTTCAAAAATGGTATTGCCAATGCGGGTACTATTTTTGAATTTCCATTTTGGCTGGAACTCACTTTCTTATTGATTACCCTCTTTATTGCCCTTTCGGGAAGTCTGTTCGCTGTTAAAAGAATAACAGGATTGGAACCTTCTGCCGTGTTTCGTGGCTAATC
>JANQZX010000155.1:2216-6332 GCA_030728245.1 Saprospiraceae bacterium | reverse complement strand
AGTGGTGATGTCAGATATAATCCTGTGCTTCAAACAAGTATTATTCCTGGAGCTGTTTTTCAAACAGGATCTTCACCAGGTGAAGATAGGGAAGTTCAGTTTGGTACCCGCTTTAATGCTTTGGTCGGTGTTGAAGGTAGCTATCGGTTGATAGATCCTACGTTTAAGACAGATGTTGATCTAGCGATGCAGAATAAAGAATTGTCAGCATCTAATGGGGAAAAGGAAAAAATAGAGATTCAATTTCAGGTGACTAAAAGTTTTTTTGAAGCATTGTTGCAAAAAGAAGCTATTCAGATTAGCAAAGAACAATTGAAAAAAGCGGAGTATTGGATGGAAATTGCCCAGGTCCAGTCTGCGAATGGTACCATTCTACCAAATGATTTATTGAAATTTAAAAGAGATCTGGCCGTCGCAAAAAGTAACCTTGTGATTTCAGAAAGGCAGTATCATCAGCGTTGTAAAGAAATAGCCTACTTTACCGGCCTTCCCGTGGGAAGTGAAGTTGAACCCTTGGGCGATTTGAAAAATCAAGTTTCTTCAAATAGCACGGATGCTTTGCCATTGGAGGATATCCTGAAAAGACCTGAACTGCTTCAAACAGGTATGGCCATGAAAATAGCTTCCTTGAATCAATTAAAACAAGAGCAAATAAATAAACCCGCGGTCGATTTTTATACCAATGTGAATGCCCAGCATTTAAGTAATGATTTTGCCGTATGGAATCGTTGGTTTCCTTTCGTTTTTGGCGGTGTCCGTATGCAATGGAATTTGATGGATGGAGGACTGAAAAAGAAAAATCAGGAGAAGTATGCACTGGAATACAAATGGCAATCGGTGCATTTGGAAAAATTACAAGCCGACTATTCTTATGAATGGTTGACCGCGCAAAATGATTACGTATTGGCTTTAAAAAATATAGCCATACAAGATGAAAACATCGCCCTCTCTAATCAAATTCTTCAGAATGATGAATTAAAATTTAAAGAAGGCGCCGGATTAGTGACTACCTTAAGGGAAAGCCAACTTTCACTCAAAGAAGCGAATCAGTTGAAATTATCCTTTCAGGCAGACGCTTGTCAAGCCAGATTAAGAATGATGAGAGCTGCGGGTAAAATTATTCCTTAGACTTTCAAAAATATTTGCCTGCGATATAAGAGCCAGGTAAAGAAAAATATTACGCCAACATTGAAGATGGCAAATCCTAAAGATGCGTTTTGGGCTGAAAAATAGGGGACAAACAGGCTGTCATATAGCCAGGTTCTAAAGGAAATCATTTTTTCAGGCTCAGGTCCTCCCCATTTTATTGCGCTGATCAATTTAGCAAATAAGCCGGATAACACATAAGCAAACAGGGCGTTAGTTCCGAAAATACGGAATGGACGACCCCACGATGTCCAGTATTTTACGTCCACAATATAATAGATGGCCGCTAAAAAGAGTTGAGCCAGTCCTCCCACATATAAGACATAGGAGCTTGTCCATATTTTTTTGTTAATAGGAAAGGAAGCATCCCATAGCAGTCCTAATCCTACCAGTAATAATCCACAAAGGGCTAATTTACCCAGTTTTTCTTGCCAGGACTGTTGTGCTTTTAGCCATATCCCCGTCCAAACGCCAATCAACCCAGTTACAATGGCGGGTAAAGTACTTAGAATCCCCTCCGGATCCCAGGTTTTTGCTTGTCCCCACAGGTGGTTTTCAGTCAAAAGGAATCGGTCCAACCAGGCGCCTAAATTGGTTTCGGGATCAAGATTGGGGGCTGTGCCGCCGGGAACGGGCACGAGAGTTAGGAGCGCCCAGTAACCTAAAAGGAGAGATATACCGAGGAAAATTTGAGTTCTGATAGAAAAAGACAGATAAATCAGGGATGCGGCCAGGTAAACTAAAGCAATTCGCTGCAAAACCCCAGGAATTCTTAGATTACTCCAATCGTAGTACATTATTCCAATAATTAGCATGCAAAATGCAGTGAAATAGGTAACGTATTTCCAAATCTTATTCGTCTTCTTTAGCAATGCCTCGTCCGATGCCTGAATAAAAACAGCAGTCATAAAGAAAAATAATAAGACATAATGGATATAAAGTACACTCTCAGGGCCAGTTTCAACGAAGCGGAAATTTGGAAATAGAGCCATAAAAAGACCTAAAGCGAAAATAATGGCAGATCTGGAAATGATTTTCTTCGTTAGCCCTGAACCATTCACACCAGCCTCTTTTCTTGCGCCTAACGCAAAGGGTATGGCCACGCCCAGGATGAATAAAAAGAAGGGGAAAACCCAATCGGTTGGGGTACAGCCATGCCAGTCGGCATGTAAAAGAATGGGGTAGGAATTGGTCCAGTCCCCCGGATTATTAACCAATATCATGCAGGCAATAGTGAGACCCCTAAAAATGTCTAACGCGTTAAGTCTTTTACTGAAATCCATCTTTCGTTTATTCGTTTTTCTTTAAGATCAATAAGTATGTCGGTCTATTTTAATCGGTCAATTCCCCTTCTTTAGCAGGTAGGGTCACCGTTCTGCTTTTTCTTCCAGAAGTAGTAAAAGTGGCAAATTTCACTTGGGCACCTTTTTTTAGCGTAATGGGAGACGTATAAACCTGACTATTTGAATCAGGTTCCTTGCCGTCCAGCGTGAATCTCACCTGTAAACCGGGGAAAGGGGTATTAATGGTGAGTTTATCATCGAGTATTTTGGCACCTGGAGGGGGCACTCTATAAGTATAGCCACCAAAAATATAATCCAGTTTGGCCAGTTCCTTTTGCCCTAGTTTATTGGCAAATATTTCCCAGTCGGCATTTAATTGTTGCTCCCTTTCCGGTGAAAATCGTTTTGCTTCCCATGCTGCTTCCGTGGTCCAGGCTCGTTCTGCCAGTCCTAATAATTTGGGTAGGGTATAATAGAAAACCATATCACTGGTTTTTACCGTTTCTGTCCATAACTGTCCCTGAATACCCTTGATGTGTTTTTTGCCTTCGGGTTTCAGCCATTCCATGGTATTTTCCCATTGGGTAATAGGCATGTCATTGCCCTGATTATCTTTTAAAACGGCAGCAAACTGATTATTTGGGGAAAATCGCCAGGCTGTTTTGGTATCCACATATCCTCCCCATATTAAACCAGGTTCGGCAGGATGCCCGTCGTAGGCAAGGTCAAAATATAAATTGGTTACATTGGATAATACCACATCGTATCCTGCATTAGCCAAACGGTAAGAAAGATTTACCGATTCCCCTAAGCTATTCCAGACGTAGGCCAGGAAACCATCTTTTGTAAATTTAGGATTAGGTTCATAGCTGAATCCTGTTGGATTTTTTGGGATCCTTATTAAAGCAACCTCTTCCCAACCAGCTAATTGAATACCTCTTTCATCCAACATTTTGTCGAGTCGGGTCAGAAAATACTGGGTAAGCACGTCTTTGGGATTCCCTTTTGGTAGTTGAGTCAGTAAATCGAGGCAAGAAGGAGATCCTTTCCAAACACCTTCAGGCACTTCGTCACCGCCAACATGCATGGTTTTAAGTGGTACCCCGGCATCCTGGTACATTTTAATGATCTCGTCAAAAATTTTACCTATAAAAGTATAGGTAGATTCCCTACAAACGTCCAGCACATTGTCTGGATAATTTTGGACAGAACGATAGGCAGACTTATCATTTGGGGTAAATAATCTGTATTGTTCTGAAGCTGACTTATTTCCATCTAACTGAAGTCTTGCCTGCCGAGCTTCCATACTTTTAATGGCTGCACGGGCGTGACCTGGTATATCCACTTCTGGAATCACCTTAATATGACGTTCTCTGGCAAATTTCAATATCTCAATAAAGTCATTCCTGGTATAAAAACCAGTTCCTGACGATTTATCGGCATCGGGTAAAAGACCGGAACCGTATGAAGGCTGCAGGAAGGATTTTTCATCCTTTGAATAGCCTCTTTTTGATCCAAAGGCGGTTAATTCGGGTAAGCCAGGTATTTCGATTCTCCATCCCTCATCATCGGTAAGATGAAAATGAAAAGTATTCATCTTATAATATGCCAAAATATCAAGTAAATGTAAAATGGTTTTCTTGGAATGAAAATTTCTGCCTACATCCAGATGATAACCTCGGTATTC
>JANQZX010000155.1:0-2116 GCA_030728245.1 Saprospiraceae bacterium | reverse complement strand
TGATGTTTCCATATAAGTTCAATTTGGATATAATCGTCTGATTGTGATTTATTTCCACCGCAGTTGAAAACCATAAATCCAAGGATAAGAGAATAGAGAAAATAGTTTTTTAGCATAAAAAATGATTTATAATACGTTAAATTAAAGAAAATCTTTGTATTACCGGCTAATTTTTGAAAAAATAGGCAATAAATTAGTTTAATTTGATGAAAAATAAGACGATATGTTTGAAAAGCTAATCCCCTACGACGCTGCCTATATTATTTTAGACTCCTATATTAATTATAATCATGTATTCAAGCGGATAACGAAGAGGGCAAAAATTAGGTTTGAACAACGGGATTGGGTAGGTATTCAGGATGATGCAAAATTCAGAATGACCATTTATCGTACGTCGGTTGGTGAGACTACTCAGAAGTTACTGAATTTTTTAGGAACGGAGAGAAATACGCATGAAGTTTGGATACAAATAAAAGAAATGTTCCTGGAGGAGATCTTTAACTTTAACACCAGAAATATTGCAGAAACGTATTTTAATTCCATTTACAGGCACAGTCACATTGGGTTAGGAGCCGATGAGGATCTCATGTTTGTCAATGCGACGGGAACGTATAGGGAGTTTCGTTCTGCCATCCCTATTTATCATACTTTTTATCTGGGATCCCATTTTGAAAATACTTTACAGCAGCTTTTTTCCTGTTTTCCTTTTGATGCGCAAATGGCAAATCTGGAACGGGACGTATTTTATATTGCGGAGACCATCAGGCGTAAATTAGGTACCTACAAGCGTGATTTCCGGCATATTCGTCTGGAAGTTTTAAAGTCAGTTTTTTATAGGAATAAGGGGGCATACATTGTAGGAAGAATGTATCTGGATGACAGGATTCATCCATTTATCATACCCTTAGCTCATGAGAATGAAGGAATATATGCCGATTCCCTTTTGTTGGACCCCAATGATATTAGTTCCATTTTTAGTTATAACAGAGCTTATTTTTTGGTAGATACGGACATTGCCAGTGAAATGGTCGATTTTTTAAAATCTATCATGCCATCAAAAAGTTTAGGGGAATTGTATAATTCTATAGGTTTTGAAAAACATGGCAAAACCGTTTTGTATAGAGAATTATTGCGTCATCTGGATGCATCGGCAGATAAATTTGTTGTGGCTCCAGGTGTGAAAGGAATGGTTATGACCGTATTTACCCTTCCTTCCTACTCCATGGTTTTTAAAATGATTAATGATAAATTTCGGCCTCCAAAAATGGTGACAGAGCAGGAAGTTAAATCAAAATATGATCTTGTATCAGCTCACGATAGGGTAGGTAGAATGGCGGATAGCCACATGTTCGAAAATTTAACGCTGCCTTTAAATCGGTTTGATCCGGAACTTATTGAAGAGTTAAAGAAAGAATGTGCATCGAAAATTACAATCAATCAGGATACTATCGAAATTAAACACATGTATATTGAGAAGAAAATGATTCCTTTAGACATGTATTTGAAATCTGCAACGCTTCAAGAAGCAGAAGATGCCATTGCAGATTATGGCCGGGCCATCAAAGACATGGCTGCGGTAAATATATTTCCCGGCGATATGTTGTTGAAAAATTTCGGTTTGACCCGATTGAACCGGATTGTCTTTTACGATTATGACGAAATTGTCTTTTTAACGGATTGTGTGTTCCGTAAAATTCCAGAACCCAGAAGTTATGAAGACGAGTGGGCTTCAGAACCTTGGTATTCCGTGGGTGAGAATGATATATTCCCAGAGGAATTTTCAAAATTTTTGATTGGCAGGTCGGATGTCCGAAAAATGTTTTTAGAAAAACATGCTGATTTGTATGATGTAAAATATTGGCAGGACGTGCAAGAGCGGCTTCGAAACGGAGAAATAGTTACCGTATTTCCTTATCGAAAAAGACTTCGGTTTAAGAATCAATTTGGAAAAGGGATGTTGGATGGTATAGCCCAAAAAGCATTGGACGAAAAAGAGACGGAGTGGCCGGAGAATAAGTAGATGTTTCGAATGGAGGGAGGCGCACGGGCAAGGCGAGCGTTGGTGTTCGAGCTTTGGGTTTTTGACGCGGTGTACGCAGAGTTCAGGCGCAGAGTT
>JANQZX010000154.1:7370-13091 GCA_030728245.1 Saprospiraceae bacterium | reverse complement strand
ATCATTTCTTTTTCAACACTTTCAGGTAAGGTTTTTAAAGGTAAAATGTTCATTGATGCTACTTATGAAGGCGATTTAATGGCAGCTGCCGGGATTAGTTATCATGTAGGTAGAGAAGGTAACGCAAAGTATAACGAAACATTTAATGGAGTTCAAACGGGTGTATTTCAACATGATCATCATTTTAAATCACATATTTCACCCTATAAAATCAAGGATGATCCAACTAGCGGATTACTTCCTTACATTTCAGCGGAACCTCCTGGTGAATTTGGTGCTGCGGACAAAAAAATTCAGGCTTATTGTTTTAGAATGTGTATGACTAATCATCCAGAAAATAGCGTGGCATTCCCAAAACCAGACAATTATGATGCCTCCAATTATGAGTTATTGCTAAGAGAATTTAATACGGGCAGGAATGATTGGTTCAGTAAGTTCGATGTTCTGCCCAATAAGAAAACGGATACAAATAATCATGGAGCCTTCAGTTCTGATTTTATTGGTATGAATTATGATTATCCGGAAGCTGATTATCAGCGTCGCAAGGAAATCATTAAGCAACATTATGATTATCAGGCGGGCCTATTATGGTTTGTTGCTAATGATCCCCGTGTTCCCGATGCTATTCGAACGAAAATGGCATCCTATGGTCTTGCTAAAGACGAGTTTAAGGATAATAATCATTGGCCACACCAAATTTATGTTAGGGAGTCGCGACGAATGATTGGTGATTATATTACGACAGAACATGATGTGATGCAAAGAATTGAAACCCCTGAATCCATTGGAATGGGATCTTATCATATTGATTCTCATAATACTCAACGATATGTCACTTCGGAGGGATATGTCCAAAATGAAGGAGATATTGGGGTTAAACCACCAGGGCCATATCGTATTTCCTATGGTTCAATAGTTCCCAAAAAAGAGGAATGCACCAATCTATTTGTTCCTGTTTGTGTTTCTAGCAGCCATATCGCGTATGGCTCCATTCGTATGGAACCTGTATTTATGATTCTCGGGCAATCGGCAGCTGTTGCCGCTTGTTTGGCTATTGATGAAAAATGCGCCATTCAAGACGTTTCTTACAATCAATTAAAGAAATTGTTGGAAAATAACAATCAGATTTTAGCCAATTAAGTAAGTAGTTGCCGAAGGATATTTTAGAAATTTATTCGGAAAGCTGCTTCTTTTGCCTGATCATCTCATGAATTTGAAGAATGGTATCTTTTTTCCAATCTGAGGTTACCGAAAAAAGTAAATCTTTCCTTCCCTTTTTACCATTTGGAAAATAAAATACTTTTTGCCCTACCTCCAAATCAACTCCGCTATCTGATAAGGGAGATAAATTGGGGTTCATTACACCTGGTATTTGTAAAGGTATTGATTTTAGAGAACCATTATGAAAGGTCATGGGGATGGCCTGAGCGTTTCCATTTGCCAGAAAAAACAGGTTGGAAAGGATAAATAGGGTAAAATACCGGAGATTCATAGGTTATTTTTTATGGCTAACAATAGATTTTCTGAATAGTTGCCATTTTAATAAATGGATGTTTTAATGCCTTATGTGATTCATATTACTTTAACTTCTAATCCTTTTTTTAATCTTTATGTAAAAATGAAAAGTATGTTCCTACATTTTAATTTCTTGGGTCATTTGGGTAAGGTTTTATCCATCGCCTTTTTTATAATTACCCTCATTTCCTGTAATTCTTCCCTAAATAAAGGAAAAAATAGTCAGAATGGAATCCCCATTTCTCTGGCAGAAAATATAGTTGGCATAAGTCAGCAAACCCTGGTAAAAACAGTTTCCCAGAAAATTTCGGAGCATGGAGCACCTCATGCCATTACTTTTTGTAATGAAAACGCTCTTCCTTTGCTGGACAGTATCTCAAATATTCATGGTGTTTCTATCACCCGCGTTTCAGAAAAATACAGGAATCCGATGAATAAACCATCGAAACATGACATGGTCGCTTTAAAGGCGCTGGCAAAGGGGAATATTAAGTATTATCAAAATAAAAATGCCTCTATTTATTATGCACCTATTCGTATTGGTATGCCTACTTGTTTGAAATGTCATGGGGAAGCGAAAGATATAGACGCTCCTACACTCAGTAAAATTAAAGAATTGTATCCTTCCGATAAGGCGGTCGATTATAAAATAGGTGAATTCAGAGGTGCCTGGAAGGTTTCTTTAGCAAAAAAATAAAAAGTTGGATTTAGGTTTTTATTTTTAACTTGTAGTACTTAAACCTAAATCCTATTTATTATGACCATTTTTTTTCGCAAAAGTGCTTTTTTTCTTTTATTGCTTGGCTTCATTTCTTGCTTGAATGTTAAAAATCTGGACATTATCAAGCTAGATAATGGATTTATCAGTCAAAAAACGAAGCAAGTTTTAGATAAATCTTCCATTCAATTGGCTGATGGCCTTAAAATGGATTTATGGGCATCAGATTCCCTTTCTCCCGATCCGGTTTCCCTTGAAATTGACAACCTGGGTCGGGCTTATATCACCCGTGCCGTTCGTCAGAAAAACTCAGAATTCGATATTCGGGGTCATAGAGACTGGATGACGGCTTCCATTAGCTTGCAATCTGTCGAAGATCGACGTGCTTTTTTAAGGAAAACATTTGCCCCTGAAAATTCTGAAAAAAATAAATGGCTGAAAGATCTAAATGAGGATGGAAGTCACGATTGGAAAGATTTGACCGTCGAAAAAGATGAAATCTGGCGGGTCGAAGACAAAGATGGCGATGGTGTCGCTGAAACATCTACAAAGGTTTTCATCGGTCCAAGTGAGGAAATTACTGACGTTGCAGGTGGTGTCCTCGTCAGAGAAGATGATGCATTTTGGTGCACTGGTCCGGATATGTGGCGTTTGACAGATAAAAATAAAGACGGATTTTATGAGTCCAAAGAATCAATTAGTCATGGTTATGCCGTTCATATTGGTTTTGGTGCCCACGGTATGTCTGGGGTAATTCAAGGTCCGGATGGCAAAATTTATTGGCAAATTGGTGATATTGGTGCAAATATCGTCGATAAAGCAGGGGTAAAACACGAATATCCCAATGAAGGGGTGTTAGTTCGTTCAAATCCGGATGGTACCGATTTCGAAGTCGTAGCGCATGGTATCAGAAATGATCATGAGTTCGTTTTCGATGAATATGGCAATCTAATTTCTTCTGATAATGATGGCGATCATCAAGGGGAGAGTGAAAGATTGGTCCATTTGGTAGATGGTAGTGATTCTGGCTGGCGTTCCAACTGGCAATATGGAAAATATACCGATCCCCGGAATAATGGATATAATGTTTGGATGAAGGAGAAACTTTATACCGCCCGCTGGGATGGACAAGCTGCCTATATCATTCCTCCCATTCAAAATTTTCATAATGGTCCAACTGGTATGGTATATAACCCTGGAACCGCTTTGGGGAAAGAATATTTGAATAAATTCTTCCTGGTTGAATTTGTTGGAAATGCTTCCGGTTCTCATATCTATTCCTTTGGACTGAAACCTAAGGGTGCCTCTTTTGTCCTGGATGGTGAAAAAATGCTAACCACAGGTATCCTGCCTACAGGTATTCGTTTTGGTATCGATGGCGCCCTGTACGCTGCCGATTGGGTCACTGGCTGGGATACCAAAAATTATGGACGAATCTGGAAAATTGATGTTAAATCAACAGATGATGCTTTTGCAGCTAAACGCTTAGAGACAAAAAAATGGATGACTCAACGTTTCAATAAATTAGCTGAATCCCAACTGGCAAGTCTTTTAGCTTACGAGGATTACAGGATCAGACTTAAAGCGCAATTTGAATTGGTCGCTCGTGGCGCTAAGGGTTTGGAAATACTTAAACAGGTGATCGTTGATAGGAAAAATCAACTGGCGCGCATTCATGCCATTTGGGGCATCGGTCAATTCGCTCAAAAAGATGTAAATGCCGCTTCATCACTAATCTCTCTGCTAAATGATGCTGATCAGGAAATTATTGCACAAACCCTAAAAACATTGGGTGACGTTCGTTTTGCTGCGGCAAATGATAAGATTATCCCGCTAATTAATCACTCAAATCCGCGCGTAAGTTTTTTTGCCACTCAAGCCATTGGTCGAATGAAAGATAAAAAGGCAATTAACGCCATTTTAACCATGGTAGAAAAAAATAAAGATGAGGATGTTTATTTGAGACATGCCGCCGTTTTAGCGCTAAGCAGAATCGGGGAGGTGGAACCTATCTTACAGTTGAAATCAAATGCAAATAAATCGCTACGCTTATTGGCGGTTTTGGTTCTTAGAAAATGGAGTCATAAGGAAATGGCTTCTTTTTTAAATGACGAGGATGAATACATCGTTACTGAAGCAGCAAGGGCTATTAATGACGATTTGTCCATCGTTTCTGCATTACCTGCCCTCGCCAATATGTTGGGACAATCTCGTTTTAATAATGAACCCTTAATCAGACGTGCCATCAATGCTTGTTTGAGAGTAGGGGGTGAAAAGGAGCTGGATTTACTCATTGCTTATGCTGAAAAGGAAAATATTCCGGAAGATTTGAAGGCGGAGGCGCTATCTGTCATTGGTACCTGGGCGAATCCTTCTGTACTCGATAGAGTGGACGGAAGATTTCGTGGTGAATTAGTGCGCGATGCCGCATTGGTCAATGCAAAAATCAAGAATAAAATGGTGAGCTTCTTGCAAAGTAATAATCCAGCTGTTTTAATTTCTTCCGTGAAATTATTGTCGGAGCTGAATATTGCAGACTATAACGAATCATTGGCAAGCATTTTTAATTCATCAGAAAGTCCTGAAGTCCGGGTTGCGACCATTACCTCTTTGGCAAATTTAAAATATGCATCGATTGCAGATTTAGTAAAAAAAGGGATTAGCGATAAGGACAAAACGGTGAGAACTACCTCATTGGGCCTTATAAATAAACTTAATGTCAGTAAAGAAGGCCTTTCCCTGATTGTAAATCCTGTTTTTGAAAATGGTAGTTTTCAAGAGCAACAGCAAGTTTTTAAGGTATTGAGCCAAATGCCCATTGATAATACCCGCATTGTTTTGTCAGAATTAATTGATAAAATGGCAGAGGCCAAACTTTCTCCTAACGTAAAACTTGATCTGATAGAGTCGGTAGAGGCTACAAAAGATAATGATTTATTGGCGAAAGTTGACAAAATTAAAGGGAAAGGGTCTGAAACAGATCAGTATAATGACGCGCTTTTTGGTGGCAATGTTAGAGAAGGAAGAAATATTTTCCTCAATAATTCGGCAGCTCAATGCATTCGTTGTCATGCCATTGGTGATGGAGGAAGTATCGTTGGGCCTAACTTGAAGGATATTGGTAAATCACTGACACGCGAACAAATTCTCCAGTCTTTGATTGAGCCAAGTGCTCGTATTGCCCCCGGATTTGGTATGGTGTCCCTTGTTTTGGCCGACGGACAAGAGGTGAGTGGTGTTTTAATGAGGGAAAATGCGGATGAGCTTTTATTGAAAACCTCTGCAGCCGAACCATTAAGAGTACCTATTTCAAGGATAAAAAGTAGAGAAAATTTCCCGTCGGCCATGCCAGCCATGGGATCCGTTTTATCAAAACGTGAAATAAGGGATTTGGTAGAATATCTTTCTTCCATTTAACAAAAAAGGGAGGCTGTCTACAATGATAGCCTCCCTTTTTTATAAACATTCGTCCCCTTCAGGGTCGATTT
>JANQZX010000154.1:5849-7270 GCA_030728245.1 Saprospiraceae bacterium | reverse complement strand
GCCCCTGGCGGCACAAATCTTTTTTAATTAACCTTCATCCCCGGATTTAATCTTAATTGCACATATTTATACATTTCCATTAAGAATAATAAGGAAAATCCTCCGCCAATGGCCAGATAAAAATGTTTATACCCTGGATATTCAAAACTAAATAATTCACGCAAATAAGGGACCGAAATAAGTAAGAACATCATGGTACTGGCAACGAAAAGGATGATTTTTAAGGAAATATTATCTTCAAAAAGAACGTCAATTGCATTTCTGGTTTTGGATAGGGTAGTAAGTATTAGGAATATGTTTCCAATGATTAAGGAGGTAAAAGCTATAGCCCTAATTTCTCCTTCCGTATGTCCTTCCTGCATGCTGAAAAAATAGACTGACAATACCATGGCTAAAAGGATAAGGCCAACCAGGGAGCTCTTGAATATTTGTTTGAGTCCAAAAAAGGCCATATTCGGATCTCTTGGAGGTCTTTTCATAACCCCAATTTCTTCTTTTTCAGACTCAAAGGCAATAGAACATACTGGATCAATGATTAATTCCATAAATACAATATGCAATGGCATGAGTAAAATGGGTAAGGCTGGAAAAAAGGCAGGTAAAAGGGCGAGTCCGATAATCGGAATATGTATGGCAATGATGTACCCCATGGCCTTTTGAAGATTATCAAATATTCTCCTTCCCGATTTTATGGCCATTACGATGGAACTGAAATTATCATCCAATAATACCAGAGAAGACGATTCCCTGGCTACATCTGTCCCTTTTCCCCCCATGGAAATACCAATATCAGCTGCTTTTAAAGCCGGCGCATCATTTACGCCGTCACCAGTCATAGCGACCACTTCTCCGTTTGCCTTCAGCGCCTTAATAATCTGAAGTTTTTGCTCAGGAATAATACGGGCAAAAATATTTACATGCTTAATTTTTTCCTTTAACTCACTTTCCGACAGATTTTTTAAGTCATGGCCTGTTAAAATTTCATCATGCTCATTGAGCCCTGCTTGCTTCCCAATATTTTTTGCAGTTTCCGGATAATCACCCGTTATCATAATCACTTTTGTGCCAGCAGAATAGCACTGTTTTATAGCTTCCGGAACCTCTGGTCTGATAGGATCTTCAAATCCAAGGAAGCCCATGAATTCAAAGGAAAAATCTTTTTGAGACACTGGAAATTGTCTGTTTTCTACTTTCCCCTTAGCAACACCTAAAATCCGCTGTCCTCTTTTAGCCAGCATTTTCACTTTGGAAAGTAAATGAATTTTCTCCTCGTCGGAAATATGACATAACTCTAAAATCGCTTCTGGTGCCCCTTTTGTGCCAACATATAATTGACCATTCTCATCTTCTAAAACCCTAGTCATAGCGAACAAATCTTTGCTCAATGGATATTGCTTTAGTAAGGTAAAAGAGGGGGACTG
>JANQZX010000154.1:0-5749 GCA_030728245.1 Saprospiraceae bacterium | reverse complement strand
AGGGGGACTGGCCAGAATGGCGGTAAAAATAAGCCCCTCAATATTTTCTATATTTTCCTCAAATTCATTTTTTTCAATGATAAAATGCTTCTTAATTAAGGTAG
The DNA here is from genome assembly GCA_030728245.1 of Saprospiraceae bacterium. GTDB lineage: Bacteria > Bacteroidota > Bacteroidia > Chitinophagales > Saprospiraceae > BJGN01. The sequence continues at coordinate 5,645 of JANQZX010000154.1, read as the reverse complement.
ATAATACCATGTTATTTTGCGTTATGGTACCTGTTTTATCACTACACAAAACGGTGGCTGAACCTAAGGTCTCAATAGCAGAGGGTTTTCGGGTCAGGACATTTTGCTGAGATAATCTCCAGGCGCCAATAGCCAGAAAGATAGTTAGCACAACGGGAAATTCCTCGGGAAGAATGGCCATTGCAGATGCCAGACCGGATAACAGGGAAGCGATGAAATCTCCTCTGGTTAGGTAAAAGGCGATAACGACTAAAACACTTAAAAATCCTCCAATGATGAATAGATTTCTAATGAGAACCTTCATTTCTTTTTGCAAACGGGTAGGGTCCTGAACAATTTGTTGTAAGGATTTGCCTATTTTTCCGAATTCTGTGTGAATGCCAATAGCATTTACCTCCAATTTACCGCTACCCTGAACGACCAAAGTACCGCTAAAAACTTGCGAGCTACCTTCGTATGCCAGGGTATCTTTTGACACGGGAATAGACTCACCCGTAAGCATAGATTCATCGACAGAAAGATTGGTACCATGGATCAAAATACCATCGGCAGGTATGCGATCTCCTTCATTTATTAGCACAATATCACCGATAACAATCTCTCTACCAGGGATTTTAACCGTCTCTCCATTTCTAATGACCATCGCTTTTGGTGACGATAACTGTCGCAGAGATTCAATGGCTCTTTCCGTTTTTTGATATTGGTAAAAGGTGATGAAAATAATGATCAAAATAGAGGCGGACAACATAATGCCTTCCGTATAATCACCTAATAACAGATAAATACTGCTGCACACCAATAACAAGATAAACATAGGTTCTTTAAACACCTCAAGCGCAATCTGACCTATATTTTTAGATTTTGCCGTAGGAAGTTCGTTGTATTCTCGCATGATTTGTTTTTTAACCTGCTATGGAAATTCCGATAAAATGACCAATACCAAAAGTTATTGCGGCAGCAATCAATCCGAAGGCAACTTGTCTGAATCCTGAAAAAAGTACATTTTTACCTGTAAATAAAGTGATAGCTGCACCGATAATAAATAATCCTATAGCACTTAAAGTGGCACTGAAAAGGATAGCCATGAAACCACCAATAAAAAAGAAAGGTATGACGGGCAAAATGGCGCCAACAGCAAATAAAACAAAAGAAGTGACGGCTGCCTCCATCGCTGAACCTTTCATTTCATCGACGTTTATACCCAGTTCTTCCCTGACCAATATTTCGTGCGCCTGACCTTTATCCAACATGATTTCTTTAGCCATTTGAATGGCCTGGGCTTCTGGAATCCCTTTCGTTATGTAAATGAGCGCCAGTTCTTTTTCTTCCCCCTCTGGATTTGTTTCCAGTTCCTCCATTTCTAAATCCATCTGATTTTCATATAATTCCTGGGAACTTTTTACCGATATCCATTCACCCAATGCCATAGATAATGCACCGGCTAATAGTCCGGCTAAGCCAGCCAGTAAAACTTCCGATTGCCCACTGGTTGCTCCTGCGATACCCATAACAAGACTGAAATTGGAAACCAAGCCGTCATTTCCACCTAAAACAGCTGCTCTCAAGGCATTTCCACCCACAGAACGGTGTTTTTTCTCAAATCTTACCAGATTGTCACTGGATATATTTTTGTGATTATTTAAAATATTTTTCAGGATAGTTACATGCGCCGTATCTGAAATGGAGCTTTGAGCATTCGTATTTTTTCGGGCATGTTGTACCGCCGATGAAATGCTTTTTTCCGTATCAAGCAATACGCCTAATACATAATCGTAACCAATGATTTCTCCAATTTTATTCAGGATTCTCGCTCTGCCTGATGGTTTTGGAAGTTGATCTGCATTTAAATTAAATTTTTTGGCAAATGCCACGGCATGACTCAGTTCTATGTCACTCATTTGAGCAAAAACCTTAGCTACATTGGCATCTTTTTCTACCTTACTCAGTTGTTTATATAAATAACTGGCATCAATCTCCGTTTGAATGTTTTTTAAATCCATAAAATGGTTCGTTTACGTAAAAAATGAGGGCATAAATTGGTTAGAACAAAAGTAGGGACAAAGTACGATGATCTTTAACTAATTCTAAATGATAATACTTATAAACTATTTAAATAAAGATCAGCTCTTATTAGATGTTCTTCCTTTTTCTCGTCCGACATTTTGTCGAATGTTCTTACCAACATACCTAATCTTGGATTTCCCAGAAAAAACGCCCGTTGTTTATCCATAAAATGCCAGAATAAGCTATCCCAAACTGGCTGCCAATCCCCTTTAGGATAATCACTCATTTTCATTAAATAATTACTTCCGCTAATATAGGGTTTAGTGGACATGATACCACCGTCTGCAAATTGACTCATTCCATAAACATTCGGCACCATTACCCAGTCAAAGGAATCAATAAATAGCTCCATAAACCAGCGATAAACCTCCTCTGGGTCAAACTCGCAGAGGAGCATAAAGTTACCCAGAACCATCAGTCTTTCAATATGATGGCAATACCCCGTTTCCAATACTTTTTTTATGGTCAGGTCAATGGGTAAAATTCCCGTTTCCCCTTTCCAGAAACTTTCTGGAATTTGCCGTTTAAAGCCCCAAAAGTTTTTAGTTCGTTCTTCGGTTCCTTTTAATTCATAAACCGCTCTGATAAATTCCCGCCAGCCTACAATTTGACGAATAAAACCCTCCAGAGAATTTTGGGGAATCTGATGTTCAGCGGCATATTTTAAGGTTTCATCGATAACAAAAGAAGGACTTAGCAAACCAACATTTAGCAAGGGAGTCAAAAGGCTATGATGTAACCATTTTTCATTATGTACAATGGCGTCTTCGTATTTACCAAATTCTTCAAATCTGGTTTGAAAGAATTCCTGTAACCATTTTTTACTCTCTTCGTAGGTGACGGGGAATAAATATTCGGCATTTATTTCACCATAATGGCTTGAAAAATGCGCATTTGTATAAATGATAGCCTCCTCGTGAAATGAATTCGTGCGTTCAAAAGTAGTTTGTGGAGAGATTTTCCCTTTTGGATATTTCAATCGGTTTTCATCGTCAAAAGACCACTTACCACCAATGGGTTTTGACATATCATCTACCAGAATCTTCCTTTTCTTTCGTTGATGAACGTAGAAATCTGTCTGAAAAAACCTCTTTTTATCTGCGAAATACTGGTTGTTTTCGTCAGACGTATTTAGAAAAAGAGGAGAAGAAAAGGAGGTCAGGACTACCTCGTTTTTCTCCGCCGCCGTGTTTATCCTTCGCGCTAACAAATAGTCTGTTGGGTCAATATAGGCCAGTTCCCTGATATTTAAGGAAGGTAGATGCGCTATTAACTGCCGAATATCACTTAGTTCATTAAAGGAATCGATATAAATGACCTTCTTATTTAGACGTTCTAAGTAAGATTGATAAAATTTCATGCTCGCTCTATGGAAAGCAATCTTCTTTTTATGGAAACGATATTGCCGAAAAAAAAGCCATTCTTCTATGAGAAAAATGGTTTGGCATTGATCTATAATTTCACTACTTTCAAATAGTTGGTGGGGGAAAACAATTCCAGTATCAGGCATTTTTAGTCTTATTAAGGCTGCATTTTTGACTACAATATTTTACTTCCAACCAATTTTTTTCCCATTTTTTACGCCAGGAAAAGGGTCTGTTACAGGTAACACATATTTTTTCCGGTAAATCTCCCTTCTTTATCGCTTTCATGACATTTGTTCATTAGAAATGTCAACTAATAATAACAAATGGTAGATAAAGTTTAAACTTTCCTCAAGGTAGATTATTCCTCTTCCCAGGGAATGGGACTTACATCGTCATGATTGAGTACCCGTATTTCTTCCCTGTCAATCCTTAAAATGAGGCCACAGGCTGGGTCAGGGCAAGTTACACGCGCATCGGTTTCCATCCAGTCTGCAGGATGATTTTTTCTTTGTTTTGCGGGTAAAAGTGGAATGGCTGATTGTAAAGCATACAGGCAAAAATCAGCCTTGTCGGGCATGGATAATTTACCCCCACGAAGGTAAAAACAGTCCCCGATATTCATGTTGCAGGTACAGTGTCCGTTAATTTGTTCCACAACTATGCGTAAATCATAAAGTTCAAACTGGTCAGACCTTAAGGAATTGGTTTCACTCATTTTATTATTGTTTATTCTTTTTCCACATAAGAGAGCCGATAGTGATAATAGCCAGACCCCAGGAAATGAAATTATGCAAGCCAGCTTGTATAGGAGAAACGGCTGCAATATCAAATGGTTTCCCACTATTTGTCGTATTGGCCATTAAAATAACTGGAATGAAATAGGGTAGAAGGAAGGGGAAAACACATACCACCATACTTAGTAAATTCGCTCTTCTGATAGGATCAATCCCCTGTTTTTCCCCTGTTTGTCGCGTAAAATCAGCCACCATAAGAATCGCTACAATGCTATGCGTGGTTAGGAGAACAGCTATACTTCCGGCGGCAGCTATCCAACTTTCCGCTTGCCGTGGGCTATGGCTATGATTTGCAGCCCATTGAACTAAACGGTCAATTAACCCACTTCCTTTTAATGTTTCTACAAGACCCATAAGAAGGATAGTGAAAAAACTGATACCTGTGGCTCTGTTGATGCCTTCGATGATAAAGCTTTGCGCACGGAAATTCTCCAAATCTAAAGATATGATTTTTGTTACTGGCAATAAGCCAAGTCCCCAACCAAGAATTACCCCTGCAAGGAGGCCAAATAATAATCCGTGGAGTAAATGTTTACCTTTTAGAAACAGGAAAATGATCAACGCGGGAATGAAGAACATGGGAAGTCCGGCAGGGTCCCCCGTTAATTGTTCTCCGTCAGAAATATTTCCTGAATAGGCTTTACTTAAAAAATAATAAATGGGTAATACAATGATGGCCAGTGGTATTATAAATCGAAACCTGCTTTTAACCGTTGCACCGATGGGTGCTTCCTGGCTTAATGCACTGGCAATGGTGGTATCTGAAATGGGGGCAAAAAAATCGCCAAAGGTTGCTCCCGCTAATATTGCGCCGGCAAGTAGGGGTAAATCGGCACCTAAAAGTCCTCCAGCCGGATAAAGTAAGGGTCCTCCAATGAGTATGGTGGCAAAACTGGATCCGGTAGAGAGGGATATCAAACAACAAATGATAAAGGTGACGGCGGTAAATCCGGCTGCCGATAATTGTAACTGGCTCGCAACCCAAAGCAAGGCATTTACAAAACCCGTTTCAGACATCAATACCCCGATGGTTGAAGCTAACATCCAGGCGGTCAACATAATCATTACGATGGGCTGAGCCATTCCATTTATAATCGTTTCACTGTAAACCTTTCTGTCTTTGGCCAGTAACATGCCAATGGTTAGGGCTGCAATGAGTATGGGCCAAAATCCGCGTTCATCGGGTGCACCTGAGAGTGCCAGGAAAACAACGCCTGTGGCAAATACAACAAAGGGTAAAATGGCGCCTATTGTTCCGCCGTAGAACGATAAATTTTCCTTATTTAAAGTTTCCTTTTCCGTCATTACCTCTTCGTATTTTGTCCATTCAGATTATAGCGCATTATGGCGCCATGAGGCCCATTTTTATCTCTTTCCAAATCGTAAACGGGCCCAGCAGGACCTGTTGACTTTTTGGTTA
>JANQZX010000153.1 GCA_030728245.1 Saprospiraceae bacterium | reverse complement strand
AATGCCGTAATTGAAGAGTACGCCCTATTTTTGGAGGAAAAGATTTACTTTTCTCAAATGATGAATTCAATTGATAAATATCTCATTCTATTAGACAAAGAACCGCAACTTTTCCAACGAATACCTTTAACATATATCGCTTCCTTTCTTGGCATTACCAGAGAAACATTGAGTCGATTGCGATCAAAATGATTTTGTGACATATATCAAATGAAATCATATTTCAGCATCCCATTTTTGCAGTCTAAAAAATGATACCAAAGATGAATGTAACCACGCAAACCAACCGACTTCTATCTATTGACCTTGCCAGAGGCATGGCCGTATTTTTTATGATTGCGGTACATACGCTTGAAGTTTTTGCAAACCCGGAAGTAAAAAATTCTATATTTGGACAGATCATAGAATTCCTGGGAGGGCCACCAGCCGCTCCTGTATTTATGACTTTGATGGGATTTTCATTTATCTACTCAAGAAAATCAGAATTAAAACCTAAACTTTTACGTGGGTTTAAAATATTTTTAACCGGATATATTTTAAATATCATAAGGGGGGTCATACCATTTACCCTTGCTACTTATCTTAATATGGATATTGCAAAAACATTTCAGGTAGAGCAACTGAATACGTACAACATTTTAACCATAGTAGATATTTTACAGTTTGCTGGAATTGCCCTAATGATAATGGCAATCATTCAAGCGCTTAGCATCAATAAGTACCTTGTTTTATTATCAGCATTTGTAATGAGTATGATTTCACCAATTCTTTGGGGAATAAAGTTAGATATACCAATAATAGACCAGGTATTAGAACTGATTTGGGGAGACCAGCCAATAGAATGTAGCTTTATTGCAAATAAAATCGCATTTCCTGTTTTCCCCTGGCTTACATTTCCTCTATTAGGGATGTTTCTTGGAGAAACGGTAAAAAATTCAAATGATTCCAATAGAATATTTAAACACATTGGTATTGCCGGAATATTAGTTTTATTACTTGGCGTGGCCATTTCATATCAAAATTTTGCATATCATTTCAATGACTATTATCATAGCCGTCAAGGTGCTATGTTATTTATGTGCGGATTTGTACTATTTTGGCTATATCTCAATACATTAATTTTAGACAATTTACCTGGGAATAGACTTTTTAAGTTACTATTTAAATGGAGCAAAGGCGTAACAAATATTTACTTTGTTCAATGGATAATTATTATTTGGAGTATTGCCTTTTTTGGCATTAATAGTAGCTCATTTGCCACTACTATTTTATTAATTTTGGTCTTCATGGCAGTATCACATTATACAAACGAATGTATCATTTACATAAAAAAAAGATTTGTAAAGCAGTAGAATGAAAAATAGCTTAATGCCCAGCGCTTTGAAGTTTTAATAGTAAACCTGGACGATAATTAACTCTTATATGAATGACTTTTATAAGCAACCAAAAATTCTGATCTGGATTGAATCTATTTTTTTTCTGCTATTAGGATTAGTTTTAGCAATTTTTATCATTGAGAAAGGGTATTCCCAACCACTCTTTTATTTGGCATTCATTATTTATGTTCCCATTAGCCAATTTCTATTTACTCCATTATTTAAATTGACTGGAGGATATACCTATTATTCGCCTATGCTTCTTGGTTATATGGCCAATGACAAGCAAATTGATTTACACAGCGGAACTAGCTTTGATCATTTATTTGTCCTAAGAAACTTTAAGTCAGGAACACCCTTGAGAAATAGAATAATGATGTATCATTTAGAAGGTTTATTAAATCTTATTCAGTTCATTGAGGATAAACGGATACCTTCAACTGTAAATATTGTTGGAACTTCTTATTTTTTCAATGATAGAACATTAAATAAGTTAGGGTTTCAAATAGAAAAAGCCTCCTTGTTTTACAGAACCAATCTCTTTATCAATTTTATTGATTTATTTTGGATGTACTCCCTTTCAAAAGGGAAGCTTGCCATTCCTGAATTATGGGATGCCAAAAAAGCGTCTATAAAAGGTGATACCCTTTTGGCACAGAAATCGAAGCTGGAAGGACATTATCAAAAATTAAAAGTAAAACAGACTAATTTATAGATTACAACCATTTTTGCCTTTGATACTTCTAAAGGCATCGAAACAATCCTTGCATGCCATAAAATATCATTTAAGGCTCTAAGCGTTCAATGAGCCTGGCGGAAATACGAAGAAAATCCATTTCCGTTATGATACCTATTAGTTCTCCATCCGTAACCACTGGTAGGCAGCCAATTTTCTTTTCGCGCATGATATGAAGCGCTTCTATGATTGATTTTCCAGGTTCAATAACGATCGGGGAACTAATCATGATATCTTCAACCGTTTGCTGTTTGTTTCCCTCTTTTATGGAAATACCTTTTTGGCTATAATACCTAAGGAGCAATCTGGAAGTTATTAATCCACAAATATTACCCTTTTGATCTTCCACAGGCATATATCTGACCTTTCTCCAATCCATTAATTTTGCTACCAATTCAATGAGGTCATCTTTCGAGACAGTAAAAAGATCTGTTTGCATAAATTCCTCAACCCTCAAATTCCCTGGTCTATAATCCAGCAAATCTTTCAATTCCGGTAATTCCCAGGTATGGACAGGTTTACCCAAATTCTGATTTTCATAAATGGCGCTGGTCATTACAGTCACTGCCTCGTCCATACTTGTTTCTTTTTTAAGCTTGGTAAAAGCACGAAGCTGCCATCTTGCCCCATTCAAATTCAACTTAGCTCGTTGAGAAATGATATCCATATAAAAATCAATATCTCCCGAATCAATACCTTGCGAAGCAAGACCTTCTTTGGCGAGAGGAATGAGTTCATGTTGAACCAGATCGGTTACCGTAATTTTTTTATCTTTAAACCAGGTAAATTTCGAATCCATCCCAAAGCGCGCTGCTTTCTCAAAATTATCTCTTACATCTTCCCAGCTCATCTTTTTTCTAATGTCCCCCCATTCTTTAGCGCAACCTACGACGGCTCCTAACCAAAGAGCGGCGTTAGCTATTTCGTCCACAACGGTTGGACCAGCAGGAAGAACCCGGTTTTCAATACGCAAATGAGGTTTTCCAGTATCACTAATACCATAACAGGGTCTATTCCATCGATACACGGTTGAATTATGCACTTGCAAGGCACTTAAACGGGGAATATTTCCTGCGAGAACGGTTTCGATAGAATTTTCATTTGTTTCCGGATAAATCAATGATCTGAAGCGAGCAATGTCTTCCCGATAAATATCCAGAATGGAGTTATGAACCCAATCGGAACCAAAATTAACTCTTGGACTCCGTTCCCGCATGTGCTCATTAGTGGTTCTTACGTCCAATGCCTGTTGAAAGAGGGCAATTCTGGACTCATGCCATAATCGTCGGCCAAAAACAATAGGGGAATTGGCTGAAATTCCCAAAACGGGAGCAGTTAATGCTTGAGCTATGTTATAATAAGGGACAAAATTTTCCGGATTAACTTGTAAATGAACTTGAAAACTAGTATTTGCCGCTTCCAAAAGAGGGGTATGGCTTCTCAGTAATAATTCATCAATACCTTGAATTCTTAGCTCAAATGCTTGCCCCAACAACTGGGCACTAAGTGATTCCACCAATAATTTATACCTTTCCCGTGGCGTTAAATTATGAGATTCCAGATCATTTTTATGCAGCGTTGGCAAAATACCAGTAAGTAATATATCTGAATTAAAATGAGCTAATTCCGTTTTAATAATCTGTAATTTTTCATTTGTTTCTGCCTCCATATCTTTAAGTGCAGAGCCTGTGAAAACGCGAGGATCCAGATTTATCTCCAGATTAAATTTTGCCAATTCAGTATCTAACCAAGGTTTATCTTGTAGCAAACCCATGATTTCCAACGCAATAGGATCAGCTTTGAACGTTTTTTTTTGTATGATACACATTTCTTGTTCCGCCCCAATTCTAGTAATACCGGTTTCAAAAAACTGATTGTGCAACATGTATTCCAGTGCTTGCATATCCTGCAAAAGATTGGAAACAAATTGTTGCTTACCTAATTCACCTTTTGCTTTTTTAAATTTTTTCTCACTCATTATAAAAATATTATTCCCTAATATAACTAAAATTAAAAATCAGTCCGCATTCAAAATCATAATTTTTCAATTATTATTGCGTTCATTTCAAATAAAACAAAGTATAGTGCGGATTTTTATATTATTTTTTTGCTTACTTACCGTTTTCTCCTGTCGAAGTGACCGACGTTTGGTCTCCTTTTTCATGTACTACCCTAATATTCGGCTAAATATCCCCTCCGGTTTAAGTGGTATTTTACCCAGGGTGTATTCATTGGATCTAGTTCCGTCAAACATAAAAAACTTTTTACCCGCAGGGCTTGATACCGCATTAATAACAAGAATAGAACCTGTTTCAGCGCGTCTGGTTACTTTGGACGAAAGCATTTCCTTTTATTGGCTAAGAGAATTATCTATTAGAATATGTCAGGACAAATCGCTTACCTGCCAAACTGCAGAAGAAGTTTTTTATCAAAACGAACTAGCCTTAAGAAGACCAGCTTTAGAGATTGATTTATTTCCAACCCTCATCAACGCAAGAAAACATCTAGTAAAAAATTCGTTCAAACTGGAGGTCTGGTTTTATTTACAAGACATAACGCCAAGAGAAATTCCAGCCCGTTTAGAAATGGAATTTGCCGCTTATCAATAAGTTCGAATGAGGACGGGACTCCCTTTTAGTCAGCCGCCCCATTTGTTTTCAACAAAAGACTACTATCCCCGAAGCTCAAAAACCGAAATTTATTTTCTAAAGCGTATTTATAAATTTTTTTCCAGTCCTCTCCGACCCAAGCTGCGATGAGGAACAACAGAGTACTTTTCGGCTGATGAAAATTTGTAATAATGCCAGAAATAACTTTAAAATGATAGCCGGGTACTATCATCAGTTTGGTTTCCCCCTCTAACCAACTCAGGTTATATTGTTCCATAAGATGAATAATTTGACGAAGAGCATCTTGCAGTGACAAACTTTTTTGACTGAGGTAAGGCTCCCACTGCGAAACTGAAAGAAAGGCATCTGATTTTTCAGTTAGATTGTTACCATACCAATAAATGCTTTCGAGGCTTCTCAAACTAGTAGTACCTACGGAGATGATAGGTTGTTGATTAAGGCTGGCTGAAGCTAATGTTTCCAGACTTTTTCGTGAAACCCGAATCTGTTCTTTATGCATGACGTGCTCCGAAATATGCTCAACTTTGATCGGTTTAAATGTACCAGCACCAACGTGGAGGGTAAGAAACACAAAAGTTACCCCTTTTTCCCTGAGCCCTTTCAGCACATCTTCTGTAAAGTGTAAACCAGCCGTTGGCGCTGCCACAGAACCTTCTGCTTTTGCATAAATAGTCTGATAATCAGTTTCATCGTCAAACTCGACCTCTCTATTCAAATAGGGTGGAATAGGAATTTGCCCTATGGCATCTAATATGTCGCCAAAAACCATATCGGACTCGCTCTTCCAGGAGAAACGAACGAGATAAGAATCATCAACCTGTTCCAATTTTTCTGCAAACAACGTTACCGAAGACTCATTTATAGTCATTTCGATAGACATTGGATTTTCTTTCCAGCGTTTATTATTGCCAATCAAACATTTCCACACCACCTCATTTTTAGCATTTAAATTATCAAAATGAAGGGCAGGTAAAAAAGGATCTAAACAGAATATTTCAATTTTCGCACCCATGGGCGTTAAAAAAAATAGTCTGGCATGAATAACCTTGGTTTCATTAAAAACAAGCACAGCATTTGCAGGAATTACGTCAGGCAAATGGGTAAACTGAAAATCAGACATATCCCCATTATTATAGTACAATAATCGGGAATGATCACGAGGTGAAACAGGATGTAAGGCTATAAAATCATTAGGTAAATTATAGTCCAATAATTCTAAATGATCCAACCATTTAAGATCCATAACCATATTTTTAGGCACGAAATAAATAAATTTATAAATTCATTACAAATAACTATATTTTAGATTAAACCTTTCCCGTTCAAAGCTATCAAAAGTAGTAAATGATTTAATAATGACCATAAACTTCTCCGATGAGCAACTTTGCAAAATGGCCAAGAACCCAAAGGAAAAAGAATGGGCATTCAAAATGATTTTAAAAATATATCAAAAACGCTTGTATGCCCTCATAAGAAGGATGGTTGGTACACATGAAGATACGGATGATATTTTACAAAATACCTTTTTAAAAGTCTATAAATACATCCATACTTTTGAAAATAAAAGTAGTTTATACACCTGGATTTATAAGATTGCCCTAAATGAAACCTTTCGTTTTTTAGAACAACAAAAAATTCAAAAACGAATACATGAATCAGCCATCAGACATGCCAGTGAATCTTATTCATTTGATATACAGTCATTTGAGGAAGAAAAAATATGGATATTGCTAAACGAAGGTATTGAATTACTACCCACACGTCAAAAATTAGTATTCAAATTGAGATATTTTGAAAAAATGACCTATGCTGAAATGGCAGAAATTTTAAAAGTTACAGAAGGATCATTAAAAGCATCCTTTCATCATGCATTAGGCAAATTAAACGAATTTATTAAAAAGAAAACCTTATGAAAGAGGAAAATAAAGAATGGGAAAAAGAGATAAGCCAAATTGCCCCATGGATACCATTAAAGGTTTCCACGCTACCTGGCGTTGAGGCTCCTAATGGATATTATGACGGTCTTGAAAAATCAATAGCTGAAAAAATAGCCAAAATTAGTTCGACAAACCGGCGAAGAAAATATGTCCGACCAATATTAGCCTCAGCGGCGGCATTTTTGTTGCTCTTCTCATTGGTAAAATTCTTTTGGATGGATCAGCGTGTTGATAAAAAGCAAACAGAATATACTATTCATTCAATTTCAACAGAGGAAGCGGCGCTATGGTTAGGTGAAGAAGCAGTCATTTCAGAGCTTGATATTCAATTATTTGCAGAAGAAATGACTTTAAACACTGTAGAAATAAAAACTAAAAACAAATAAAATGAAATTTAAAAACCGAATGTCCATTTTACTGATTTTCACGATGTGTCTATCTGTAACATTATCTGCTCAGAGATCAAATCCTTCCAGAAACTATCAACAACGGCCCAATGCAGAAAGGGTAAAGGCCGTCAGAATAGCTGTCCTTACGCAGAAAATGAGTCTAAGTACAGAAGAGGCTGAAAAATTTTGGCCCGTTTACAACGAATATGAAAAGGAACAAAAAAAGATAAGGGAAACATTTCAACCCAATAAAAACATCATGGGCTTAGATGATACTGCTGTTGAAAAACACCTGATGGGCTTACTTGATATGGAGGAAGAATTGGTAAAAATGAAGAAAAAATATTTTCAACAATTCAGTAAAATTATTGGCTATCGAAAAGTCGCCATATTAGCAAGAAGTGATCGTGAATTTTATCTGGCCATGATAGAAAGATTGAAAAATCAACCTAAAAGAGATAACTAAATGATAGAAAAGAGCGGTAGAAATATCGCTCTTTTTTATTCAAATCTATTGAATTAGAACGTATTTAAATATAATCAAAAAAATAATAGTGATTAAAATATAACATCAATACAAAACATATAATGATTTTTTATATACCACTATTTCACATATTTTTTTTTGTAACATAATATAAAACAGTCACTTAGATTTTTTCCGCTTTCTAATAAAAACATACCGTTTCGTTAATCGCTTCATTTTTTTTCATACGTTCGTTCAATATTTGGTTACAATATGCTTACATTTAACGAGCAATTTGCAGCACGTAGCTGATTGGGAGGCAATTTAGCTTTTAAATCCTTTGGTTTAATATAAGTGGAGGTTCGAAAGAACTGCTCACTGCATTTGCGTAACCTATGAACGACAAAGAAAAAATTAGTATTGAGCATTTAGTACAGGCTTATGATGCCTATGTTGAATGCGGCACGTCAAAAATGTGGGAAGAGAAAGAATTATTTTTACTTATGGATTATTTCGCTGTAGAGCGACAATATGAAAGAAGTTTAGAAATATGTGAAGAGGGAATTAATTATTTCCCTTATTCACTCACTTTTTATCTTAAAAAAGTAATTTATCTGCTTGAACTGAACAAAGTAGATGAGGTTAATGATGTGTTAGAGCATGTAAATGCTTTGTCCCCTGACAACGAAATAGTGACTTTACTCCACGCCAGGTTACTATTTAAAACACATAATAACGAAGAGGCACTGAACTTAATTTCTACTTTAGAGGGTAAGTTAGATGAGATAAAAACTTGCGAAATGCTTCTTTTAAAGGCTAATATTCTGGAGGAAGAAGGGCAAGTTGAAGGTATTTTTCAGATTTTATCTCAAGCCGTATTTTTAGACCCATCAAACGAGGAAGCTATCGAATATTTTTGGGCATGGATAGAATCGTACAAAAAATATGAAGAGGGTATTTTAATATTTAGTAAAATACTTGATTTAAATTCTTACAACGGATTGTCCTGGTATTATTTGGGATTATCTCAAGCTTATTTAGGAAATTACGACGAAGCGTTGGAAGCGTTGGAGTTTGCCTATTTATCTACACCTACTTTGGAGATTGCTTACAGAGAATATGGCAATTTGTGTTTTGAATTAAAAAAGTTTCAAAAGGCATTAGAAGCTTATGAAGAAATGATAGCCTTGTTTGTATCTGATTCTGAGATTTTAATGATGTGTGGGCAATGCTGTTTAGAACTTAATCAGGCACAAAAGTCATTGGCTTACTTCCGAAAAGCATTGCAATCTGACCCTATGAATGACGAGGTATTATACCATATTGGGGAGGTTTTCTTACAACATAAAGATTGGAAAAAGGCAATTTTATATTATAAAAGAGCTATTAATATTGAAGATCAACGGGAAGAATACTATTCTTCTATGGGCATTGCTTATCAGCAAATGGGTGATGAGGAAAAAGCTGAGTTCTGCTTTCAGGAGGCCGTAAATTTAGCTCCTTGTGAGAGTAAGTATTGGTTGTATTATCTGTCTTTTTTAATTCATGCCGATAGAAAACAAGAAGCTATTGAGCTGGCAAAAGCGGGTGAATTAGAAACAGAAGGTTCTACCATGATTTTTGCTCATATTGCCTGTTTATTGGCTGCGGGGCAAAGGAAGGAGGCTTTAATGATGCTTGGTGTAGCTTTAGAGGAAGATTATTCCACTCATACTGTATTATTCACCCTTTTACCCGACGTGGAAACTGACCCTGAAGTATCGGAAATGTTACAATATTATAGACCAGAATCTTAAATAAAAAAAGGGTTAAAGAAAAAATCTTTAACCCTTTTTTTATTTAAAAATTCCCCTTTTGAGAAAATTTTTGCGCTAAGAAAATCAATCTAAGTGCGCGAAGCAAGCGGCACCGATGATACCCGCGTTATTTCTCAGTTTTGCTGGTTTAAGTTTTGTTTTCACATTTAAAAAGGGGCTAAAGAGGTCAAAGTGTTTACTTATGCCCCCGCCCAAGAAAATTTGATCTGGGTTTACTAACAAATCCATATAATTCAGGTACTCATCGAACCGCTTCCCCCACTCTTCCCAATCCAGATTAAGTTCTTTTCGAATACGGCTGGAGGCATAATGTTCTGCAATCATACCATGCATACGAACATGACCAAACTCAGTATTTGGCAACAACTTACCATCCAGAAACAGAGCGCTACCCAATCCGGAACCAATGGTGATAAGAAGAACCACGCCTAACATATCTTTTCCGTGCCCATAATTCATCTCAGCTAAACCTGCTGCATCGGCGTCATTGATGACACGAACCGGAAGCTCAGTTGATTTTTCAAGAAATTTTTTGACATTCAGGCCATTCCAATTTTTGTCAATATTTGCAGCGGAATAAGCTGTACCCTTTTTAATAATACTAGGAAAGCCAACCCCTATCCGTTTTTTCCATTTAAAAGCCTTTACTAACTCCTTAAATGTTTCTGCTACAGCCTCGGGAGTAGCGGGATTTGGCGTTTCAAGCCTAATACGATCTGAAACAAGAATTCCTTTAGTACTATCAACGAGCGCCCCTTTAATACCAGAGGCTCCTACATCGACACCTAATATAATATCAGCATTAGGCATAAGCTGGCTATTTAATCAATTTTAAAGTCATCAACACATCTGAGACGGGTCTATCCGCCCCATCCTTTTGGACTTTTGCTATTTTATCAATAACATCGAGCCCCTCTATTACCCTTCCAAAAACGGTATAATTATTATCTAATTGAGGGGTGCCACCCAGAGCAATATATTCTTCTTTTTGTTTATCACCATATTTGACACCTGTCCGGGACTCCATTATTTTTAATGAATTCTCACTTACGGGAGCGCCATGAACGATATAAAACTGAGAGCCTGAAGACCTCATCTCAGGATTTGAAGGTCCGCCGGTTCTAGCCGCTGCAAGAGCACCTTTCACATGTACCAGTTGGTCATTAAATTCAGCTGGAACGGTATAACCTGGACCACCCATACCTAAACGAGCGCCTTTTGCCGCATTTCTTGATTGAGGATCTCCCCCTTGAATCATAAAGCCATCGATGACCCTGTGAAAAAGAAGACTATCGAAGTAAGCCTCTTCTACCAATTTCATAAAATTATCGCGATGCGCAGGGGTTTCGTCATATAATTTGATAACCATATCACCTAATGAGGTTGATAGGTGAATCAAACAATCTTCGGGAGCTTTAATCGTAATATTTTCCATACTTATTCGTTTTTTCTTTCCATTAAGCGCTGTCAGGCGAACCACAAAACTACCTGATGAATAAAATCTGTGCACAGGCATTGAATCAACTGATATACTTCCATCACCAAAATCCCAAAGGAAATCGGTTGCCTTTTTAGAGTCATTTTTGAAATGTATTGCCCCAGGAGCCACGGTGTTGCCCTCCCAACTAAATCTTGAAATGGGTCTGTTACAAGCAAAAGAAGTTATCAACAGAAGAACCAGAAAAAAAACTGAAAAATTATTCATTCGGAGCGGAGTATAAAAAAAGAACTCAAAGGTAATATAATATTAAGGAAAACAAATACTAAAAGGAGGCTAGGTTAAAAAATGATGTAGGGATTTGGTGATCAGAGATGCAGCATTTCCACCGCCGTAATAATCATTTATTTTTTCGAATTTTTGGTTAAGGGCTAATCTTACGGCATTTGTAATAGCATCAAAATCAGCTCCTGTCAGTTGGTTATAACCTCCATTGACTAATTCTACCCATTCCGTTTGATCCCTCAGGGTCACGCAAAATTTATTAAAAAAGTAGGCCTCTTTTTGTAATCCACCGCTATCGGTAAGAACCAGCTGCGTATTTTCCAATAATTGAATCATATCAAAATAACCAACAGGATCAATGGTAACGAATTCAGCTTTTAAATTCCTTTCAGACATTATTTTTTTTGTCCTGGGGTGAAGAGGAGCCACTACTTTTATTTCCTTGTTAATGGCATTCAAAGCCTGAATAATAGAGTATAGATTTTCAGGGACATCTGTATTTTCCTGTCTATGAAAAGTTACCAATATATAGGGTTCATTATTTAATTTCAGTTTATCGAGAATGAAAGATTTTTGATGAGCTATTTTCGCATAAAAAATAGCTGCATCCTGCATGACATCTCCTGTGAGTTCAATGCGAGAGGGTAAAGAGCTGTAGCCCTCCGCCATTAAATTATCGATGGCAGTCTGGGTTGGACAAAACAACAAATCACTTATTCTATCGGTAAGAATTCTATTAATCTCTTCCGGCATATCCATATTAAAACTTCTCAGACCAGCCTCCACGTGAACCAAAGGGATTCTCAATTTTGAGGCGGCTAAAGCACCGGCCAGCGTGGAATTAGTATCGCCATACACCATAACGGCATCTGGCTTTTCCGATAATAACAGAGATTCTATGCCTTCCAGCATTCTACCCGTCATAGCACCATGAGTAAGACTATGGATAGCCAATTGAAAATGAGGATTGGGGATAGACATTTCCGAAAAGAAAATATCTGACATATTAGCATCAAAATGTTGACCTGTATGGACTATTTTTTCCTCAAAATAGCCATCTTCCTTAATAACTCTTGACACAGCTGCAGCCTTAACAAATTGGGGTCGGGCCCCCACGATGGTCATAATACTTTTCGGCATTAACCTGATTTTTTAAAATGTTTTAACGGGGAGCGAGGGAAATACCCTGTAAATAAGTTGATTATTCGGTACAAATATAGCTAATCCGGTAAGCAATAAAATCATCAAATCGACATAAAAGGATTGATTTTCCAGATACCAAAGTTCAAGTTCTCCTTTATGGGGAGCTATCTTTTGTTTATACAAACTTATGGGTGAAACGGTTGGGTCGGACAAAATTTTATCTTCATTTCTAAAAACGATAGAACCAACCCCAGTTATACCAGGCTTAACTGTATAGATTATATCTTTAATATGTTGGGGATAACAATCGAACTCAGATTTGTCCAAAGGTCTTGGACCGACGAAGCTCATATTCCCTATGAATACATTCCAAAGTTGGGGTAATTCATCAATTTTAAACTTCCTTAAAATTCTACCAATGGGTGTAATACGAGGATCATTTCCGATAGTCATGGTACCATAGGTCATATTATGGCTATTGGGAATCATCGTTACAAATTTCAAAATGGTAAAAGGCTTTTGATTAAAACCAATTCTGGGCTTTGAGTACAAAACCTGTCTATTCAATACAAATAAAAGAATTGTGGTAAAAAGCAGCAAAGGGAACAAAAGAACGATTAAAAAAGCAGCGAAAAAGGCATCAAGAACCCATTTTCTTCTTGAATAGGAAGAATTATTGTCAGTACGAGGAAATGTATGAAAATCCTTTTGTTTAAAATCTGGAAGATTACTATCCACGGGGAACGGCACTGTAAAAAATTAAACCATTATTTCCCTGCAAGCAAATGCTCATACACCTCAAATGTTTTTTCCACCACCAACGCTTCAGAAAACTCATTTTGAACAATTTCGCGACCATTTTCACCCAATTGCCTGGCAAATTCAGGATTATCAAGTAATCGTCGAATGGCTTCAGCCAAAGCCACTTCATCTTTAGGAGGAATAAGAAGCCCGTTCACCTCATGTCTCACTATTTCTTTACAGCCAGGAACATTCGTTGAAATAATAGGTTTACT
>JANQZX010000152.1 GCA_030728245.1 Saprospiraceae bacterium | reverse complement strand
CTAAAAACGAAGACATCCTCTTTAATCCTCAAAATCCTGTAAATCCTGATTCAAAACACCACGATAAAGTAACCATCTACGAATAACCACTACGCTAAAAACGAAGACGTCCTCTTTAATCCTCAAAATCCAATAAAACACGTCGGGAAGAAGACGCGAAGCATCGCGTCCCTACTATTTCGTTATCATTACCTTTCTTGTCTCAATGGCTCCATTCGAGGCTATAGTTACATAATAAATGCCCGCATAAAGGGTCTGTATGTCAAAATAAGCTATAGTCTGCCCTTTACTTATTTCTGTCTGGTAAATCTTTCTTCCATTTGCATCCAGTAGGGTAACTTGCAGATCAGAGGGAACTAATCCGTTGACCTGTATGGCAATGAGATCTTGAGAAGGATTCGGGAATACTTCTATCGATAATTTTTTTAATTCATTGTCTGTAATAGAGGTTGTGGTGCTTTTATAAGTGGTCGTGGTTTCCGTTACACTGGTTACCGAGGAGCCCGTTTTTACACCATAATAAGTTGGTCCTATGAGATAAGGAAAGGCGGAATTATGATTGGCATCCACCGTGGCGAAATAACAATAAGTGCCATTTGGATACTCTGGGGTCACACAGAATCTTCCATTATGTACATCCAGGTAACTTTTATCTGTCGCATTTGAAACCCAGACATAGTCCTCCGCAAAAGTACCCAATGGATAAGTTGTGCTTACAGCGGGCCCGTCAGAAACATCTGTTCCGTTGGCATGGTGCGTCCTTACCGTAATGTTTCGTAATTGATAACCCGATTTCATGCGGGTGATACCACCCGTCCCATCGGTATTGGCATAACCATAAGCTCCATAAATGGGAAAGCCATCTGCCGCAAAAGCAATTAACGGGGAATGTTTTTTAGGGTCAATAGTGTATAATCCATCTGCATCATATAAATTGCAGATCGTGGAAACTACTTTTAAATCGAGTTTGAAAGCACTTGGATTCTGATGATGATGATAATTGGTTCCTGCCGGGTGTCCTTTTGAACAATCAAAACCTAATCTCTCATAAACAATGGCATCCCGATTCCAGGCGTTAGTAGCCATTGGTCCTCCTGGGCAAGATGCTCTACCTGGCCCACCACAAAAGGCATTGGTACTGGTATTCCAGCCTACACCATCTTTATAATCAAATATGCTTACGCCATTGATAAATACGCCAACGGTACCCAGTCCTAATGCCGTTTTTGTTCCTTTGTTCTCCGTTGGATTTAATGGATATTTATAAATAGCATTCTGATTTCCTGCCTGATTAGGATTTCCATCCCCATTGAATGGTCCCACAGGATACGACGGTACGCCCGTTGTGCTCACATATACCCAATTGGTGGAATACCGGACTAACTGGCAATTTACTAAAATACCATTTGAAATCTTGGTAGAATTTCCGGAAACATAATAACTCCCCGTTATGGTCGTATTTTGTAGCCACGAGGTTATGATCGGATTAGTTTGCGCATATCCTTTAGAATATAGGGTTGCGACAAATAAAAATACAGAAAATAAAGGAGAAAGTAATTTCATAACAAGGATTTAAATTGCGATTTGTCAAAAGTAATATTTATTACCAAAGTTTCGAAGTAAATCATCATATTATTTCGTAGGGCTATTTAATGCTGCCAAATTAAGTTGATTTATGTAAATGGTTAGGAATTGAAAACGCAGTTTTTGTTTACCTAAATGTTTGTAGGAATCCTTTGATTATTTTCTGTTTAAGCCAATGAACAAAAACAATAATGAGATTCATTAAAAGTCTGTTGATAGTTAAGTTTATTTTTTTATTTTTGTTTAAAATTTCAGATTTACAGCATTATAAAGTCTGAAAATTAAGTGATTAAACCATTTATTATTGGAAAAACCAGAGGATTGTAAGATGAACGTGAGAATTATTATTATGGTTTTTTTTCCAGTTTTTGCCATTTCTCAGGTACCGCAAAAAATTAATTTCCAGTCTGTTTTGAGGAATACGACTGGGGAAGTTGTATCTAATAGTTCGGTTAGTTTGAGAATCTCCATTTTATCAGGTACTATAACTGGGACATCAATTTACAGTGAAACGCATACCAAAACGACGGATGCAGGCGGATTAATGAGTTTGCAGATTGGTAGCGGAACTGTTCTAAGTGGGGTGTTTGGTGATATTAATTGGGGTAGTTCAGCACATTTTATCAAATTGGAAGCAGATTTTAGTGGGGGAAGCAACTTTGTTGTATTGGGAACACAGGAATTAATGAGTGTACCTTATGCATTGTATGCGTCGAAAACAGATACGTCAGCATTAAACCTTACAAGTAGATTGGCTACGAAGTTAAATGCAACGGACACTGCCTCCTTGTCTAATCGAATCAATGCCAAAGCACCCATTAACAATCCGACATTCACAGGTAC
>JANQZX010000151.1:2034-2444 GCA_030728245.1 Saprospiraceae bacterium | reverse complement strand
GTCCTAAAGCAAAGGAAATTATTGCCCGGCGAACGGCAGCTACCCCAGCTGGGTTGGCAAAATCTACGGAAATAGTGGTCGAAAAGGCGCAGGGAGCGCTCGTTTGGGATGTGGACGGGAATCAATTACTTGACTTTGCCGGTGGTATTGGCATGCTCAATCTGGGTCATAGACCGGAAGCAGTGGTGCAGGCCATTCATAAACAGGCTGATCAATATTTGCATAGCTGTGCATTGGTCACCACCTTTGAACCTTACGTTGAATTAGCAGAGTTATTGAATAAAGTAACCCCCGGTGATTTTCCTAAAAAGACCTTATTGGCAGGTTCAGGTTCCGAAGCAGTTGAAAATGCCGTCCAAATAGCCCGCTATTATACAAAAAGACCTGCTGTTATTTGCTTCGAAGGCGGT
>JANQZX010000151.1:1063-2024 GCA_030728245.1 Saprospiraceae bacterium | reverse complement strand
GACCTTATCCCTGACCAGTAAATATGGCTTATTTAAAAAAGGATTCGGCAGTATGTCTTCCGATATCTATCGATTACCCGTTCCAAATCTATACAGGATTCCCGCGGGGATGACAGAAGACGAGTATCTTCATTTTTCTATTCAACAACTTGAAAATGCGCTGATTGCCCAGGTAGATCCCGAGGCTTTAGCCGCTATTTTAATTGAACCTGTCCTCGGAGAAGCTGGATTTATTCCTGTTCCTCCATTATTCCTTCAAAAAATCAGGGAAATTTGTACCCGTACCGGAGCCATTATGATTGCCGATGAAGTTCAATGCGGCTCAGGCAGAACGGGTCGTTTTTGTGCTATTGAACACAGTGGCGTTATCCCCGATATGGTCGTTCTGGCCAAATCAATGGGTGCCGGTATGCCTATCAGTGCAACCATTGGTAGGGCTGAAATAATGGACGCAGTTCATCTTGGTGGCGTCGGGGGCACTTACGGTGGGAGTCCGGTGGCCGCAGTGGCTGCCATCGAAGCTGTTAAACAATTATCGTCCCCCGCTTTTTTGTCACAGTCAACCCGTTTTGGAGAAAAAATAGAAGTGTTAATGGCTCCCTGGGTGTCGAAATATCCTTGTGTTGGCGATGTTAGAGGTATGGGGGCTATGCGTCTGGTGGAATTTGTGAAAGATAAGAAAACGAAAGAGCCAGATCCTGGCATCGCGCTGGAAATAATAAAGGAGGCCGTTTCAAATGGTATCATTTTGATTAGGGCGGGACTCTACAGTAATTGTATCCGTTTGCTTCCTCCTATTGTCATGACCGATGATCAATTAGAAGAAGGTCTGTCCGTTCTTGAAAATGCGATAGCCAATAAATCATTTGCCATTGTTTAAATTTCTGTCATGAATCCATACCTATTTCATAATGCTAAAATCTTTCTCCTCGACGGGAAAAATAGTCCTTGTGAGGCCATG
>JANQZX010000151.1:0-1053 GCA_030728245.1 Saprospiraceae bacterium | reverse complement strand
GGCCATGGTGGTGGAAAATGAACGCTTTAAGGCGTTTGGTACCTATCAGGAGCTGCTTTTATCCTTTCCGGAAGCCATAAAAGTGGATCTTGACGGGCGATTTGTTTTCCCGGGATTCAATGATGCTCATATTCACCTTTGGAAGGTGGGGAGTCTTTTGGGCCATACCCTCGACTTAAGGGGCGTGCATTCTAAAGAAGAAATGCTGGCTTTATTGCATGATTTTGCCGTAAATGCTACCTCAAAAGATTGGCTTCTGGCCCGTGGATTTAATGAGGCGTTATGGGAAAATGGAACATTGCCCACTTGTAAGGACCTGGATCTTCTTTTTCCAGACAGACCTTGTCAGGTTATGCGCACCTGCGCTCATATTGTAGTGGTTAATTCTTTTGCTTTGCATTTGGCTGGCATCGATGAAAATACAGCAGATCCAGCGGGAGGTCATATCGGCCGTTTTGAAGATGGGAAACCAAATGGCATTCTTTATGAGGCGGCTATAAAACAAATGACCCCTTTTATTCCTGAAATTACTACGGCCGAATATAAGAAAATGATCCTTGAGGCGCAGGAAAAATGTTTGGAGATGGGCATTACCTCTATCACAGATCCTGAAATTTATACCCCGCAACGAGTAGCTTATGAGGCATTGGAAAAAGAGGGTTTACTTAAGTTAAGAGTTAATCTTTTTTTGGTTCACCTGCCTGATATCAAACCTTCCAATCCTTATTTGTCAAAAGAAAGTTGTACTGGAAGGTTGCAAATGGATACCTTGAAATTTTTCGCCGATGGTGGTTTAAGTGGTCAGACTGCCGCGGTATTCAGACCATATAAAGCGTCTGATAATTTTGGGGTGTTAAGGATGTCAACCGATTATTTTTATAATCTGGCAGCAATAGGACAGATAAATGGTTGGAAAATAGCCACCCATGCCATCGGCGATGCAGCCATAGATCAGGTTTTATCGGTGTATGAAAAATTAAAAACAGAGGTAAATCATTCGTCGGTTCATCGAATTGAACATCTCGGATTACCTCATGCCAGGCATATCAGTCT
>JANQZX010000150.1 GCA_030728245.1 Saprospiraceae bacterium | reverse complement strand
GATAAATAGGGCCATTCCTTAGATAGATAAATGTATTTTGTCCTTGCATCCCCGATGGACTTACCTATATTTGTTGAAAAAATGTTTCGCTCAATCCTGATATCCTTCCTTTTTACGCTTATTTTTTCATGCTCCGAAAAGGGGAAAGTGAAAAATCAACCATCTTCTTCTTTTTTTTCTATGATAGATTTTATGGAAGAGGAGAAAAAATGGATGGTAAATGATAAAATATCTTTAACTAAAATTTTATCGTTGAACGGAGAAACGGATACCTTATATTTAGATCAGCCAAATTTTACCTCGGAGTTGGATGTATTTATAAAATCTGATATTAACAGAACGTCACTTTCCGGCAAATATAGCGTAGATTCTCTTGTCAGTTCAGGTAAATTATATAAAATTATTTACATAGCTAAAGATGAAAAGGTAAATACAAGAAAACTCAGCATTCAATTTGATAGTCAAAATAAAGTGGAACGTATTGACATAAGGTTGTTTAACGGCAGTCCCATTACTAAAAATGTTCAACACCTTATTTACAGGCCTAACATTGGATACATAATAAAAGACGAGCAGTATTTTATGGGAAATAAGGACGAAATAATGGTCGAAGGCTTTTTTAAACAAAAAAGGAGATAGTGTTACTATCTCCCCGTGTTCAACAGTGTAAAGGGTAATCTAAAAAATTGTATGCTGAAAACGGGAGTAATTATTGATGCCGTAAATATATATTAAACTTAGTTAGTATTTGTGTTTTTTTCAAAAAAAAAGAGGCAGCGCTAAAAAAATGCACTACCTCCGCCCTAACCAAATAAAACCAAATTATTTTAAAGTATTTTAATGCTCATTGTGATAGTAGCAAATAAATATTGTTAATTTTCAAAATATTTCATAAAAATAGTAATTTGTTTAAATTTTTACAAATTTTATAAAGGGCAAAAGAATGGGAACGATTTTTTTAAAATGGCATTACCATAGAATAGTTTTTAAATACTCTTTTTCCCAAATTAAAATTTTTGTACGAAAGGAATCAAGAAATTATTTTTTTTATCATAGGAAGTAAAAACTTTTTATTTTTTAAATTAAAACGTTAAAACAATAGATTATGAAAAAAATAGGGACACTATTTTTACTTTTTATTATTTCCTGTTTGGGGCTAAATGCTCAGGCACCAAAAGCAAATAACGAGGACGCTTTTTTTATCCGGAAAATATATGATGAAGCCTTGACAAGCAATGTTTCGTATGAATGGTTGACCTTCCTTTGTAAAAAAATCGGGGCTCGTATCAGTGGTAGCCCTCAAGCCGCCGCTGCTGTAAATTATACAAGACAAATACTGGATACGCTCGCTTTAGATAGTGTTTGGCTGCAACCTGTCATGGTTCCACATTGGGACAGAGGGGAGAAGGAGGTAGTTCGTATTGTCGGATCTAAAAGTCAGGGCGACATTACTTTACGTGCGCTTTCATTAGGAAATTCTATAGGAACCGGCCCGGCTGGACTCACTGCTGAAGTGCTGGAGGTGCAAAGTCTGGATGAATTAGACCAATTAGGGAGCAGTCAAATTGCAAATAAAATTGTCTTTTTTAACAGACCAATGGACCCCAGACCGCTTAATACTTTTAATGCTTATGGTTCAGCAGCTGATCAACGGGGTTCTGGTGCGGCAAGAGCAGCAAAATATGGTGCAGCAGCGGTTTTGGTGCGTTCTTTAACGAACCAGCTTGACGCTCATCCTCATACAGGGGGAATGAGTTACCAATCTGGGATTCCGCAAATTCCAGCCTTGGGTATCAGTACCTTAGATGCTGAGATTTTAAGTGATTTACTTAAAAAGGAAAGCGTTAATGTCTATATCAGAAATACAAGTCGCATGCTCTCCGATAAATTATCCTATAATGTCATCGGGGAAATAAAGGGGACGGAATATCCAGATCAGGTGATTGTAGTTAGCGGACATCTCGATTCATGGGACGTTGGTGAGGGAGCGCACGACGATGGTACCGGTTGCGTTCAGTCTATGGAGGTTTTACATCTTTTCAAGAAACTGGGGTACAAACCTAAAAGAACTATTCGCTGCGTATTATTTATGAATGAAGAAAATGGCCTGAGAGGGGGCCGGGAATATGCAGCGCAAGCTCTATTAGCCAGGGAAAAGCATTTTGCGGCCATAGAATCTGATAGAGGTGGATTTACCCCTCGTGGATTTACTTGTGAAAGTTCAAATCCTGATTTTGAAAAACAGTTAAAAAGGCTAAATGAATCCTTCTTTTTATTGGAATCGTATGGCTTGTTTCTAAAGCCAGGAGGATCCGGAGCTGATATTGGACCATTAAAACCTCAGGGCGTATTTTTGGTTGGTTTTGAACCTGATTCACAACGGTATTTCGATTTTCACCATACAGCTACCGATGTACTCGAAGCGGTAAATCCCAGAGAATTAAAATTAGGTTCAGCTTCAATGGCAAGTTTAATATTTTTAATGGATAAATTTGGCCTTTAAAACAAATTTATGCAGGACGAAAACTTAGTTGAAGTAGGGAATCTTTGGTTTAAACCAATTATTTCTGAAGAGGTTATAAAAGATAAGGTGAATGAAATGGGTATTCTCCTCGGAAAAGAACTCAATGGCAAAAATCCAATCCTTATTGGCGTCCTGAATGGTTGTTTCATTTTTATGGCAGATTTGGTTAGGGCGATGAATATTCCTTGCGAAATTGCCTTTCTAAGAATGAAATCATACGAGGGAACAGTCTCTTCAGGAAAAATGGATGTGGTACTACCGCCTGATATTTCCTTTGAAGGTAGAACCGTTTTATTGGTTGAAGATATTGTTGATTCAGGAAAAACGCTGGCCTATTTATATGATATGCTTTATGAAGCTAAAGTTCTGTCGGTTACTTCAGTGGCTTTACTTTATAAACCGCTGGCAATTAAATATCCAATTCAACCTGATCATCATTGCTTCTCTATAACCAATGAATTTGTCATAGGATATGGACTTGATTATAATGAACAGGGGCGACAATTAAGTCACCTATATCAACTTACAGAAAAACCAACAATATGATCGATTTGGAATGGCTGACCACTCAGGTAGCTGGATTAGTGAGAGAAACAGGTGTTTTTATTGCTGCTGAATTAGGAAAAGTGGCCAATGACCAGATTGAAACAAAAGATAAAAATAGCCTGGTCAGCTATGTGGATAAGACAGCAGAACAAATGTTGGTGAAGGGATTGAAACCGCTGCTACCCGGTGCTTCTTTTATGACGGAGGAAGAAACAGATCAAGCGCAAAAAACGAGTTCGGCATATACCTGGATTATTGATCCTTTAGACGGAACCACTAATTTTTTACACCAATTGCCCTGTTTTGCCATTAGTGTTGCCCTGGCTTATAACAATGAAATTCAGATAGGGGTGGTTTTAGAGGTTAACAGGGGAGAACTTTTTAAAGCATGGAAAGGTGGGGGAGCGTACTTGAATAATAACCCAATACGAGTAAGCAATACCCACAAATTGGAAGATGCTTTGATAGCTACCGGATTTCCATATATCGATTTTTCTCATTTTGATGTTTATCTGCCCGTCTTTAACCATTTGCTGCGGAATTGCAGAGGTATTAGAAGATGGGGTGCTGCAGCGGTCGATTTGGTTTACGTTGCCTGCGGTCGGTTCGATGGTTTTTTTGAAGGCTCTCTCAATGCCTGGGATGTCGCCGCAGGCTTATTGATTGTTGAAGAAGCCGGAGGTTCAACTTGCGATTTTAATGGTGGGAATGGACAATGGTTTGGTGGTAAAGTGATTGCGGGAAATAAGTACATAAATCAAGAACTAAAAAACCTTTTTCTTACTATTCCTTCACAACCTTAGGGGCAATTTCTTGTTTAAAAGCACAAACAAAATACAATGAAAATAGCTGCTTTCAGAAAGGCTCATTTCAATGCGGCGCATCGGTTACATAATCCAGGTTGGTCCGATGAGCAAAATATAAAAATGTTTGGCTTATGTAATAATCCTTATTATCATGGGCATAATTATGACCTTGAAGTAAAGATTGTGGGCGAAATAGATCCTCAAACTGGCTATTTAATAGATTTAAAGTATTTGAAAGATCTGATTAAAGAAGAAATTGAGGATCGGTTCGATCATAAAAATCTTAATCTGGAATGTCCGGAATTTAAGGATTTAAATCCGACAGCTGAAAATATTTGTGTCGTTATTTGGCATATTTTAAGAGCAAAAATGGAATTAAAATATGATATCGTGGTTCGTTTGTACGAAACCCCACGGAATTATGTAGAATACCCGGCATAAAATCTGTTGTTTTCAAAAGTTAAAGTTATTTGTATGAAAAAGAGTACTTATTTCTTGATTTTGGCGATGCTTTTGGTGTTGTTTTCAGGTTGCGCTGAAAAAATCGAAGTTATTTTTCCTGCTAATGCTTATGAATATGGATTTTTCTCAGGCTTATGGCATGGTTTTATTGCTCCCTTTTCTTTAATAGGGATATTTTTTGATATGGATGTAGTCGTATTCGCCACTAAAAATACAGGGCTTTCTTATGGGTTAGGTTCAATTTTATAAGTTTTAACTCTTTTTGACTATAAAAATATTATTTAAGGACGATGTGGTTAATGACAGGTGTTAAAATAATTATTTGAATAGTTTATGCCTTTTTGTTATTTACCATTAATTCCAATACCTAAGCCAAACAAAACGGCTACAAAAGTGATGTGAATAATGATAACTGCTTTTTGCCAGAAGGGTCTTTCCTTCCATTTTTGGTCCGGGTTAAATGGGTCAAATGCCAGTGCAATACCTAATGACGAAGCGGTTTGCAAATAATCTGTTGAAAAAAAGACTTGATACAAGCCTATGAGCAAAAAGCCGATGTAGAGAAATTTATTGAATGATGTCTTCATTTTTTGTTACAAATATAGGTATTAAAATTTTCCAGATAGAATACCTTAGAGTCATTCTTTCAAAAATAGGGTAGCATAGTCTAAAAAAATACCTTATATTGTGAAACACATATATAACTATTATCATGACAGAGTCTCATCCCTGGTTGAAAAATTATCCTGCCGGCATTCCCGCTAATATTAATCCTGATCTATTTCCAAATCTGAATGAACTGATTATCGATGCTTTACATCGGTACGGAAATAAAACAGCCTTTTCCTGCATGGATAAAAAGTTAACTTTTAACCAGGTTAACAAATATGCCGATCATTTTGCTGCCTTTTTGCTTGGCAAGGGGCTTCAACCGGGAGATCGGATTGCCATCATGATGCCTAATCTCTTGCAATATCCCATTGCCTTATTTGGTGCTATTCGTGCCGGGTTAGTTGTTGTGAATACCAATCCGTTGTACACGCCAAGGGAAATGCAATATCAATTTGCCGATTCGGGGGCAAAGGCCATAGTTATTGTTGAAAACTTTGCGTCGAACTTACAGAAAATTATAGGTGAGACTTCCATTGAACTGGTCATAAAAACCAGTATTGGCGAAATGCTCGGTTTCCCAAAGGCACAAATCGTAGATTTTGTCATTAAAAATCTAAAGAAAATGGTACCGGCATATCATTTGCCCAATGCCATATCATTTTCAAAAGCATTGGCAGAAGGAAGCCATTTTCCAAAACCCGATATTCACCCACTTCCCGAGGACACCGTACTTTTACAATATACAGGGGGAACCACTGGGGTGTCAAAAGGAGCAATGCTGACGCATAGAAATTTGGTAGCTAATGTGTTGCAAAATAGAGCCATCATGCAGCCCTTCCTGTCGGAAGGTGTTGAAGTAGCGCTATGTGCTTTACCGTTATATCATATTTTTGCTTTTACGGTCAATTGCTTATCAATGCTTCAGTTTGGCGCTCATTCGGTATTGGTTACCAATCCGAGAGATATCAATGGGTTAATTAAAACGATAAAAAATAATCCGCCCAGTTTAATTACTGGCATTAATACCTTATTTAATGCCTTGTTACAGCAAGATGACTTTGTAAAATTAGATTTTTCGAAGTTAAAAGCTACCGTTGGAGGTGGTATGGCGGTTCAAAATCCGGTAGCTGTTGCCTGGGAGAAAATAACAGGTTGTTATCTGGCTCAGGGATATGGATTGACCGAAACATCGCCCACTTTGTCTGTCAACCCCATTGATGGCAATGGAAAATTGGGAAGTATCGGATTGCCATTACCATCTACAAGCATGAGAATTGTTGACGATAGTGGGAAAGTGCTGGAGCCGGGAGAAATTGGGGAAATTCAGGCTTCGGGCCCTCAGATTATGAAAGGTTATTATAATCAGCCAGAGGAAACGGCGGTTTCGTTGAAAGATGGCTGGTTTTCAACTGGAGATTTGGGCTACATGGAACCTGACGGATTTTTCAGAATCGTAGATCGTAAGAAGGACATGATTCTCGTTTCGGGCTTTAATGTTTATCCCAATGAAATTGAAGAGGTTCTCGTTTCCCATCCCGATGTGTTAGAAGCGGCGGTAGTAGGCATGCAGGACGGTAAATCGGGGGAAGCGGTAAAAGCATTTGTCGTTTTAAAAAACAAGGGAACCAATAAAAAGGATTTATTAGCGTATTGCCGCGAAAATTTAACGGCTTATAAAATACCGAAAGAGATTGTTTTTAAAGATGAATTACCTAAGACCAATGTTGGTAAAATACTTAGGCGGGAGCTGAAATCGGAGTAATTAAATAGTAGTTAGCGTCTCCATTCAGTCTGAAAAACTTCGTCCGTTATCTCTAGCCTGTTTTTTGCTACTTTATATATGGGGCTAATAGGCCTTTGTGATAGCAAAGGATAAAAAATGGATGATTTTCTAAGACCTATGCCCGAGATGGATAATAGATTTTTCGACGATAGATTTTATAGGTGAAATTTACCCTTAACAATCGGTTCTGAATCACGGATTTTTGTGAGTGAAAGATTCACCGGATTGCGCAATTATGGTGCTTTCAAGAATATTTTAATCTATTTAAAGCTGATTTATTGTTGAATTATCGAATAAATTCGCTAGTTTCTTTACAATTACTTTCAGTTAATGGCTCGCTTTTAATTACAAAAAGAAATCAACGATAATAGCCAGCCATCTCCCCATAGATAAATGGTATGAATATATTGGTGACCCAACGCTTGCCGATGCAATCATGGACGGATTAATATACAATGCATAAAAACTAGAATTAAAAGGGCCATCCATAAGGTAGAGAGGCGCAAATACCCAAAAGCTAAAACGCGCCAAAAAAGTGTGGACTGTTTTAAACAGGTTTAATAAAATAATAAAACAAATAAATACCTTTAAAAACCATTCTTTACCTTGATTAATTTAAACCGGATCAATTTCACCAGATTACACACAATGGTATAATAATTTTTTTATTAAAATTAGGGTTAAAATAAATCAGTATTTGGCTGTACCCTTAAAAACATCCACTATCATATACACGGCGGGTACAATAAACACCGTCAAACACATTGAGCTGCTCAAACCACCCACCAAAGCCCATCCTAAACCATTTTTCCAAGAAGCACCTGCACCAGTTGCCAACGCGACAGGTAATAGACCGAAAACCATGGCTAAGGTCGTCATTAAAATAGGGCGAAGACGTTCTTTGCCCGCTGCCAAGAGTGCATCGAAAGTGTTATTGCCGTCTGCTTTTTCTTTGTTGGCAAAATCTACGATTAGAATAGAGTTCTTGCTCACTAAACCCATCATTACCACAAAACCCATAATGGTAAAAATGGTCAATGAACTTTGGGTTAATGCTAAGGCTAAAAATGCTCCAATAAATGACATAGGAATTGCAAAAAGCACCACTAAAGGATAAATATAATTGTTATATAAAAGTACCATCAGTAAATACATCAGCACCAAACTCAATGCAAATGCTCCACCAATAGCAGCGAATCCATCTTTTTGGTCGGCACTTTGTCCTATCCATTTTACCGCTACATCAGCAGGGAAATTAGCTAACGCAAGTGTAGCATCTATATCTGGTGAAACTTCTCCAATTTGTCTTCCTTTTAAATTTGATTGTACCAAAACAGAACTGATACGATCCGTGCGTTCCAATTGTGATGCTCCGCTGCCCAAACCAACCGTTGCAAATTGGTCGAGACGTATCATTTGACCTTGGTTATTGATAAATGTAAGCGACTTGATGTCTTCTGGGTTGCGTCTGTCAAAAGATTTGAGTTGCACTACAATATCATATTCAAAACCACCTTGGCTAAAAGCATAGTCATCATTGCCACCAAAAGCGGTCGCCATTGTAGCACCAACACTGGATACGTTCAACCCAAAATCTCCCATTTTTTCTTTGTCAATGGTTACTTGTACTTCGGTCACAGCATCTTCTACACTTAATTTAGGATTTGAAACACCGTTGGTATTTTGTAAAATATCCATTACTTTTTTTCCATATTCAATGGCTTTAGCTCTGTCATTAGAGCTCACTAATATCTGAACTGGTAAGTTGCCAGCAGAGCCATTTATATCCAATAAAGCATCTGTCACCGTTGCCCCCGGAATATCATTGAACTCATTTTTAACTTTAAAAGCAAAAGCGGCATCGGTAATTTTAGCATCTTTTTTTAGCTGCACTGTCAGTTCGGACATATTGGTTTTCAAACCTCCTGCATCGCGCCCACTTCCACTTACTCCTACACTTGCAAGTACGTTTTGAACTTCGGGCATTTTCATAAAACGAGCTTCAATTTGATTGGTAACAGAATCGGTATAAGCAAGAGTATTTGAATTGGATGTTTCTACATAAAAAACAACTTCTCCACGGTCACCTTGCTCGATAAAAGCTGAGCCAATAAATCCTTTTGCCACCAATAAAAGCGAAGATAAAAACAACGCAAAAATAGCAACGATGGTAATGCTTTTGTTTCTTAAAACCCACGCTAACAAGCCTCCATACCAATTGGTTAAAGCAATAATTTGGTTTTCAATGGCTTTGTGAATTTTGTTCCACCAATGGTTTTTTTCTAAATCAATGATTGTGGCAAAACGAGACGAAAGTAATGGAGTAAGCGTGAACGAAACAACCAAACTGCACAAGGTGGAAATGACAATTACCCATGAAAATTGCCCAAGTATAGTGGAAATTATTCCTGCATTAGTCATTGCCAACGGTAAGAACACCACCACATCAACAAATGTAATAGCCAAAGCCGTAAAGCCAATTTCTGTTCTTCCGTCAATGGAAGCCCGAACTTTATCTTTGCCCATATTCAAGTGGCGATGAATATTTTCTAACACCACAATACTATCGTCCACCAAAATGCCTATAACTAATGTAAGAGCAAGCAAAGTCATCAAGTTGAAGGTATAACCAAACAGATACATCGCTATCAAAGTAGCTAGAAAAGAAACTGGAATAGCCAACATCACAATAAAACTATCTCGAATACTGTGTAAAAACACCAACATCACCAAAGCCACTAAAAGAATAGCAATTAACAAATCGTGTTTAACCGCATCTGCAGCGGCAATGGTATAATCCGTACCATCAACGGCCAATTGCATTTTGAAGGCATCGGCTTCATATTGTTTTTCTAATTCAGCGACTTTTTTCTTAATAATCTTCGCAACCTCTACCGCATTGGCATCGCCCTGTTTGCTAATGTTTAAGCCTATAGATGACTTACCATTGATGCGATTAATGGTTTCTGCATCTTTCTTACTATCAATGATGGTGGCAATGTCACTCAATTTGATTCTTGACCCTGTGGGAAGTCTGGCAATGATAAGGTTTTCTAAATCTTCCAGCGATTGAAATTTGCCCCCTAATTTTATACGTAAAGCGGAGACATTATTATCTAATTTCCCCGTTGGGAAATTGATATTGTTTTGCCCGATAGATTGTGAAACCATCAATAAGGACATATTGTAGGCTTTCAATTTTTCTTGGTCAATCTCTACCCTAATGGCTCGTTCTTCTCCTCCAATTAAGCTCACTGATGCTACTCCTTTTATAGAAGATAATTGTGGTACTATGCGGTCTTTGATAAATTGATAAAATGCTGTATTGGACTTTTCTTTGCTGGATAAACTGAATTTTAAAATAGGAAAATCATCAGACGAAACCTTAGAAACGGTAGGTGCCTTGGCAGCGTCTGGCAAACTACTTACAACAGCATTCAGCTTGCGTTGGGCTTTGCCTTGTGCATCGTCAATATCTACGCCATTATTCATTTCTAAGATGACCACACTCAGATTTTCATAGGAAGTAGAACGAATACGCTTAATGTTTTCAAGCGTTGAGATGTTGTCTTCTATTTTTTTTGTGATTTCACTCTCTACTTCATCGGGGGATGCACCAGGATAAACCGTTACAACAGTGAGTGTAGGGATGTTGAATTTGGGTAGTAATTCATAACTCAAATTGGTATAAGAAATAATCCCAAAAATGGCTATGACCAAGATGGAAACTACTACCACTGAGGGTCTTTTGATTACATATTCGGTAAGTGTCATAGTCTATTTTATTTTGATGGTGATGCCGTCCTTTAAATTGTTTACACCGGTGATAATTACCTGCTCACCTTCTTCAATACCTGAATAAACCGCCATATTATCACCTACAAAACCAGCGGTTTGTATGGTTTTGGCTTTGGCTTTTCCATTTTGGGCAACAAATACTTTTGTTTCTCCATTTTGATTAAACACGGCAGTTCCTGGGATGATAAAATTTGTTAGTTCCTGTGAGGAGGATGCTTGAATATTGGCAAACATTCCTGCTTTTAATGGAAAATTAGAGTTAATATTAGCTACCAAAATTTCTACTTTAAAATTGTGATTTTGATCCCCTTTTACAGCAATTAAATGGACAGTTCCATTAAATTTTTGGTCAGGGTAAACATCTGACATTACAGTAATCCGACTTCCTTTTTTAATTGTGTTGATTTGATTTTCTGGGATCAATACTTCCAGCTTCAGTTGTGATACATCAGTAATCGTTCCCAAAGGCACACCAGGAGCCACTATGCTTCCTTCTTCAATGGTTTTCATGGTTATTACACCACTAATTGGGGCTATAATTCGGGTCATTGCAATTTGCTTTTGCGTGCTTGCTACTGCAATTTGTGCGAGGGAATATCCAAGTTCCATTTGTTTGAGCATTGCATCCGTAGTAGCATTGTCTTTGGATAGGTTTTTTTGCCTTTCCAAATCCACCTTTGCTTTTTCTAATTGGGCTTTTTCAGCGGCTAATTTTAAAGTCAATAACTCATCATTAATTTTGGCAATAAGCTGTCCTACTTTTACATAATCACCCTCTTGGATATTGACATCGGTAATCATGCCTTGACTTTCTGCTCCAAAGTTGGTTTCTTTAAAGGGTTTAAAAGTACCTGTAAATTGTAAGGCCGTATTATAAGTGCTGCGTTGTGCGGTCATAACCTGTACAGCAATATTTTCCTTAGTTTCTTTGTAGGATGCAGCGACATTGATTTCTTTTTTGTTCGTTGCTAATTTTATAAAAACGAACACCAATAATGTAAGGGCTATGACGGTAAAAATGATTTTCTTTATCATTGTTTTGATTGTTTATTTATTTTGAATTAAACCTGCAGCTTTTTTATAGGCCAAAAAGCTAGAAAGACATTGAGAAACTGCCATTAAATATTGTGATTCTGCCTCTCTCACGCTGATTTCATTAGTAAGCACTTCGCTTAAATGAATTAAACCTTCTTTGTATTGCAAAAGAGACTGGTCATACAGGGCTTTGGAAAGTTTGACGTTCTGGTCACGAACTTCAATAGTTTCTTTGTATTGATTGTACTGATTGAGTGCATTTTTTATTTCAACAGCAACTTTGTCTTTCAGAAAACTTTCCTCTTTTTCGGCAATTTGGCGACTTACTTTTGCTTGATTGACTTGAGCACTTGTTCTTCCTCCATCGAATACAGGTACAGAAACTTTCATGCCAGCAAAAACGACAGGATAGTTAAGCCCTGAACCGTACAAGTCTCTAAAATTATTACTCACCCAATTGTAGCTTGCTCCATAATTGAGCGATAGTGTTGGCAGTCTTTTTTCGTATTGAAGTTTGACTTGCAAGTCACTCAAAGCTATTTTTTTCCCTATCAATAGTAAATCGGTCGTTGGTTTTGTTTCTGTTTTTAATAAACTATTCACCAACATCAATTGGTCAAAATTGTCAGTCAGCTCTATATTTTCTGAGTTCTGTAAGCCCAAATTTAGTTTGAGTAATTCTTTTTGTGATTGTGTTTGGGTTTTTGTGTTTTGCAAATGACTTTTTAGATTAAGGATATTGATTTCTACTTTGTCTAAATCTGTTTTTTTGACAATACCATTTCTGAAATTACTATCTACGGTTTTGTACACTGCTTCCAAAGATTTGATATTGTTACTGATGACCTTCATTTGCATTTCAGAAAATACAATGGCGTAGTACAATAACGACACATTATATGTAACCTCTTCTTGCTTTTGTGTAATTTGGAGTTCGGTCATTTCGACTTGCGTGTTCAATACTTTTTTGGTTGTGAAAAGAGATTGATTGTAAAGCATCCATTGGGCATTGATACCCACATCGCTGGTATTTGGCAAACCTAATTGTAAGCCAACTACCTCACCAGGGGGTGCCATGGGATTAAGCAAATTGCCGGGCAAAAAGGATTGTGGCAGTTCTAAATATTGGTTGATGCCAGCCGATGCATTTATGGTAGGTAGTAAATAAGAGTTGGCTTCTCTTTTTTGATATTTTAGACTTTCTCTTTTAAGGACTTCTGATTGGATAGATTTATTGTTTGTCATTGCTCTGTTAATAGCATCTTGAAGAGAAAACCTTAGGGTATCTTGTGCAAATGAACTTTTTGAGTTCATAAACAATAAGACAAAAAGGGTGATTATAATTTTGTTCATCTTATTTGAGTTTTGTCCAATAGAAGGTTTTGGATATAAAAAACTTTGAACCTTTAACTTTGCCAATATTACCTTCAAACTCAATTCGTCTGCAATGGTCATTCCATTGTCGGATTTTATAAGTTCTCCAACCCATTTTTTAGGGGTGGCGCCAATAGCAAGGAAAGTAAAGCTGTTAGTTTGTACTTCATATCTTTATGATTCATGCCACAAAGTTGAAGTATAATTACAGAGCAGTTAATGACAAACTAAGTCAACTGTTCAAAATTGAAAGTGAAGTGTACGAAGGGGAAATTAAACTACCGAAAGCCAGTTGATAAATTCAGTAGCTTTAAGCCGACTAATGATAATTTGCTCAACGAAAGGAATATTGAGGTGGACTAAGATCTTTCTATCAAAATATTTTGAGGCTTCTTTAACGGCTTTGCGATTGACGAGAAACTGTCTGCTTGCTCTGAAAAATGATTCGCCAACCAAGGTTTCGAGTGCATCCAATTGCTCGTTGATTGCCAATTTCTTGCCATCAAAAGTATAAGCGTAAACGAGGGTATTGTCTATATAAAACAAAGCCATTTCTTGAATTGATAACGGGATAATTTTATCGCCCCGATGAATAATAATGTTTGCCTTTTGCTTTGTTTT
>JANQZX010000149.1 GCA_030728245.1 Saprospiraceae bacterium | reverse complement strand
TGGGTTTTTCAGCAACGTAGATATTTGCCGTTCCTTTCCTGGACATAGCAAGCAGGGTCATCACCTTCAAGCATATGTTTCAAGGGGGAATCTCCGAAACCTCCGTCGATATTCGTATCATCCTGAAAATGGCCATCGGGGTTGGAGCAACTGGAATTATCTGCGGCCATAATCATCCTTCGGGTAATAGGTTGGCTTCAAATGCAGATATTCTCCTTTGCAAAGATATCAGGGAAGCATGTGGTTTGTTGCAAATCCTGTTATTGGATAATTTAATCATCACCCATAACTCTTACCTCTCGTTTCAGGACGAAGGAATGATGTAAACTATCAAATTAAGGGTTTACTTCCTATTGACAATTTCATACGTTTGAAAAAGATCCAAAAAGTATTAAAAATGACCAAAAAACTATCAAAATTAGAGGATATCCTATACCAAACTAAAAATGACAAATTTACCAGGATTCTTTATACGCGTGTTAGTAGCTTGGAGCAAAAGACCGACAGGCAGACCGTAAATTCATCATCGTATGATTTGGTGGTTGAAGACAAGTGCTCCGGTAGCATTCCATTTTTCGAACGCGAGGGTGGAAAGAAAATCAAAACATTTATTGACATGGGTTGCAAACTGGAACTGGATGTTCATGCCATCGATCGCATTGGCCGTGATTTAAGGGACGTGTTAAATGTTATCCATTATTTTAATACTAAGGGGATTTCCATTTGTTTTGTTTCTCAGGGATTAAGGACTCTGGACGAGAAGGGTGAAGAAAATCCCATTGCCAAGATGGTTTACGCCATTCTCGGGGTCGTAGCGGAGATGGAGAAACGAAATATAAATGAGCGCACGCGAGAGGGCATTGCCATTGCTAAGGCATTGGGCAAATATACCGGACGAAAGAATGGAAGCAAGGAGGATATTCATCAATTCCTTTCCAAGCCAAAGAATAAAAAAGCCCTTGATTATGTGAAAAAGGGATATAGAAATTCAGAGATATCCAAAATTACGGGGATGTCCATCAACACCATTGTTAAAATAAGAAAATATGGATGCGCCCATGCTTGAACAGAATACTTCCAATCCTTCGTTTATCATTTTACTGGAAAGAATCCAGCGGGTTATTCCACAGATTATGTTTCTATGGATATTACTAACCTACATTGTAACCGCAGTAATTAGCATATACAGCATACCTTTGCCTTTATGGTTAAAAATACCCATTTCTATCATCATCCAGGGCAGTCGCTTCCTCGCAGTTTTCATGAATTTCCTCAATGATCCAAGAATTTATAAATCAGAAATTCCCTCAAAAATTGCTTTATTTGCCACCCTGCTCGCCCTGGGTGAGCTCATCTTTACCCTCGTGGAAAATGATGCCACATTTGCACAGAATGCCGCTGTGGGTCTCTTTTTCTCCACCATTATTTTGATGGGATACCTGTTGGAAATTCATTTCATAAAAATGGGTGAGATGGTGTTGAGTCAACCCAAACCAGCCCAAATCAAGGTGGAAGTAAAAAAAAATGGATTGAGCCAGCCAAGGATGGAAGAACTTGTCTGAACTGCGGGGCTGATATATCCCACCGGCTGATTATGGTCAAATATTGTACAGACCGGTGCAGGTTGGAGAGGTTTTATAAAATGAAGAAGGGTTGATTTGGTATGGGTTGGTTATTGTGAATTTTTCGAGCGCTGCCCGCCCGCATTTGCCCGCCCACAAATAGTCAAATAGACAAATAGTCAATCCCTGAGGCAACGAACGGAGACACCCTCTGACTTATTGTAGCTGGTCACGAACACACCGCCACTGACGTCGTACAGGTCGCGGAACCAGGCGTTGCTGAGGCCGAGCTCAGTAGCACTCCAGAAGAAAGCGCTGGCCCTAATACTGTAGAAACTACCACCGCTACCGCGAGAACCACCTGGGAGAGCGGAAAAACCACTTGTGTTGTCTGCTCCGGTATTTGGAGAATTCCAAAGCGAAGAAGTTGATTTCATCTTGCCACCAGCCACGCTTAACCCGCCAAGATAATCTGTCAAAGTTGTCCACTCTGTGTCAGTTGGAACGTGCCAGCCTGTTGGGCAGATATTTTTTGTTGGACTACCCATTGGGGTTACTATTCCAACTGCAGCATACCAATTGTATAAAAATCCATAGTTTGTGGCGTCAGTTCCTGTGCTCGATCCATTTCCATAAATGGTATAAGCCCCGGTTGTTAAACCTTGCCATACTGTTGAAACCGTTCCTGAAGTATACGTATTATTCAATAGAATCGCAGTGCCGTCATTATACGTGGTAACCTTTAAATTCTCCTTTGTCCAGCACTGTGTTCCAATCAAAACCGTATTATAGGAGTTTAATTCATTGTCAGGAACGGTGCTTGTGCCGCAGGTAAAGGATGGCGCAGTCACACAAGGTACCCCAGGACAATTCTCTAATGCTGCCTTCTTCCAGCGTACCTTAATCTCATCCAGATTATATAACGCATTACGTTTGA
>JANQZX010000148.1 GCA_030728245.1 Saprospiraceae bacterium | reverse complement strand
AAAAAGGATGAGTAAAAAAGAATTTTTTCCACCCCGCCCTACTACCAATCCGACCATTTATGCTTACGAATTGGTAGGGGTTTCAACACATAAAGGGCTAATAAAAATTGGTTTTACCTCAAGAGATGCTTTTAGCAGGGTATCGGAACAACTGAGAACCTCTGGATTGAAATATACCATTGTATTTGAGGAATCTGCCATGAGGAACGACGGAAGTTCCTTTACAGACCACGATATTCACCGGCTTTTAAGAAAACAAGGCTTTGCCAATCCGGATGGCGAATGGTTCAAATGTACGTTGAAAGATTTGCAAAAAGCCATTCGGGAGGTCAAAACAGGGGAACGCACGGAAGCCAATCGGACCCTTACTTTCGGTATGCGCCCCGAACAACATGCTGCCGTTCATAAGACTATCGAATATTTCAACAGCTTTAAACTGGAAAATACCGACAGGACACCCAATTTTCTTTGGAATGCAAAAATGCGTTTCGGCAAAACCTTTGCCAGTTATCAATTGGCAAAAAAAATGCAATGGACAAAAATATTGGTTCTCACCTTCAAACCTGCCGTGCAAAATGCCTGGGATGAAGACTTGATGACCCACGTGGATTTTGAAGGATGGCAATTTATAGCCCGAAATGGATTGACGTTTGAGCAAGCTGATCCTAAAAAACCCATCGTTTGTTTCGGCTCATTTCAAGATTATTTGGGTAAAAACACCAGCACGGGAGGCATAAAAACTAAAAATGAATGGGTGCATGCCACGCATTGGGACTGTGTCATTTTTGATGAATACCACTATGGCGCGTGGAGGGAAAGCGCCAAAGAACTGTTTGAAGCTGAAGGAAAAAGAGAGATGGAGTTTGGAGAGGGAGAGGGATTAGAATATTTCGACGAGGGTACTATGCCCATTACAACCAGTCATTATCTGTATTTGTCAGGTACGCCATTCCGGGCCATCGCTTCAGGAGAATTCATTGAAGATCAGATTTTTAACTGGACTTATTCCGATGAACAAAAGGCAAAAGACGAATGGAAAGAGACCTACGGGCCAAATCCTTATGCCTCCCTTCCCCGAATGGTCATGATGACTTACCAGATGCCTGATGCCATTTCACAGATTGCTATGCAAGGAGAGTTTGATGGCTTTGATTTGAACATATTTTTCTCGGCGGACGGAGAAGGCGCGAAAGCAACGTTTAAATATGAAGATGAGGTACAAAAATGGTTAGATCTTATTCGCGGATCATTTGGAGAAACGACAACGGATAATCTGAAATTAGGCACTAAAAAACCACCCCTTCCATTTTCACATGCCCCTTTATTGAATGTCTTAAACCATACCTTTTGGTTTCTCCCGTCCGTTGCCTCTTGTCATGCCATGTCCAATCTGATAAAACAACGGCAAAATAAGTTTTACCACGACTACACCATTGTGGTTGCTGCGGGTAATCAGGCAGGTCTTGGGGTGATGGCTTTACCACCCGTGATGCAAGCAATGACGGACAATCCGCTGGCATCGAAGACCATAACTCTTTCTTGTGGCAAATTGACTACTGGCGTCTCTGTAAAACCATGGACGGGTATTTTTATGCTGCGTAATTCCTCCAGTCCGGAAACCTATTTTCAGGCAGCCTTTCGGGTACAGACGCCCTGGGTGATAAAAAATCCGGACAGCAAATCACCTAACAAGGAAGAAATATTGAAAGAAGAATGTTATGTGTTTGATTTTGCGCCCAATAGGGCACTGCGACAAATAGCAGATTATGCTTGCCGATTAAATGTGAACGAAACAAATCCGGAGAAAAATGTGGAAGAATTCATCAACTTCCTACCCGTTTTAGCTTACGACGGAAGTTCGATGAAACAAGTGGATGCCGCGGGTATTTTGGATATGGCGATGAGCGGTACCACTGCTACCCTACTGGCAAGACGTTGGGAAAGCGCCTTGCTGGTCAATGTTGACAATAATACGCTGGCTCGTCTGATGGCAAATCAGGAAGCCATGAAAGCCTTGATGAACATAGAAGGATTCCGTAATTTGAATCAGGATATTGAGACGATTATTAATAAATCAGAAGCGGTAAAGAAAGCCAAGAAGGAGGCAAACGACCGGGAAATGTCCAAAAAGGAGAAGCAGGAACTGACAGACGACGAGAAGGAATTCAAGAGTTTGAGGAAGCAAATCCAGGAAAAGCTCATCAAATTTGCCACGCGCATACCTGTATTTATGTATTTGACGGACTACAGAGAGCGGAGTTTAAAGGATGTGATCACCCAATTGGAACCGGGACTTTTCAAAAAGGTAACAGGCCTTTCCGTAAAAGACTTCGAATTATTGGTAAGCCTGGGTTTATTCAATCCTGCCCACATGAATCAAGCCGTTTTCGGATTTAAACGGTACGAGGATGCCAGTTTGGAATATATAGGCATAAATAAACATGCGGGGCAAGCCATTGGACTTTATGATACGGTATTGAGTCGGAAGGAATATGAAGAAAATTTTGTCAATGAACCATAAGAAATGAAAGCGAAC
>JANQZX010000147.1:12498-13884 GCA_030728245.1 Saprospiraceae bacterium | reverse complement strand
TACGATAATGGCTATACAGATTTATGGCAACTACTTGACAACCAATTTACTACAGATACAATAGCTGTAGTCAATCCAATAAATGAGGCCGATGGCTTCCCTGTGTCGATGGGCAGTATTATGATGAGATACCGAGACATCCTAACTTTAACATACCTGCTTTTTGCCCTTTCTGTGGTGATTGGATGGGTCATAGCCTTTGCAGACTGGCGCGTCAGAACAGGTATCTTAGGCCAACAATTCTTCAGATATCTTTTTATGCTAATCATGACCCTGCTCATTGTACCCCTGCTCAGTGTAATGAACTGGTTTACCGATCAACGAATTTCCCTTCTAATAGCCTTTCTTTTTGGTGCGTTTGTATTTTACTTTATTCAAAAATTACAAGTTAACATCAATATAAAAAGACCCTGACCATCTGTATGAAAAAAACAATTTTAAAAGAGCTCATGTGGTTTATTATAGCGTCGGTACTTGCCGTTCCCCTTTCATTTGTTTTCCTGGGGTTGCTAAAGCTAACCAGTGCAAACCCAAGTTTAAACGAGGTCGAAAAGGTGTTTACCATTCAGCTTTTTATGATTGGATGGTTGGTGATGTTTATTTGTGTTTATATTGTTAGAATTGTCGTTAAAGCATTATTAAAATTAGTTGGTGTACATGATGCCACTTCAGGAAACCCATAAGCATGATACAAAATGTTCTTCCTATTATTGGGAACCAATTGAATGAATATTTAAAAAGTTCCTTTGGCGAAATGGATGACCGCGTCATAGTTACCTCTATTGGGAATAGCTCCGGTGCCTCGACGATAGACTCAGAAAACAAAATAACCATTACACTGATCAATGTCGAAGAAGAAAAACTCATTAGAAACACTGGGTATAGCCAATTTAGTGGATCAAACCCATCCATTTATATCAATCTATATGTATTATTCGCCGCTAATTTTCCTGAAAACAACTATCGGGAAGGATTGAGATTTCTCTCTGCCGTAATCTATTTTTTTCAAGGACAGCATACTTTTAACCCACAAAATACCCCCTCTCTGCCCGCTGAAATAGACAAAATAACCGTAGAAATAATTAATCTGGAATTTCCTGTTCTAAGTAATATATGGAGTATGTTAGGTGGCAAATATTTACCTTCCATTGTGTATAAATTTAGAATGTTAAATTTCAATCAATATGCAATGAATGAGGAAATTATACCTTTATTGTTTACACCAAAATAAAAGGCAGAACTCCGAATGCAAATAAATTATACCGTTCAATTTCAGGAACTTTTATCTATTTCTATTTTCCATAGTTATTACAGCCATAATAAATGTGGAGATTTTTCCTTTGAGATGAATAAGGAAACCTCTTTGATATTAAGGGAATATGGAAT
>JANQZX010000147.1:4755-12488 GCA_030728245.1 Saprospiraceae bacterium | reverse complement strand
ATATGGAATAGTTTCAAAGCAAGAATCAAATAAAATGATACTAATAATAGATGCAAACAAAGACTTCAATCATTTTTGTTATAATGGAGCATTGGTCTTAACATTTTACTTGAAAAATAAAAATCCTCAATTTTTAAATTTCACTGACCTTCCATTTATTTCAAATCAGCTGATAGAATTTGATCATATTCCAGGCAGAGAATTATTACATGCTACTGACATAGTGCCCATTGAGATTTGCCGCGAATCAGACGATGCTGGAATAATAGGTAAAATAAGCATAAGTATTAACAAGGAAAATGAACTTTTTGGCCTCGATTCAGCGCAAAG
The DNA here is from genome assembly GCA_030728245.1 of Saprospiraceae bacterium. Taxonomy (GTDB): domain Bacteria; phylum Bacteroidota; class Bacteroidia; order Chitinophagales; family Saprospiraceae; genus BJGN01. The sequence goes on along the minus strand of JANQZX010000147.1, from coordinate 12,158 downwards.
AAATAACTTATTACCTATTAAACACGCTATACAATTTAAAGAAAGAAACGTTTACTGGAAATATTTTATTTATGGCCCGAGCAGATACATGGAAGAGGCTGACTATCTATATATTATTGAAAAAAACCAAATAAATAGTATTACTTTTATTCCTAAAGGGATGGTAAAATTACCTAATGGAAGAGATGGATTATTTTTTATCTCTGAAAATAGTTTACCTTTAAAGGAGAGACCGACAAAAATACTTGGTCTGTATTTAAACAAAAATAAAAATACTGAAAATCAACTCATTAAAAGTTTGCCTTGTCCCAATCCAACATCTGTACAATACGACAGAAAGGAAGATAAGTTTTTCGTTCAGGAATTTATTTTTATATAAAAATAAATTCCTTCTATCTATTTATTAATAAATATTCATTAGTTTTAGGCAATTATTCTAAAAACACCATCAAATTAATTAAAACGGCATGGCAAAAGTATTAGCAACGCCTGGGGTCTATATTGAAGAAAAGAGTGCTTTTTCTTCTTCTGTGGTTCCAGTATCAACCGCAGTACCCGCGTTTATTGGTTACACTTCACGTGCGTCTAGGGGCAACAAACCTCTTACCAACGTACCAACCAGAATTACCTCATTGGCTGAATATGAAGAAATGTTTGGTGGTGCACCAAAAACAAAATTCAGTATTGAGCCTAATGATAATACAGGTTACACCTTGTCTGTTGACCAGGAATCGAGGTATCTTTTGCATAGTGCGTTACGTCATTTTTATTCAAATGGTGGTGGTGATTGTTATGTTGTATCCATAGGTAATTATGGAAATGGAATCAAAGCTATTGACTTTAACGACCCAGCTAACGGTAAAGGTCTGGTTACCCTATTAAAATACATGGAACCTACCTTATTAGTAATTCCAGAGGCTATTTTACTTGAAGAAGCTGATTGTGCATCTCTTCAACAAGCCATGTTGTTGCATTGTGGTTACACCATGAAAAACAGGTTTGCTATTTTGGATGTTTTCAATGGTGACAAAGAAAGAACGTTTGACGACGAGGATATTATAAATAAGTTTAGAGAAGGAGTTGGCGCCAATTTCCTTCAGTGGGGTGCAGCTTACTACCCATTTTTACAAACAACAGTAGTACAAGCAGGTGATGTTGATTTTACAAATATCAGCAATAAAGATGGTTTGATTGAAATACTTACTAAGGAAGTTGTTGATGGTGTAGCTGCTGGATTAGTTAGAGATGCAAGGGCAGAATTGATAAAATTAGAGATTGCAAAAATTGCTACTGCATCCACCCCTGTAGAAATTTTGTTGTTAAGTGATACCTTAAAAGTAATAAGCCCGACTTTTAAAAGCATATTAGCTGACATGCGTGATATTTTGAATATATTGCCTCCGAGTGCTGCTATGGCTGGCGTATATGCCATGGTGGATAATTCCATAAATATTGCAAAATCACCTGCCAATGTAAGTGTTGGTAATGTTATATCTCCCGTAGTTAATATTACCAATGAGGCACAGGAAGAGTTAAATCTTCCATTGAACGGTAAGGCTATTAATGCCATCAGATCCTTTACAGGAAAAGGCACTATTGTTTGGGGAGCGCGCACCTTAGATGGTAATAGTCAGGACTGGAGATATATCTCAGTTAGGAGGACCATGACATTCCTGGAGCAAAGCATTAAAATTGCTTCTGAAAGATACGTATTCGAACCAAATACTGCTACTACATGGATTTCAATTAAGGCAACCATTGAAAATTTCCTTAATAACCAGTGGCAAGGAGGTCTTCTTGCGGGAAGTACTCCAACCGATGCATTTTCTGTGGAAATTGGATTAGGTTCAACAATGACTGCCAATGATATACTTGACGGTATGTTAAAACTTACTGTGAAAGTAGCGATTGTTCGTCCGGCGGAATTCATCGTCATTACGTTTCAGCAACAACAACAAAAATCATAATCCTAATTAACTAACAATAAATACTTAATGATATGGCAGCTCCAACGCCAGGCACTGGTGCAGATCAAGACCAAAATTGGCCTCTACCAAAATTTTATTTTTCTGTGGACATAGGTGATCAAACCGATCTTCCTTTCCAGGAAGTTTCAGGTTTAGATATTGAAACCGATGTAGTAGAATATCGTCACGGAAATAGCCCTGTTCATTCAACAATCAAAATGCCGGGCCTAATGAAATATGGTGATATTACGCTCAAAAAAGGTGTATTTACTACAGATAATTCTTTCTATGACTGGTTGATAAAAATTCAGTTGAACACTTATGAGAGACTTACCTTAGTCATTAAATTACTGGATGAGGATGCTTCTCCAAAAATGACATGGACGGTAACAGGTGCCTTTCCAAAGAAAATAACGCCTACTGATATGAACTCTCAAACAAGTGATGCAGCGATTGAATCTATTGTATTTGCTTGTGAAGGAATTACCATTGAAGCCGCTTAATAACATTCCCTGCAAAGTGGGATAAAGTATATTAGAAAAATCCTGGAGGAGGTTCCCTTCCCTGGGATTTTTCTTTTTAATATATTTTTTTTAATACCTGAAAATTACATTAAATGGCAGGCGCACCGAATCCCAGATTACAGCCACTTCCAGGATATAACTTTTCAGTAAATATTGTTACTACTGCTTTTGGTGTTCCCGTTCCATTAGTTGGAGATAATTATTTTAGTAAAATTTCTGGCATTTCAACCACCAGAAATACGAGTGCGGTTCAGGCAGGTGCTGGAAATATGACTACTTACCATCTGCCGACAGATATAAATTATAGTCCCCTCGTACTTGAACGAGGAATAGTAGCGGGTTTTTCACCATTAACGCTCTGGTGCACCAGTTCTATGTCTATGCTAATGGGCGGCATTCAAACAGCAACCATTATAGTATATTTGATTGAACCGACAACCTCTGCTCCTGCTATGGCTTGGGCATTTTACAATGCTTATCCGACAAAATGGACAATAAGTGACTTTGACGCGCAGGATTCAAAATATGCTTTTGAATCTATTGAATTTAGTTATTCCTATTACACCCGAATATATTGAATTATGCCTGTAGAAATTAGACAATTAGTGGTCAAAGCCAATGTGAAAGATACTGATACTGGCCCAACTCCCAATCAGGGTGTCAATAAAAGCCAGGGTAAAAAATCAAAAGATACATTGGGGTTTTATGAGAAAGAGGAACTTATTAATGAGGTAGTTTCAAGAGTTATGGAACAAATCAAGACTCAAACCAATCAATAATGCTTTCATTTTTCAATCTTTCTATTACGGCCTTCGAAACGTATGAGGATATCGCCTGGGGCTATTTTTGGAGTGTCGATTCATATCAGCTACAGATTAATCCTAGTAGCGTTTCTTGTAGTTTTGGAAAAAATGAAGGGGACGACGAACCAGCCAGTGCCAATGGTGGTGCTATTCCCCAAAAATCACCTACTTATTTTAAGGAAACGGTTTCCTTTAAATTCACGCTCGATTTAACAGGTGTTATTCCCAGTGTGCCCGACGGAGATTGGTATTGGATGCTGCCTTCTGAGATAAGTTACTTCATGGGGTTAGATGATTCCATTGAGAAATTGAAAGGTGTTACGATATACCCCTTGCGTTCCACTCATGCGCCGCCTTTTGTTCACTTGGTATGGGGAGATATTTCTTTGAAAGGGGTAGTTACCGATTTAGGCATTGAATACACCTATTTCAACTCAATGGGCAGTGCTGTTAGAGCCGAAATTTCTATCACCATAGAAGAGTTTATCAATAGAGATGTTGAAGAATCTAAATATCAAAGTCCAGATATTACCAGAATTCCGACCATAAAATCTGGTGATACCCTTCCTGCTCTTTGTAAAGAATTTTATAGCGACAAAAAATACTATGCGAAAATTGCAGAAATAAATGGTCTTCCTTCTTTTAGAAGACTTAAACTTGGAGAAAAATTATTATTTCCACCTTTGGAAAAATAAAAAATACTTATGTTTGGAATATCACCTTTAGATTCTGCTGGCAAACCCACCTCATACACCATTACTTTTAATGGTTCGGCGTTATCCGATGATTTAATGGTTTACAAAATATCTACCTGGGAAGAGGTAAATAAAATAGCGCGGGCAAGGATTGAAATTATTGGAGGAGATACCTCTTTACATCTATTTCCTGAAAGTGAAGAAGCTGCTTTTAAACCCGGGGCTGTGGTTGAAATAAGTCTTGGATTTGACCAGCTTAATGAAGTCGTTTTTAATGGTATCATTATAAAACACAATATTTCTGTTAAATCGGGGTATCAAAATGCTTATTACAAAAATCTGGTAGTTTTAGAATGTGCTGATAAAGCCATTGCAATGACTTATCAGAAAAATTCAGAAATATATGAGAAAAAGACAGATAGTGCCATTTTCACAACACTCATATCGGCTTCAGGTGTTACTAAAACGATAACCAGCACCACCTATACCCATCCATTTCTAGTTCAACATGAAATGACCGATTGGGATTTCTTGTTATTACGTGCTAAAGCAAATGGCTATGTAGTTTTTAATAGCCAAAACAAGATAATTGTAGGAAAGCCTGTTCCAGCATTATTCTCATTTTCAAAAACCACCTTAATATACGGGGATAATATTTCAGCTTTTGAAGGAGAAATAGATGCATCAACCCAGTTACAAGGGGTTTCATCCGCTACTTATAATCCCTACAGTAACGCAGCGGTGACCCAAACTGGGTCAGAACCCAGTGGATTCCCTGTTCAGGGTGATTTAACAGGAAAAGTATTAGGCGCTGTTGCCAGCCCGGCCACACTGGAATTAAACTATAATTCACCGATGTTAGCAGCTGAGTTAAAAGTATATGCCGATGCCCTACTCGTTTTATCAAGAATACAAAGAATTAGAGGAAGCGTTACCTTCAGAGGTTTAAATAGTTTTTCTTTGGGAGATATTATCACTCTAGAAGGCTTCGGAAGCCATTTTGATGGTAAAACTTTAGTTACTGGCATAGAGCACAATATGGCAGACGGGGTTTATTTCACCAAGATTCAATTTGGTTTACAACCAAATCTTTTACAAGGAGAAAAAATCCCCAATCAAATGCCAATATATAATCCCGTCAGAGGATTACACATTGGAAAAGTTACCAAAATTGATGCGGATCCCACGGGTGAATATAAAATTCAAGTACTCATTCCCACATTAAAACAAACCGGACAAGGTATTTGGGCTCGATTGAGTCATCTTTACGCTACTTCCAATGCGGGAAGTTTTTTTATTCCCGAAGTTGGTTCCTCTGTAGTTATTGGATTTTTAAATGAGGACCCCCGATTTCCTGTCGTTTTAGGCAGTTTATACAATAGTACCAATGCACCTCCGGAAACCATTAGTGCCGCAAATCCTAAAAAGTCGCTTATTTCAAAATCTTTATTGAAACTTGAATTTGACGATACAGATAAAATTATTACCTTATTGACTCCAGGGGGAAATACCCTTATTATTTCTGATAAAGGTAAAGGAATTACGCTGGAAGACCTAAATGGGAATAAAATAAAAACATCGACTTCCGGCATTGAAATTACCAGTGATTTTAATATTACCATTAAAAGTGGTCAAAAAGTTGCTATTTCTGGTACTACCGGCGTAGATATTGCTTGTTCAGGGGGTGATGTGGGACTCAAAGGATTAAATGTGGCCGCTGAGGCTCAAATTAAAGCTTCCATTAAAGGTACTGCTCAGGCAGAACTTGTAGCCTCGGGTCAAACCGTTGTTAAAGGAGGTGTTGTCATGATAAATTAAACAAAAAAATATGCCATTTGCCGCCAGAATAACCGATCTTCACGTGTGCCCGATGACCACAGGCCCCGTTCCTCATGTTGGAGGACCAATCATTGGGCCTGGTTCGCCAACCGTGCTTATTGCATTTTTACCTGCTGCCATTATGGGTGATTCCGCTATCTGTGTGGGTCCGCCAGATTCTATCATGAAGGGTTCAGCTACGGTACTTATTGGTGGGAAACCAGCGGCACGCATGGGTGATACCTGTGCTCATGGAGGAAGTATTGTTTTGGGTTGTCCAACGGTAATTATAGGAGGATAATTATGTCTGTAGAAAAATCATTTCTTGGCACAGGATGGAGCTTCCCTCCCACCTTTCACGTCGAATTAAAAGGTGTTCAGATGGTTAGTGATGAAGTGGATATTAAACAAAGTATTGAAATATTTCTGGGAACCAGACTTGGGGAAAGAGATATGAGACCAGAATATGGAAATCCGCTATTTCAACATGTTTTCGAAATGTCAACAGAGAAAAATATCGATTGGATTTTAAAGGATTTGGCTATTGCTCTTCGCATCAATGAACCTCGTCTTTTTATCCACAGTATCTCAGCGAACAAGGACAAAATAATGGAAGGTATTTTACATATTACCATTGATTATGAAATTGAAAGCACCAATGTTAGAAATAATATAGTGTATCCATATTATTTTGCTGAAGGAACCAAGATCACCTAAAAATCATAGCTATTTTGAACACTTTGTCCTCCTATCAGGGTTCGTCGAGAAAAAATCGATTAAATAAAGCACTTCATAGTCAGTATTTTTTGACTGATGAGCGCACTACCGGTGATTTTCTAAGGTTTATTCACCAACAATCTCATCTGCTAAAATTCTACTCAGTGGAAGGGAACGAAACGGGAACCTGGCAACCATTTTTCGAGGGTGACGATTCCTTTTTACTTGCCGAAATTGCTGGCTTTCCTATTGATGACATTGAAAAAGAAAAAATTAATATTTTAAATTCTTTCGAGGGTTATGATGAACTGCTTTCAAAAATTGGTCAATATGAACGATTTTTTATTTTCTGTCTAAACCTTTTGAAGCAATTAAACACCTGGTACAAAAGGGCATCCGAGACAAATAAAGGTATTCAATCGACAGCCATAGAAAATGAACTTTATACTGCAATAACAGCAGAGGGGACTACGCTACTTTCAAAGCTTATTGCTTATGATATGGCTAAAATGTCCAGCGATTTGCCCATTACCATGCAGAATGATTATTCTTCCTTTTTATCAATATGGAAAATTGAAGAAACGGAGCCTATATCCATTTACCATAATGGAAATAATGAATTAGAACAGATTAGTCATGCCATTAAGGAGGTTATCTTACTTTACCCACCCATTATTTCCCTATTGAGAGGCTTGCATTTTAAAGCTCCAGGGTTATTCAATAAATCTTACGCCGAAAATGATGACCATCCTCCTCACAATGGATTGCTTTTTACTTTCCTGGAGCTTTATGCCATTTTAAAGGAAGATTTAAATAATTTAACCTACAAACATTTAGACTTTTTTTACTCAAAAATACTAGGCCAACAACCAAAAAAAG
>JANQZX010000147.1:0-4655 GCA_030728245.1 Saprospiraceae bacterium | reverse complement strand
TACAAACATTTAGACTTTTTTTACTCAAAAATACTAGGCCAACAACCAAAAAAAGGCCGACCAGACACCTTATTTGTGTATGCCTTGCTAAATCCTGAATATAATGATGTCCTTTTAGAGCAAAATACCATTTTGCATGCTGGTCAAAATACTTTGGGCTTTGCCGAGAAATACAAAATGGATCAAACTATCCAGTTAACGCAAGCCAGTATCTCAAAACTTATAACCCTTTACGTAAGTCGAAATCCGTTGATCGATGTTTACTCTCAATTCAGATTAGTTTCCGGAATTTACGGTAAAGAAATTTCAGATTTATCCTCGATGGAACCTACTGCTTCCCTTGGAACAGAACAGCTTTTTTTAACAGAGGAGGAGAAAACCATGTCTTCTGTTCAAGTTGGCTTTGCCTTGTCATCTCCAACATTGAGGCTTTGCGGTGGCCTACGTAGCGTTACTTTACATCTCTATTTTTCTGCCGAATCAATAGATCATCTTACTTTTTTACTCCTTGACATAGCAAACAAAAGGTCTATCAAGCCCGAGGAGGTTTTTCATGAAGTTTTTGCCTACGCTTTTTCAATATCTTTAACTGGTGAAAATGAATGGATATCGCCAAATTCATATCAGATTATACCACCGACAGATTGGACGAAAGATCCTATTACCCTTACATTTTCGCTGAATGAATCTGTCCCCGCTATTACGCCATATAACATGTCCATTCATAGTGGGAATTTCCAAACGGAACATCCGGTGCTACGTATTTTAATGAGTGGGGGCTTAACAACCCACCCTTATTCTTATTTGGAAAAAATGCGTATTAATGAAATTGAAGTGAAAGTTGAGGTCGATAAACTAAAAAATCTTCATTTTTTTAATCATTTAGGCACCGTTGATTCTTCTAATCCATTTCCAGTTTTAGGACCAATTCCGAGTATTGGCTCTTATTTTGTCATTGGAAGTGCCGAATTATTTTCTAAAGATCTAACCGATGTAATTATTGATTTAACCTATCAACCCATGGCATTAGATGGTGGAAAATTTAGTACCCATTATGAAGGTTACCGAAAGGATATTCAAGCTCAATCGTTTAAAGTGAGTCTTTCCGCCTTGTCAAATTTTCAATTTAACCCAGTTATAAAATCCGAGGCACAGGACTTTTGCCTTTTTAAAAATGAGCCAGATCAAGGTGTTCCTGAAAACGCTATATTTGATGATATTGATTTATCGAAATTACAAATTCAGCCAAATTACCTGCTTTCCGATGAAGCTATTAGTCAGTATAGTATGGATAAGCAAACGGGATTTCTTAAATTTACCTTAACAAATCCCCCCATGGGTTTTGGATTTGACCTATATCCAAAAATATTCGTCAGCGCGGTAACAGAAAATGCAAAGCCAAATTCTCTCCTTTCTGGAGACAAACCTCAACAGCTTCTCCCTAATAGTCCCCTTTACCCAGTAGTTTCTGATGTAAAAATCACTTACAAAGCAACCAGTAAATTTCAATTTGATGAAAAAAAATTGTTTGAAAATAATCCGTTGAAGGAAGAAAAATGTTATCACCTACATCCTTTTGGGATTGAAAATATTTTTTCTGAGGGCAAACCGAAAAAGAAAAATTTTATCCCTGAGCTATCAGAGGAAGGTTATCTATTTATTGGATTGGAAAATCTAAAACTTCCCCAGGAATTACATCTTTTATTTCATACAAAAAGAAGTGAACAGTGGGAAATCGGGCATGACCCGGAGGTAAAATGGCAATATTTATCAAGGGAAGAATGGATTGATTTTGAAGCAGAGGGAATTTTAAATGATAGTACCAGAAATCTAATGGTAACTGGCATTATTAGTTTTGAATTACCTTCCAAGATGACACAGCAAAATGATATTCTACCAGGAAATAATTATTGGATTAGAGCCAAAACCCGGCAAAAAGCAGATTTACACAGTGAAATAATCAATATATACACCAATGCTGGTTCGGCAACGTACCATTTTGACGAAAATTCATCAGATCACCCATCGAGCTTGCCAGCGTATAGTATAAGTGAACTGGCTGAACCAATGGAGGGCATAATGAATATTATTCAGCCGTTGGATTCACATAACGGCACCGGACACGAAGTAGAATCTATTTTTCACAACAGGGTGGCAGAGCGAATCAGGCATAAAAATCGTTGCCTCACCCGATGGGATATAGAACACATGCTTTTAGATAGATTTGATGAATTAAATCAGGTTAAATGTATAGGGTATAACGGACATGAAAATTTTATATCAAAAGGCGAGATAGTTATTGTAGCCATTCCGAAAGTATTTGGAGAAAAACAATTTTTTGAGCCTAAGTTAAGTCCGGAACTTATTGAGGAAATAAGGGATTACTTAAATAAGCATACGAGTCCATTCTTGAAAATGGAGATAAGAAATCCTAGTTATGAATATATCCGGCTAAAAGCTAAGATTATTTTTAACGGAAAATCAACGGGTCGATATATTAAAGAATTACAAAAAGATCTACTCCAGTTTATTTGCCCCTGGTTTTTTAACGATAATGTTGATGCCTCCCTGGGCGGATCCATTAAAAAATCAGAACTTATTCAATTTGTAGAATCTAGACCTTATGTAGCTTTTTTAACAGGTTTGTCCGTAATTCAATTACAGATGAATGACAACGGTTTATATCTTTTAAAAGATACTGCGGCTGATACTGAATCAACAGATAGTTTATTGAAGGGAGGAACACCCTGGTCTGTTTTGATACCTAGTTTTTCAAATGATATTGACATACTGGATAAACCTAAATTTTATGCGCCCGTCCCGGCTGATTTATCTGATTTTCGAATAGGTGATACCCTCGTTATTGCCTCCGATATTCCCGAGGTCGATGAAGAGATTAAATTGGAAACAGGCAAGATTCTGGAAGATCATGAAAATCAAACACCCATTTTATTTACCCTTAATTTTTAATCTGTCATGGCTATACTAAATAGGATAACCTTGAAAAATTTCTTCAGGAAAGGTAGTGTTCCTACTGAAACTAATTTTGCAGACTTAATTGATTCGTCCATTAATATTGTGGAAGATGGTATTGGAAGAAGTGTTGAAGATGGCTTTAGGATCGCTCCTTTGGGTTATTCAAAAAGGCTTCTCTCTTTTTATGAAAATTCTCAAAAATCAAACCCAGAATGGTTTATTAGCTTAAATGATGGAAATACAAAAGGTTTATCCTTTCATGAATCAGATAATGATAACCGATTAGTATTAAAAGGAGGCGGCAATATTGGGATAGGTATTTCAAATCCTACCTCAAAACTGGAAGTAAAAGGTTGTATTGGGATGGAAGCCAGGAAAGGTACCTTCAAAATAGGACAAGTACCCGGCGATGCTAAATGGCATAATATACTTGAAGAACTTGATGGCATAAATGCCTTTGAAATTATGGCTCAGATAAGTGGCAAAAAAGGAAGTGGACGTTATGCTATCGCCCATGCTTTGGCTCTGGCTACCTTTGGTGGCTATTTATCAAGATGGTCAATTAGAAAAACCGCAGCAAATTATGGAGGTTTTTTAAATCAACTTCAGTTCAGATGGACAGGGGGAGTAAATAATTACGCTTTACAAGTGAGAACGAGAAGGCACTATGGTTTAAATGATCAAAATGCCGAACCTTACGCTATTCGTTTTAATGTTACCCAACTTTGGTCTGACACAGAATAAATATCTATGCAAAAAGCACAAACGGTAAGCAAAGCTAACTATGACGTTCACTCCCTTGACTTTGAATGGTTAAGAGAAAAAGCCATGGCCCTTGCCCAGCAATTTTCAGGAAATACCTGGACAGATTATAATTATCACGACCCAGGGGTTACTTTTCTTGAGCAATTATGCTACGCCATTACTGATTTGGCTTACAGAACGCAATTTCCTATTACTGATTTACTTTATATTAAAAATGATAAGGATCATTTAAAATCTGACAACCTTTTATTTCCCCCTTCTAAGATATTTCCATCAAGTCCTGTTATTATCAATGATTATCGAAAATTACTTATTGGAAAAATTCCTGAAATAAAAAATTGCTGGGTCGATCCCGTTAAAGATGACGCCGCTGGTTATCAGGGCCTTATAGATATTTTAGTCCAATCAGGGAAAGAACTTAATGAAAATGAAAAACAGGAGTTAATTACAAAAATTAGAAATGAATTTAATGCCAATAGATTAATTGGTTTTGATATTAATAAAGTGGTCATTATGACCGGAGTAAAAATAAGCCTACGGGGGAAAATACAGATAGATCCTGATGTCGTAGGAGAATTATTACTCGCTCAGATTTTTTCAAAAATAAATCATTTTTTAAATCCAGAAATTAAATTTCAACATCCCAATGATTTATTAAATGATGGCGTTGACCCCAATATTGTTTTCCAGGGTCCCTCTCTTCCTTTTGGATATATTTCAGATGCCGACTTGAAACCCTCCGTTAAAGGAATATATTTGTCCAGAGTGAAGGAATTAATTTCAGAAGTGCCCGGGGTAAAATTAGTGGAGGAATTAATTTTAATGAAAAATGAAGTGCGAAGTCATGAAAATCTTATCACTTTTGAAAATGATGAATTTCCTATTTTAGATAAAAATTTAATTCAAGACGAAAA
>JANQZX010000146.1:55925-57836 GCA_030728245.1 Saprospiraceae bacterium | reverse complement strand
ATTTCTTTTTTTGGCGTTTTATCTGTTTTCTTGGTAATTCCATGTGTTGCTATTATTATTGATTTCTCGGTTTCATCCCAAAATGCAAATAATCTATAAGCACTTTTGTTATACAATGTTCTGAACTCCCAGATTTCATCGTCAAGTTTCTTGAGAAGTTCTTCATCTTTGGATATTTTAGATTTCCAGATATTGTAAAAAATCTTATCTCTAGGTTTTTCATCTAGAGAGTCTAAAAACTTTTTGGCTTCTTCTAGAAATTTGACCTTAAACATTCATGATTATTTAACAACATGACAAATATAATAGTTTCTTTATTAGGACACAAATTTATATTAAGGGTCTTTTCTCTTTTGGTCGATCTTTACGGTTTCGCGCCAGGCGAAGGTGGCGATTTTCACCACAAATGTTGATGCGGAGCACTGAACCGCCACTTTGCAAAACCCGTATTAGCGGTTCGGTGTTTTTTCCTTCGTCAATATTTTATAATAACTTGCGGGTGAAAATATATTTTTAATGTTTTCGTCAATTGCTTTATTAAATAAAGGTGTAATTTGTTCAACTGTAAAACCTGCAATACCACAACCAATCTCAGTCACTAAGAATTTTGAGTTAGGTTTTGAAAGTGAAAAATAATAAGACAGCGACATAAAAATTAAAATTTGTTAAGAGGTATAACATAATAACTAACTATCCTTTCCGTCATCATATTGATGATCCTCTTGTTCATTTCCTTTTGAAAGGTTAGATATTCATCCAATTCATTCTTACTGAATTGGCCTATGACCATACCGATTAATTGATTCTTAAAGGGTATATCTCTTTTTATATTTGTGTTTAGCCATTGAAATGGATCCTTTTCTTTTACCTTTTCCCAGGTGACATTTCTGCTTTTAAGAAACTCCAGTGCCAGGGTGATTATAAGTTCATGTTGTAATTTTAAAATAGGTCTTAGGGTTTCATTCTGAAAAATTTCTTCTTCTGAATTTGCTTTTTTTAAAAATAATTCTGGCCTTGACTTAGCTTCCATGTAGATAAATTTTTAAATTTGAGAAAATTAAACGTTATTTATTCGAAATCCATTGTAATAGGTAGATGCGTTTTTGAGGCTTTTTGTTCAACATTTACAACGTAGGGAAAGAGAGTAAAGATTTACTATGGTTCAAAATACGTTGTCAATAATTATTATCAAAAATATTATATCCAACCTTTTTTTGTTTAATGTATTGTTTTTCAATTTATTTTCATTTTTTACAATAAATTTGATTTTAATTTTGTTTATTATATTTCTCTAAATCAACATCCATGAAATTTAATGTTTTTCTTTTATCCCTTTTGTTTTCAGTATCAGCCTTTGCTCAAAAGGATTACCTGACTTTTTATATTGAAAATAATACAACGACCGATCTCTATGGCATTTATGTTACAGGTACTGATAGCGATTCCTGGGGAGAGGATATTTTACCAGATGATATTTTTGAAGCTGGGACAACCCTAACGGTTACGATACCTATTAGTAAATCAACCATCTGCGAACAAGATATACAAATCACTTTTTCTGAAGATGGCGAAAATCCACTGATTTTTGAAAACATTGATTTTTGTACGTTAGATAAAATGATTTTAACCCAAAAGGGTAAAACAATTTATTATACCCTGGAAGTTTTGGAAGAACTAACTTTTGAAATTGAAAATAATACAAAAACAAGCATGTATGGGGTTTTTGTAAATGGTTCAAAAGAAAGTACCTGGGGAGAGGATATTTTACCAGAGGATACGTTTGAAGCTGGTACGGTGGTTACCGTAACCATACCTATACTTGGAGGTACCACTTGTAAGCAGGATATTATGATTACCTTCTCTGAAGATGATGATAATCCGCTTATTTTTACCAAAATTGATTTCTGTAGG
>JANQZX010000146.1:54577-55825 GCA_030728245.1 Saprospiraceae bacterium | reverse complement strand
GTGGGAACATCCACTTATACTGCTTATATCATTTTCCCCGAAGGTGATGTGAGCACCGAAGAGGCATTTACCAAAGGAGAAGAATGGTATGCCGATGCTCAAAACAATCTGCAACCAGCAAAAAGCTGGATTCGCTGTTTCTGGCGGGAAGTCAGGGATGATTGTAAGACCAGATGTATTGTTCGTGTAGCCGTTTGTACCGCACTGAATGCAGCATTAGGCGTGGCAACAGGTGGGGTGAGTATGTCAGCGGCAGTGGCAATCTTTGCAAGTTGTGCAGGAAGTTATTGTGCTCCCTGCCTTGCCAGGCAAGCCCTTCAATGCTTTTAGATACAGTTAATGATCTATTTTTTAACTAAAAAGGAGGCGAATAATGATTTTTATTCGCCTCCTTTTTAATTTGCTGAAAAACTTAGGTTATCCTCGTTCTGTCGTCGACTATTTTAGATTGTTTTTTATCTTAACCTGTTGAATAACCAGGTTTCCCACTTTTTTACCCTGTTTTACGCCTTCTTCAATAGCTTGCCTGTAATGAATGCCTCCATAAAGCCTGCTTAAAGATGCCTCATCTCCCGCATGTCGAAAAGAGGTAAAAGACCGCTCCGGAAGACCATATTCTACTTCAGAGGTATCCCTGAATGCAAAATTATCACCATACAAATGGGTTAATACTTCAGCCGAGGCATTGGAAATTACGCTATGCCCGCTGGTATATTCTGGAAAAGGGGGTGTTTGAAGAAGGGGCACCCAGTCTTCGTCAACATATTTGTTTATGACCGTTTCGGGCCGAATAACAACACTGCGCCATTTTTCATCCCAGCAGCTTATAAATCCATCGAATAAGGAAATGGAAACCATTGTATAAGCAGCTACAGTTTCCACGAAGTTAGCCTTCGCTTTTTGTGTGGCAATACCTGTTATGCCCATCCAATGTCCTCCCGGAGTAATTTTCTTTGTGGCAAACATAGCATGACCCTGAACATGGGAAACATAAGGGTTACAATCCCAAAATTTTGCAATGTTTAGAGATTCATCCTTTAAGTTCTGACCTACTTCATAAACTTCCATTACTTCTTTATAGAAAGTACTCCCGGCGCGCATATCAAAGGTATGTGCCGGGGCAGGTTTGAACTGACTGGCAGAATCCATTACAAAAGGACGGATCTTATTCCAATGGGGTTCAATTCCCTCCATATAATCGGGAGGAGTGGGTTTCCAATAGGCATCTTCCTGCCTTATGGTATATTT
>JANQZX010000146.1:4490-54477 GCA_030728245.1 Saprospiraceae bacterium | reverse complement strand
TATAATCGGGAGGAGTGGGTTTCCAATAGGCATCTTCCTGCCTTATGGTATATTTTGGGAGTGAGCGGGTTTGTTTGTAATTATCTTTCGCAGCCCATGTCAATATGTGTTCAGCCACTTTCTCGCCGTAAGCTATAGATGATATAAATATTTCCTCGGGCACACTGCCTTTTTTAAAATCAGCATAAAGGTTTTCTCTGAATGCGTCCATCTTTTCCTCTGAAAAAATAAGGGCTTTTCCAACGGTTAAAAAAGCATGGATGGCAGCGAGATGAATATCAATTTGTTTTGTGGTATCCGGTGCCGGAATGGGGGTTAATTCATTCAATTGATTGGCTAATGATTGATATTCAGGATATCCGAGAACTAAAACTTCGTAGGCAGCAATATTTGAATAGGCATAAATTCTACTTGCAATTGGGGGAGAAAATATATCGTGAACAATAATATCCGTCAATTGCTTTAAGGAATTGTGATAGTATTGGGGATTATCAATTTCCGAGGTATAAGGCGTTGATTCGGTTTTGCATGACAATATTGCCAGGCAAAGTAAACTGATGACACCCGTTCTTTTTATCATTATGGCAGACATGATGGTTTTATTTTTTAGGATTCAATTTGTAAAGTAACGCTTTATCGTCATTCAATCCAATGATTAAATGCATAGTGCGCTGTAAATTCAGTTTTTTTATATCACGTATTTGACCCGAAATATTAAGTCCACTCTTTTCAGCACTTAGCGGCGAGAAATTTGCATCGCCTTTCCCTAAAAGGACTAGCCCTCTGCCCGCGTCATAAGTTCCAAAATACGGTGCAGTTTCCACATTATTTCCTCCTGTAATCAAATCTGGTAAGTTGTCCCCATTGATATCAGTTGCCAAAATGGAATAGATAGGGGTGAATTGTGCTTCCTTAGGTAGTTTTTTAATGTTAAAATTGAAATTCCCCATGTTTTCAAGCGAAATACTGCTAAAAAGGGTGACTTCCAGTCTATTACTTTTTCTGAGCATTTCTGCACCTAATATCTGTGAAATGGTCTTCCCTGCAAAATCTTCATGCTTGACAAACTTTTTCTTTAAACTCGGTATTTGTTTGATAAGTTCGTCTCTGCTATGTATTGGAAAAATACCCTTTTTACTTTGATAGGCGATGAGCGGGTCTAAAGTGCCGTTATTGTCAAAATCACTGACATACATATACATAGGAAATTCTTTGGATGGTTGGTGCCTTGTATTCTCCCCCTGATTTCCCAAAATGATATCGTTGTCGCCGTCATTATCTACATCAGTAAACTCTATGGTTTGCCACCACCCGGAAGTATTTTCTAACGAGGTATTTTTAATTTCACTTAAAATGCCTTGCTCATTTTTAAAGATTCGTACGGGCATCCACTCCCCAACAATCAACAGGTCGAGCCAGTTATCTCCGTCTAAATCTACCCATTTTGCATCAGTAACCATACCAGATACGTCAAACCCTTTTTTCCCAAATAAAGAGGAAAAATAACCCTTCCCGTCATTTATGAGCAGGTAACTTTGGGAAGAAAAACCATATTTACCAGCAATGAAATGATTTCCAATAAACAAATCTTCGTCCCCATCCTTATCAAAATCAGCCGAGGTAATGGCTCCGGTATGTTGGTAAAAGGTAGGTAATCGGAAACTTTCATCTTTGAAATTTCCCTTTCCATCATTAATGAGCAATCTGTCTCTTAAGTTCTTATGTCCTTCCGGCCATTCACTTCCACTCATCCCAATATATAAATCTTGGAAACCATCTTTATTGGCATCGAAAAAATGAACATTGGTTTCTTCAGATTCCTTAAACGAAGAAAAAGCAGCCTGCTCTTGGCGCTGAAATTTTCCATTTTTAGTTTGAAAAAATAGACCACCCGATCCGTTTTTGGCCTTTGTTATATAAAAATCCTCCAGTTGATCGCCGTTTACATCAGCTACAGCTATTCCAGGACCTAAGGTTGAATATTTGTGGGGAAGCAAATAAGAAATATCGAAATCGTTAAATTCATTTTCCTTGTGAACAAATTCAATGTCGTCCGAGGTGGAAAAATAGGGTACAATGCCATTAGGTATCTGATAGGAATATAACTCGGTCAAGTCCTTTTCATTAACGGTAAGGGTTTTATTTACAGGAATATTTTCCCATAATTTGGTTTTACCACCCGGCCATATTACGCGCAAAGAATCAATGGTTTGAGCTTCACCTAAGCCCATCTGAAGGGTTGGCGGCATAGACGATTGAAATCCCCGGCTCGGGTAATTTTCCTGAACTATCTTATCCCCATGGGCATAAACCATGACTTTTGCCCCTATACCCTTAGTATTTTGGGTTGAGCCGTTAAAATGGATATTTATAAAGGAATTCTTAGCGGGTAGCGGAGTATTTCTGGATTGATTGTTTAGTAAAGTAGCTTCCTGGTTTATGTTATTTATCACGAGATCTAAATCTCCGTCGTTATCCAAATCGCCATAAGCAGCTCCATTTGAAATGCTATTGGTATTAATACCCCAGTTTTTTGTCACATTTTTAAAAGTCAAATCTTTATTATTTTTAAAAAAATAATTGGAAACTTCTCCATTAGGCATTTGACCATATAGTTTTTTATCACTCACATCGGGGTTATTGACCATTTCTTCGCTGGCAAGAAAATTTATATAGTCCATATCATTCGGCCTTCTTTGAATGCCGTTACTGATAAACAGATCTTTCCAACCGTCATTATCAAAGTCTGCAAGCAAGGAAGCCCAACTCCAATCGGTGGCAGCAATACCCGCCAAATGGGCTGTTTCTGCAAATTGAGGAATATTATTTTCATCTAAACCCAGGTTCAATTGTAGGGCATTTTTTGAAAATTGTCGGCCAAACCCTAAGGATAATTTTAATTTATAGGTATTATAAGCATCTTCACCGGCCGATTTTTTTATTACTACTTCGTCTTCCGGCAACATATCCAGGGAAACAATATCTATGTAACCGTCATTATTGTAATCGGCCAGATCATTGCCCATAGAAAATCGGGAAGTGTGTTTTATCGACTGATTCAGGACCTCTGTGAAACCTTTATTTTTATTATTCAGATATAAATAATCATTTTCACTAAAATCATTGGAAATGTATATATCTGGCCAGCCGTCGTTATTCACATCGCTGACCCCAATACCTAATCCATATCCCAATTGGCTACTGTAAATGCCTGAACTATTAGTTACAGGGTAAAATGTATTGTCAACATTTTCAAAAAACCTGTCTCCAGCTAATGCGTCATCAAAATTTCTTTTTGATGCTTCATTCAATCTATGCTCGGTATGAACGGAATGATTGAGTAAATACATGTCGAGATCGCCGTCAAGATCATAGTCGAGAAAGGCGCTTTGTGTACTGAAACCACTAAAATTTAGACCGTAACGTTCCGCTTCTTCAGTAAAAGTGAGATCACCTTGATTGATAAATAGTTCGTTTTCCCCTTTTATTCCCTTATAATTACCCAATCGGCACTGATAAATGTCCAAAAGACCATCCCCGTTAATATCTACCATAGTAACGCCTGTTTTCCATTCACCAGGTGATGCAACGCCAGCTTTCAGCGTAATATCCTCAAATTGCCAGTTTCCCTTATTTAGATATAACTTATTACTTACCTGATTACCAGTAATATAAATATCTAATAGACCGTCATTGTTAATATCGCCCAGTGCTACGCCGCCACCATTATAAAAGTAGAGGTACTCTATGATATTGAAATCCTCTGTTTCAGTAAGTTGATTTGAAAAAGTTATATTTGATAAAGAGGAAGGAACGGTGTTGAATAAAGTCGATTCGGACGATTTATTTTGGTTACACGTACTTACCGTAAGGGACAGCGTACTGTACAGTAATAAAATAGGCCATTTTGACTGTTTCATTTAACCTCCTTTTCTTGCTGAAAATTAATTTTTTCCCTTTTGAATGGTAAATGCCTGGGCTTGCTCATTATTGTTCGCCACCATTAAAACAGGTTTATTATTTACAGTAACCATAGAAAAACCTCTGGCCTGACCTTTTAACTTAAAGCCTGAGTCTTTTGAGGAAACTGATTTGAAATTTCCCTTTCCATTTCCTTTTAAATATAAGCCATAACTGGCATCATACCTGCCCACCTCTGGTTTAGATTGATATAAATTTCCCCCCAAGAGAATATCCAGTTGATTGTCCCCATCAAAATCATTGATTGAAATGGCATAAACGGGTGAAAATTGAGCTTCTACAGGCAGGGGAATTTTGGTAAATGACCCTTTTCCCGTATTTAAATATACAACGGTTTCAAGCGTATTCGCCTGTAATTTCAAAGCAGATTCAAGCAATGGCTTATCAAAAATATCAGTAATTTGCTGGTTCTTGTAGCTATTGTATTTTAAGTATTTCTTTTTCAAAATAGGCATTTGTAAAACTAAATCATGACGTAAAATGAAGGGATATGATTTATCTCCATTATACTGACATAAAATTTGTTCTATCGTTCCGTTTTGGTCAAAATCTTGAATGTAAAGTTCAATAGGTTGTTTCATAGAAGCGAGAAACCTTGAGTTTAACCCATGATTCCCAACGACTAAATCTGGATATCCATCGTTATTTACATCCGCTGATTCTACGGTATTCCACCAACCATTCGTATTTTCAAACCCTGCGTTGGTAGAAGTTTCCGTAAACTTACCCCCATTATTTTGAAAAATGCGGAGTGGCATGTATTCTCCAACAACAAGTAGATCAAGATCTTTGTCGTTATCATAATCAATCCAAACTGCATCGGTGATCATGCCAATATTTTTTAAAGAGGGAATTATTTTTGACGTAACGTCGCTATAGTTTCCTTTTCCGTCATTCTGTAAAATAAATCCATTGGCGGGTAAACCGTAATAAATTGGGATAGAACGAACACCTACGAATAAATCAATATCCCCATCAAGGTCATAATCTGCTGGTTTAACCGTTGAGGTACTTTCAAACTGATTTGCAGGAAGTATCTGGTTTGATTTTACCAGTTTACCATTGGATGTATTAAAATATAGACGATCGGCCAAAGAGGAGGAACTATTGGAAACCTCGTTACTTCCGCTGCCAACATAGAGGTCATTTTTTCCATCACCGTTGGCATCAAAAATAGCACAATCAGTGTCTTCGGAATCTTTATCTATATCAAAAAGAGGTTTTTGAACAGACACAAACTGCCCATTGGGTTGTTGAAAGAAAAGGGAACCAGGGATACCTGATGAACCGCCAATATATAGGTCCTCTCTATTGTCTCCATTCAAATCGCCCTTACAAATACAAGGGCCTTCAGAGGAAAGCATGTGAAAAACCAGTCTATCCCGATCGAAATCGACAAAGGGATTTTCAATATGGCGATAATTTAAAATAGAGGGATTATGGAATTCAGCGAATATTTGTTGCTTGCTTACGTTAGGAACTTCCTTTTTCAATACAGCATTTTCCTGTACTAACCGAATGGTTTGGTTTACCTTAACATCTCTGAGAGTCGTTAATTCATCATTTGGCCATTCTATAAATATACTATCTACCATCTTTATTTTTCCCAAACCAATATTAGGTCTGGGATCTACCGTTGATTGGAAACCACGGATGGGAATATGCTCCAGATATAATTTCTCCCCACCAACAAAGGCAGTAATTTTAGTCCCAATGGCATTGGTATTACCTTTTACACCTGTTAATTGAAATTTTAAATAACTATTTTCAGGATTGATTTCTCTGCTTTGATTTTGAAATAGGGAAAAAGGTGCGTTAACGTTATTCACCACTAAGTCAAGATCGCCATCATTATCGAGATCTCCATAAGCGGAACCATTGGAGAATCCAGGATTTCCCAAGCCAAGTTCTGTCGCATTATCCTTAAAAGATAAATTTCCCTGATTGATAAAGGCATGATTTGGAATTGGATTGGAGGGAATGAGCTCAACCAATTTTTTATAGGCGTCCCCCTTATTCGACATGATTTGTTGAACCGTATTTTCCTCGGTAACGAATTTTAAGAAATCCTGATCAGTTAGATCCTGATAGATACCATTGGCAACAAAAATATCTTTGCGCCCGTCATTTTGAAAATCAAAAATAAGGGCACCCCAGCTCCAATCGGTCGCGGCAACATTGGTTAATCGGCCAATTTCACTGAAAGTATTGTCTCCATTGTTCAATTGAAGCATATTTCTGGTGAATTGATGCCAATAGCCATTTTGAATATTTAATTGATATCTATCCCAATTATCATAAGTGGTAACTGTTTTTAATCGGGCATCATCGCGAGGTAGCATATCCGTCACAAAAATATCGGGAAAAGCGTCATTATTGATATCAGCCATGTCTGCACCCATAGAAGCAGCACTGATAGAGCGCATGTTGCTTTCTAATTGTTCTGTGAATGTTCCGTCACCGTTATTATGATATAAATAATCACGCTCGAAAAAATCATTGGAAACGTAAATATCTAACCAGCCATCTTTGTCAATGTCCCCGACGGTTACACCTAATCCAAAGCCAATGATACTGCCATAAATTCCAGCTTCTTCACTCACATCGGTGAAATGATTCTGGTCATTTCTAAAAAGTTTATCCCCACCTACCGGATCGCGATTTGGCCTTTCATTTTTGCGTAAATTGAAACTTCCAATGGCTTGATATGAGTTATTGAGTAAATACATGTCAAGATCGCCGTCTTTATCATAATCAAAAAAAGCAGCATGGGTTGAAAAACCCTTATCGGCTAAGCCATACTTTTCGGCTTCTTCAGAAAACTCAGGAATTCCATCGGCATTATTGCCTTTATTAATGAATAATTCATTCTGTTTATTATCCCCCTTAATATCTCCTGAGTTACAAACATAAATATCGAGCAAACCATCCCCGTTGACATCGGCCAGGCTAACGCCGGTGGACCACGCTTTGGTTCCCGCTACTTTTGCAGTGGCAGTTATGTCTTCAAATTTAAAATTCCCTTTATTAAGGAATAATTTATTTGGAAGCATATTAGCCGTCATATAAACATCAATGAGTCCGTCATTATTGACATCTCCAAGTCCTACACCACCACCATTATAGTAATTTCGATAGGTATAAATATTAAAAGCAGCATCAAAACTGAGCTTGTTTTCAAAGGAAATGCCACTTTCGCTCGATTTTATCTCTTTGAAAAGGGGATTAGACTTGTTTTTTTCCGATGAACAACCCATAACTCCTAAAAGGAGTGGAAAAAATAATAAGGCCTGAAGGGAATAATTTTTCATAATAAAATACTTCGTTGAAAAAGATTATTTTTTTTCTTCTTCCAAATCTTCCTTTGCTTTCTTTTCTACCGCCTCCACTTTTCTCATATCTGTGAAAACAGCTTGCACATACTGGTCATCCCTGATAAATAAGTTTATTCTCCTGTATTTATCCATTTTAGCGTAAATCTTTCCCTGGCTTGGATGATTTATCAATTGAAAGTCGTCCCCATACCATTTTTTAAATACAACTAACAGATCTTCCAGTAATATATCGGACCAATATTGTTTATTCCACGGAGCCCATTTATCATAAGTAAAAGTAACGGGCATTTCATAAATTTTATCCTCGTGGAAGGAAGGGTAGAAACGCATAAAAACGGGTTCTTTCAATTCATTTTCTAAACGATATTGCACACTGGTATTCCCGGTACCGTGCGTAAATATTTTTTGTTTATTCATATCCCAGCAATAATCATAAAATTCTTTTCTGGACATACCGAAGAAAACATCTAAGAAAAGATAGTCTGGGTTATTAATGCCATCTTTCTCTTTTGAGGGTTCTTTTGAACAATTTGTTGAGAAGACAGATAGAAAAATAAGATAAAATAAAAGATACTTTTTCATGTGTTAATAACTTAAAAATGCTGGAAAATCATTGTTTTTACCTACAATAACGTGTAGTTTGTCTTTTATACGAATAGAGGTTAGAGAACGTATTTCTCCTTTTATAAAAAGGCCGGATTCCTTTTGTTTTTGTGGAATAAATCCCCCATTTCCTAAGCCTTTTAAAAGCAAACCATAGCTTCCAAGATATATCCCTGTTTCAGGTTTTGCCCTGGATTGGTTCCCGCCAAGTAAAATATCCTCATGTCCGTCTTTGTTGAAATCAGTAACTAAAAGGGCATAAACAGAGCTAAATTGTGCTTCGGCAGGAAGCTGCTTTTGGATGAATTTTTTGCCTCCCTCATTTAGGAGTATGCTCGACGACAAGTTAAAAGCTTTTAATTGTAAGGAAGATGATATTTGTTCCTTAGTGAATATATCGCTTATTCCCTGGTTTTGATAGTTTGAAAAACGCAGGTATTTTTTCTTCAAATAAGGTAGCTGAAGAACTAAATCGGTTCTTAAATGCAGCGGCAACTCCTTTCCATCGTAATACCTCGTTAATATTTGTTCTACGGTGCCGTTATTATCAAAATCGTTAACATAAAGACTGATGGGTTCAGTGCTCGTCGCTTTAAACCTTGAATTTAATCCATGGTTTCCTAGTACAACATCAG
The DNA here is from genome assembly GCA_030728245.1 of Saprospiraceae bacterium. Classification (GTDB taxonomy): domain Bacteria; phylum Bacteroidota; class Bacteroidia; order Chitinophagales; family Saprospiraceae; genus BJGN01. Next base: position 45,923 of record JANQZX010000146.1, on the reverse strand, counting down.
GGTATCCATCTCCGTTAAAATCACCTTGTGAAATGGAATGATACCAGCCATTTGTGTTTTGTAAGCCAACTTTTTGAGATTGGTCAATAAATTTCCCTTTATCTTGAAGGAATAAACGCACAGGCATCCATTCTCCTACGATGATTAAATCTATCTGGCCGTCCTTATTAAAATCCAGCCACTCAGCATCTGTTACCATGCCTAAAGATTGGATATCAGGTATTAAAGTAGAGGTAACATCTTTGAATTGCCCCTTACCGTCATTTTGTAGAAGATAACTTGACACGGGCTGGCCATAAATATTAGGTGAAACTCTTCCTCCAACAAAAAGATCTACATCTCCGTCATTATCAAAATCAGCGGCTTTTACTACCGAGGTACTTTCTAAATTTACAGGACTTGGTAAAACTTGTTGACTCTTGGTCACGGCTTTCCCTTTTGTATTAAGGTACAAGCGATCCATTAAGGTTAAAGAGCTATTATTAACTTCGTTACTTCCGCTGCTAACATAAAGTTCAGGATAACCATCGTTATCTGCATCGAAAAATACACATTCTGTATCCTCTGAGGCCGAATCTTCGTCAAAAACGGTATTTCCCATAGTTTTGAAATGACCGGAAGCATTTTGAATCCATAATCTACCCGCCTGACCTTGAGCACCACCAATATAAAAATCATCTAATCCATCCTTGTTGAAATCTCCGGAACAAGTGCAGGGACCTTCATTAGAAATCATATTATAACGCAAACGTTCTTTATCAAAATCAACGTAATTACTTTCCAAATGTTTAAATTGAAAGCCTTTTGGAAAGGGTACAGATTGAAAAAGTGGAGGTAAAAAAGAGCTTTGTTTAAGCGTAGTATTGTAGCTAATCGTTGCAGTCTTTTTTTGAAAAACAGGCAATAACTGGTCGGCTTTTATATTGTAAAGTTTAGATATATTTTGATTAGGCCATTCAATAATTAAGGAATCAACGATGGAGTCTAAGCCTAGTCCAAAATGGAAACGGTAATCTACCGAAGACATAAAACCTCTCATGGGCGCTAATTCCTGATAGAGTATTTTATCTTTTACATAAACACTTACTTTGCTGCCCAAGGCAAAAGTATTTTTTCCTTCTCCAACCAAGTCCAGACTGAGGAAATGACGGCCTTTAAAAATAGTATTACTTCTATTTTCATAAATAAAAGAAGGCATGTTTATGTTATTAATAACTAAGTCTAAATCTCCATCGTTATCCAAATCGCCATAAGCTGAACCATTTGAATGAGAGGGTAAATCTAAACCCCAGTCTTTAGCCATATCTTTGAATTCAAAACCGCCTTCATTTTTAAAAGAAAAGTTGGAGATTTTATTTGAGGGTATGGAATCGATTAATTGTTTTATCACCTCTTTCTTTTGTCTGATGATTTGTCTAACCATATCGGGATTACCTATAAAGTTGACATAATCCTGGTTTAAAAGATCTTTATAAATACCGTTTGCGACAAAAATATCCTTTAAACCATCCATATCCATATCAAAAATCAGCGCACCCCAACTCCAGTCCGTGGCATGCACCCCTGAAAACCTGGAAATTTCAGAAAATGAAATCTCATCGTTTCTATTTGATCCATTGTTTAATTGTAGCGTATTTCTACTGAATTGATGATAATAACCCTGGTTAAGATTGGTTTGATACTTATCCCATTTTTCAAACTGAGCGGTAGTTTTTAAACGTTCGTCCGTTGCGGGAAGCATTTCGGTCACAAAAATATCAGGGAGTGCGTCATTGTTAATATCAGCTATATCAGCACCCATGGAACCCATACTAATCTCCTCAATGAAAGATTCCAGTTTTTCAGAAAAGGAGCCATCCTTGTTATTGATGTATAAATAATCCTTTTCAAAAAAGTCGTTAGAAACATAAATGTCTTGCCAGCCGTCTTTATTAATATCACCAATAGAGACACCCAATCCGAACCCAATAGCACTGGAATAAATGCCGGCTTGCAGGGTTACATCGGAAAAAAAAGCCCCGTCATTTCTATATAATTTATTACCACCGTCAGGATCAGGAATTTTCCGTTGGTCTTTCCTTAAATCATACCCTCCAATAGATCGTAAGCTATTATTGAGCAAATACAAATCTAAATCGCCATCTTTGTCATAGTCAAAGAAGGCAGCATGGGTTGAAAGTCCCTGATCATCAAGTCGATACGTTTTTGCCATTTCTGTGAAAGTAGGAATTTCACCTACACCGTTTCCATCATTTATAAAAAGCTCATTGTGTCTGTTCATACCACCTGGAGGTCCTGATTTACAAATGTAAATATCGAGCCATCCATCGGCGTTAATATCAACTACACTTACGCCAGTAGTCCAAACACCCTCACTTCCAATACCTGCCTGTATGGAAATGTCATTAAATTTAAAATTGCCTTTATTTAGATAAAGTTTATTGGCCACCAGATTGCCTGAAAAAAAAATATCAATCAGGCCATCTTTATCAAAGTCACCTAAACCGACGCCACCACCATTATAAAAATTACGAAAAGTATAAGGATTAAGTTTTTCAGTATAACTAAGTTCATTTATAAAATCAATACCTGTGTCTTCTGCATCATGCAAAAGGAATAATTTATTTATTTCTATATTTTCGGATTTTGTACAAGCAAATCCAACAAAAAAAAGAGGGAGAAAAAGAGAAAAGTATTTTACCGGTAACATTTTCCCTATATTTTTTTTCATAATGTGAATCAATTAAAAAAAGAAACCCCCGGAGGAATTCTTCGGGAGTTTCTTTTTTAAAAAATCAATAGATGATTAATTATATCCTGGATTCTGCTTCAATTTAGCATTTGAGTTTAATTGAGGCTTTGGAATTGGGAATATAATCTGATTCGTTTTAGCAGCGGTAGATGGCTTTTCCCACCATGTTCCACCCCATTTTCCAAAACGGATCTGGTCCTGACGACGAGTCATCTCGGCAAACATTTCACGTCCTCTTTCTTCAAAGATTTGGTCTAATGTTAGAGAAGAGAAGGCATCAACTCCAGCACGCTTACGTATTTGATTCACAAGTACAAGGGCTTTTGCAGTGTTGCCTCTTCTGAATTCTGCTTCAGCAAGCGTAAGGATAATATCACCTAAACGGAAGATAACGAAGTCGTTACTCATATTTGCATTACCACCAACTTCATATTCGTATTTTCCAATACGAGCACCACCTTGTCTCCAGGCATTTGGGAAAATCTGGTTGATTTGTGGAGTGAAATTTAATGGAGCACCATCTGGATCACCAGCGTCAACACCTGGGTCTTGTGCGCGTGAACCATCAGGGTTAAACTGAGGTCCAACCACAAAGTTGGATAAACGCTTGTCCTGGGTACCTGTTGATTGGGCAGTGGCTAAACCTTTCCAAACATTACCTTGAGGACCAGGGTTTTTAGCTGGATCGATGTAAGAGTTATAAAACTCTTCTACAACAGAATATCCATTCCAAGGCTGGTCAGCTAAGCTATAAACACCTTGGCTGGCATAGTGAAGGGTCATCATTGGCCAGTTGAAACCACCAGCAAATACTTTATCATAAGCATAAACCATGATATTCTCTGATGATCCACCGTTGCGGATAGCAAAGTTCTCAGAGTAAACAGACTGAAGGCTGAATGGGCCTTTGTCTATAATCTCCTGAGCATCAGCAGCAGCTTCCGCCCATTTTGCCTGATTGATATAAACTTCTGAGTTTAAGTATAATTTAGAACGGATAGCTAAGGCAGCCCATTTGGTCATACGTCCATAAGTCTTCGAATCTTTAGAAGTTGGAAGAACAGGAATAACCGCATTTAATTCAGAAAGTATAAAGTTATATACTTCAGCACGGGTAGCGTTTGCAGGCGCTTCTTTAGCTGTAAAATCTACTACTAAAGGAACATTACCAAAAGCGTCCATTGCCCAATAGTACCATAGGGCACGTACTGCACGTAATTCAGCTATAAAGACTTTTGACTCAGGGGTACCTAATTTCTCGAAAGAGAAAATCAAACGGTTAGCTGTGTTAATACCGCCATAAAGGAAACCCCATGCGTTATTGAAAAAGTCGTTGTCTGAAGTAAAGTTATGTTGGTGAAGGTTTATAAGAATACCACCGTCATACCAGTCACCACCTTTTGTTGTGATAACTAATTCGTCAGAAGAAATCTCATTCAAAGACCATAAATTACCGTGGTTTCCTAAGCCGCCAAAAGAAGCATAAGCTTGTCCCAAAGCAGCAATAAACTCTTCGTCTGTTTTAAAGAAATTATCCGCAGTAATATCACTGTACAATTCCTCTTCCAGGTTTGTACATGATTGGATAGACATTGTTAGCACAAATCCAACCAATAATATGCGTTTAAAAAATAAATTTTGCATTGTTTGATTTTTTTGAATTTTAGAAACCTAAGTTCGCACCTAATGTGAAAATACGAGTAGTGAAGTAGGTTGATCTCCTTTCAATACCTGGTGATAATGGGTCGCCATTTTCAGAGTCAGTAAATCTTACTTCTGGGTCAATACCTGTGTAACCAGTAAGAATGAATGGATTTTGAGCAGATAGATAGAAACGTAAGCTTCTAACACCTGATCCCGCTTTAACATTCATTTTGTAGCCAATAGTTGCGTTGTCTAATTTGATGAAATCACCTTTTTCAACATGCGTGCTATTAACCTGTGCTTTAGTAACTGTTTGGTCTAAGTACTTAGTATTAACAATGTTATAGTTGTTAACTGTAGTCGTTTCTAAGTTTTCGTAGAAACCACGGTAGCTATTCCATAATTCGTGACCAAATGCTCCTCTGAAGAATAAGTTAACATCCCAGTTTCCAAAAGTAAATGAGTTATTGATACCTGCTGTTAAAGTAGGTAATCCTTGTCCTACAACCGTTCTGTCATCATCGCAATCACAGAATTTGCCATCACCATTTAGATCCTGGAACTGAGGGGTTCCGTTTGGATTAACACCAATCTGAACTGGTCCCCATAATTGGCCTAATTCTTCTCCTTCCTTCACACGAATCAAGTTGGTGTTATTCTGACCAGGTGAACCCATTCCGGCACGGAAAAGTACACCTCCATTACCAAAACTTAAATCACCAGAAGTTAAACTCTCTACTTTAGTTTTGAAAGTAGCTAAGTTGATACCTGCAGTCCAGCTGAATTTCTCCTTGCTTACAACGTTGTAATTCAATGCCGCTTCTAATCCTGTATTTGATAATTCACCAATGTTTACCAAAGTTTGACCAAAGAGGTTTGGTGGAACTGGTACATCAACTAATAAAATTAAGTCTTTTGTTGTTCTTGAGTAGTAATCAATAGTACCTGTTAAACGGTTGTCTAACATAGCGAAATCAAGACCAAAGTCAATTTCGTTTTTAGTTTCCCAAGCCAAATCAGGATTTGCATTGGAAACCGGTCCGTAAGTTGGTACATAAGCTCCGTCGATAAAGAAGTTACCCTGACGGCCAAATCTTTGAAGAGAAGCATAAGAACTATTAGGTTGGTTACCTGTAATACCCCAGCTACCACGAAGTTTCAAGCTGTTTACACCTGGTAAATCGATAAGATTTGATAAAGTAACACCCGCACTTACCGCTGGGAAAAGTCCCCATTTGTTGTTCGCTCCAAAACGAGAAGATCCTTCGTAACGTGCACTTGCAGATACGTAGTAAGTTCCGTCTATATTGATATTTGCACGACCGAAGAAGGCAACCAATCTGTTAGAATTCTTGTAACTGTTAACAGTGCCTAAACCGTTTGCAAAATCAAGCGCAGCACCCATGTTATTGTAAGTAAAGGCATCTGTTAAGAAATTACCTCCCTGCATGTAACTTCCTTCAAAAACGAAGTCCTGGTATGAATATCCACCTAATAAAGTAACGTTAGAAGAAGCACCAATAGATTTATTGTAATTTACAGTAGCTTCTAATAACTCATTGTAACGCTCGTTAGTTTGCTTTGTAGCTAAACCTTTTCTACCAAATCCTCCTCCGAATTTTGAATTCTTAGGGGAATAGTTAGCTCTGAAATCAGATTCCCACTGGCTTGAGTAGAAAACACCTATACGTAAATCATCTGTCAAACTATAATCGCCACGTACACTGGTAAGTAAACGAGTGTCTTTGCCATCATTGATATTTTGTTCAGCAATCGCTAATGGATTAAAGAAGTCAAAGATATCACGTTGTGCATATCCACCAAATCTGCCACCGGCAGTTGGAGAAGTAGTCGTATTATCATAAACAGGCATAGTTGGATTTGCAACTACTGCATATCTGAATGAATTGGCATCACCATACGTTGCTTCTCTTGTTGTTGAAGAAACATTGACAGTGAAGGTTGCCTTATCATTAAAAGCCAATTGTGTAAGGTTTATTCTACCATTAAGTTGGTTAAATCCTGAATTAATACCAATACCGTTAGCATCACGTAAGTTCAAAGAAGTACGGAAAGTTGTGTTGTTCACACCACCACCTAAAGAAAGGTTGTGAACCTGAGAATAACTTGTGTTAGTTACTAAGTCCAACCAATCAGTTGTAGCACCTAAGTTTGGAGCACCTGGAACCTTACGGAACTCATCTGCCGTCATAACAGGAATTTTCCTTGCTAAGCTTTCCATACCAACAGAACCATTGTAATCAGCAGTTACTTTACCTGATTTTCCTGTTTTAGTAGTAATAAGAATTACACCACTAGAACCACGAGTACCATAAATAGCCGCCGCAGATCCGTCTTTAAGTACGTCAATAGAAGCGATATCGTTAGGGTCAACGGTGCTTAAAGAACCACCAATTACCCCATCAATTACTACTAAAGGCTCAGCATTAGCACCTACCGTAGATACACCTCTTAGACGTATCTGGAAACCACCATTTGGGTCACCACCGGGACGTACAACACTCAAACCAGCTACCTTACCCTGAAGTAACTGTGCTGGATCGTTTACGGTACCTCTGTTGAAATCTTCTGCTTTCAAACTGGTCACCGCACTTGTGATTTCCTTTTTCTTTTGAGTACCATAACCAACCACAACAACCTCACTTAGGGCTTGTTGCTCAAATGATAAGCTAATGTTAACAGTAGTACTGTTACCTACTACTACATTTTGAGTAGCATAGCCTGTAAAAGAAAAAGAAAGCGTTGCATTGGCTCCAACAGTAATCGTGTAGCTACCGTCTAAGTCCGTAACAGTTCCATTGGAGGTTCCTAATTCAACGACGTTTACGCCGATGAGTCCCTCTCCATTTCCTGCGTCAATCACTTTTCCACTGATTTTGCCTCCTTGAGCATTAGCCATTCCAATAGCCAACACAGAAAAGCACAAAACCGAGAAAACATGTTTCAGAAATCGTTGTTTCATAAAATCTGGTTTAAAAAAAATGCTTAATAAATGTTTATTCGTAATAAATCCTTTAAAGTTTTTGTTTCTGTTTAGTTTAATTCATTTTCTCTTTACGAATGATTGTAAAAAGAATATCTTACGAAATCATTGAAATTCTCTTTTGCCCTCAAAAATAGATAATAAATCTATATTTTATAGGAACAGCGTAAAATAATACCTCTTCGAGAGGTAAAATTCCCTTTTTATATTCCGTTTAACGAAATCCTATTTTCTTTCGCTGCTTTATGGAGTAATTAATTATTACTTTCTTTCTATTTGTGTCCTTTGTAATGTCCTAATGCCTCATTTTCTTTTTGATCCATTTCCTCCTTCTCGGCAGGCGTTTTATCTTTAAATCCACATAAATGTAAGACCCCGTGTATAATAACTCGAAGCAATTCTTCCTCAAAACTTACCTTGAAAGTACCTGCATTGTCTCGTACTCTCTCGATGCTGATAAATATATCACCCTCAATTTGTGGTGGGGTACTATACGGAAAGGTGATGATGTCAGTAAGGGTATCATGGTCTAAATAACTGACGTTTAACTGATGCAGATAGTCATCGCTACAAAAAATGAAGTTTATAAAACTTAAATTACAAGCGTATTTTTCTATGGTATGTTCTATCCAGGGGATTATCTGATCTGTATGTTGAGGTTCGAAGGCTATGTCTTCTGAAAAAAAAGAGATGGGAGATGTTTCTTCATCCATTTCCTCTTCAAGAATATTATTTTCTATGCTCATATTTTGAAATGCATTTCAACCGTACGACCGTTATCTTTATACTGAATTTGGTCGCATAATCTTTGCATTAAAAACACGCCTCTTCCCCCGCATTTACAGATGTTTTCATCACAAGTTGGATCCGGCACACTGGCAGGGTCAAACCCGCAGCCCTGATCAGAAACGCGGATAGCTATAGTGTCCGATTTTTTTTGCAGATTTATTTGTACGACTTTGTTTTCGTCATAATGGTTGCCATGGGTAATAGCATTAGTCACAGCCTCTGTTAACGATATCAACATATTGCCGTGAACCTCTTGACTTATCTTGTATTGATGCACCAAATCTTGTACGAAACTGTCAAGAACATTGATGCTCCTTAAATTGGAGGGGAGTTTAAGCATGATACACTACCGTTAGGTTTAAAAATCATTAGATGATTTTTGTCATCTAATCAATTACAATAGTGTTCACGGGATTATTAGTGCAAAAGTATATCCGAATATTGAGAAAGTCAATATGCGGATATACTTTTTTGCTCTTTCAATTTCAATTATTTGATTTATAAGACTTTAGATAGGTTTCAACTAAATTCTTATAATATGGCTTCAAAGAAGGGGACACGGTTTGATAATTTTGAATCTCAGCTTTCCTTTGGCGGATGTATTCTTCTAAAGCGGGCGGCATAGGTGCTGGTGTGGTTTTCGCTATTTCCGCCTTTCGTTTTTCATCTTGATCCTGTTGTCTCTCCGCCTTTTCAAATTCAAGCATTCTCGTTAATATTTGTTGCTGGCGTTTCATTACTTCGCCGTTCATTCGCTTATTAACCAAATCTATTTCCGTTTTATTCATCTCCTCAATCATTTCCTGCATTTCCTTATTCCCCCCTTTTCCCTGTTGTTGTAATTTGCGTTGTTTTGCTTCCATGGCTTTTCTTAAAGCAGCTTGCTTAGCGGCCATTTCAGCAAAATCTTTTGCACTTGGGCTTTTTCCCTCTTTTTGCTTTCCCTTCATCTGTTCATTTAACTTTTCTTGCCCTTCTGACATCTGATCTTTGGGTTCACCCTGCCCTGGACTATTTGGATCAGCACACATTTGCTGACCTTTCATTTTTGAGGCCATCTGTTGTTGAAGTTGCTCTAAACTCTCACTAAGCATTAAGGCCAGATCATTTAAACTTTTCATGCCACGCTGTTGGAAATCAGCAGCTGTCGTTTTTTTCCTCTCCTCTAACTGAACGATAGATTCTTTATATGACCTGTTTATTTCCATTACTTTGTCGGTTACAAAGCTTTCAAGTTGAATCATTCTTTTAGCTAAGGCCTGTAAAGTATCTTCTGCTATTTTAAAATCGTCTTTTAATTTATTTTGCTTTTGAGTAAGCTGCACAAATTTAGGCGTAGATGGGTCCGTTTTATTAAATTCAGAAATCAAATCTTCCTGGCTAAATGAAAGAGAAACAAGGTTTTCAAGTAATTGCCTTAGGGTCTTCATATCCATTTGCATTTGCTTCATTTGACCAGCTTGCATTTGGTTTTGCATTTGACTCGCCATTTCCTTCATTTTCTTGGCCGCGTCTTTTTGATTTTTACTCGCCTTATCATTCTTTTTTTGTTCCAGATTTTGCTGACTATCTTTCATGTCCCGCTGAATATCCTTTGCATCCTCTTTCTTATCGTCCATCTTTTGTGGCTTCTCTAAGGCATCATTCTTTTTTGCAATTTCTTTCAACTTTTCTTCTACCTTCTTAAATTCTTCTTGTAGCTCCTTCTGCTTTTCAATTAATTTCTCTTGTTTTTCCTCTTGTTTTTCAGGCGATTCCTTTTTGGAATCTTTTTGATTGGCTTCCGTTTCTTTCGTCAATTCCTCCTGCTTATCTGATAATTTTTCCAGTTCTTTTGCCGTTTCAGTCACCTCCTTTTCAATCTCTAGTTGTTTGAATAACTCAAGCATCCTGTCCATTTGCTTATTCACCTTATTATCATTCATCTCCATTTCTTCCATCATCTTTAAGGCCTCATCTTTATTCAGTTCCTGCATAAGTTCCTGAATTTTTTCCATCAAAGATTTCATTTCGTCATTCACCACCTCTTCCATTAAATCTTCAAGTTTCTCCTGTTTTTCCTTCATCTCCTCACTTCTTTCAGAAAATTCTTCCTGATTCTTCTTATTCTCCTCCATGGCTTTTTTAGCCTCTTCAACTAATTTTTCTAATTCTTTTTGCTGATCCAATATCCGTTGAAGTTCTTTTCTCGTCTGCCAATCCATTTCTTTTTGCTGTAATAACTTTTCACGCATCTTTTGAAGCTGTTCTTGTAATTTTTTGGATTCTTTGGCGGCATCCATCATGTTTTTTTGAATCAAATCTTCATTCAAATCTTCCATTTTTTTAAATTCCTCCACCGTTGGCATTTCATAAGTCCAAGATGTTGACTTGGCCGATTTACTGCCATTAACGCCGTCATTATCAAATACCTCAAAATAGTATTGGATATTATCCCCAGGTTCAATGTTTATAGTGCTTAGGTCAAATGAATGCCGGAAAGCCACCGGAGAACCTGCATTTTGCTTGATAATCTGGGTTTTCTCAGTAATCAGCTTATCACCCCGGAACAATGAATAATTAAAATTTATTTTTTCTATACCATAGTCATCGGAAGCATCACCAGCCAGAAAAAGTAACTTATTATTGGTACTATCTTCAAATTTCTGGGCATTTATTTCTGGATATTTATCAGGTATAACATTCAAATTATATCGTACGGAATCACCTTTAGGTAAAGCTTTATTGCTAAAAAACACTTGATAAGTATCGTCTTTTAATGCCTTTTTCTTGTAAGTGAACAGATAATCACTGAATCGCTTTGCTTCCGATCTCTTTTTTTCGGTCTCAAAATAAAAGGAAATATCGTCAGTGTGGTTGGCATCAAAGACCCAATTCACTAAAGTACCTTGTGGTATGACCAGGTCGCCAATATTTTGAATAGTCTCATCTTTTCTACCCGTGTAAGATGGGTAGTCTAATGAAATTTCAAATCCCTGTATCGTAGGTTTTGAAAGTACGTTTAGCGTAAAAGTGGGTGATTTTACTTCCGCACCTGATATCTTGAACCGAGTGGTTTCGGCAACATTGTTGAAACGATAAGAAAATTGATCAGGACCTTCTTTTTTAAGTCTATATGGATATCCCCCAATCTCTATAAAAGCTTCATCGGGCAATTGATTGCCCTCTACCCTTATGTTTAAAACAAAATCACTGTTTTGTACAACTTCTAATTTTTCGTTTGTTACAGAAAACTGAAATGGAGATGGTTTAATAAACTCTTTACCATTGTAAATGAGTCTTTCTGTGGAATCAATAAGCAAACTGGGCGCCGCAAATAACAAAATGAATAATAGTAACAATGGAGGTAGCGCATATCGCAAATACCTGCTGTTTTGATTTAAATTTATAGCAGCCTTGAATGGAACTAATTTGATTTCTGATGCTTTTTGGTCAATGCCCGCTAAGATTAAATCGGGTGCCTCCACGTTGTTCGCTAATTGCTTCAGCTGTAATATATTGAGCAACTTATCTCCCACATTATTGAAGTGGCTTCCAATAATATTTGCAGCCTGCTCATGTGAAATTAATTGTCCTAAACGAAAATATTTCGCCGACGGAATAAATACCCAATTAAATAGCGATATTCCTGAAATGCCCAAAAAGGAAAATAAAAGAGCTTTTCTGCCTAAAGTTGGGAAGTAAAAGTAATATTCAAGCGTATTGATGGTTAAAAAAAGAACTAATATCAACGCAACGCTGTAAAGCGTTCCTTTTAATAGCTGATTTAAATAAAACTTTCGGATAAACTGATCTAATTTATTAATCAGTATTTCATATTGGTCCTGGGTAGATGTATTCATTTTATTTATTCTTTTTCAACTAATTGAAGTTGTTGGTAAACGTTTTTAAGTTCCGTAAGTTGCTCCTTATTCATAACTTCTTCTATCCAACTGGATATTTCATTTACTTTTTTTTCTAAAGCTCCTTGTTCCAGGGCATTGGTTGATTTATTCGCTTGCTCTCTGTACAAATTTCTAAGATTATTTAAAGTGGCCATGCCTCCTAACCGCTTCCATGGTAACGAGTCGAATTCAAAGATTATTTTATGCAAATCATTAATCACTTCTTCTGAATTCTCGGGGCCGGTATATAATCCATATAGCAAAAATGCTTCATAGAAAGCAAGAATTTCATAATCGTTTATTTTGTTTAAGCCTTCTCTAAAAAAAGATAATTTACCAGGTACTTTTTGGTTGGCATAAATCATTCCAATGGTATTTAATATCGCTGGATGACTTTCGGTCTCAAATTTTTCGGCATACGCGAATGCTTGGGCATTATTTTTCGTAAATAATACTTGTAACGATGCGGCGATAATGAGATAAGAAGAATCTGTCTCAATGCCTTTTATGGCAATTTCATCTATTGACTCATCATCCCATTTCATTAAAACCTCGATAGCCGCTGCACGAACTTCGCTATGGGCATCTTTTTTTGCCATATTAACAATGACAGGAATAAGTTCTTCTTTTCTTTCTTCAGGTAAAAGGGTGAGCATTTTCTTTCTAATAGCCCAGAATGAATCATTTAATCCAGGAAGATACATTACATAAGGGGGCAAAGTCGATTCTTCAGAAAACATATTAATCGCCTCCAATCTATCTATCACAGAGGGAGAAAATTTAAATTGATTCAATAAATCCTGGCGCGATTTAATAGCTTTTATTTCAGCTAGTAAAATGCGGTGCGGATCTAAGGTTACCCAAGTTGGTTCAGCAGATAATGGGAATACAAATTTTTGCTTTCGTTCGTTAATTACTATCTTTTCAAAGTGTAATGAATCTCCCATTAGAATACCAATGGACGTTGGTAAAATAAAAATGGGTAGCATTCTGTCAGGGTTTTGAACCTGCTCTACCGTTACGGAAAGTTGTTTTAGAGAGGCATCATATTGATAATCGTAATTTAGTTCGGGATGACCATTCTCAAAAAACCATTGATTAAAAAACCAGTTTAAATCTTTTCCAGTTACCTCTTCAAAGGCCAAACGTAAATGGTGTGCTTCTACCGACTGAAAGGAATTTTTATTTAAATACCTATTCAAACCTAAGAAAAAGGCTTCGTCGCCAAGATAATTTCTCAAAACATGTAAAACACTTCCTCCTTTATTATAACTGTGTGTATCAAACATTTCTTCATTATCCTTATAATTAAAGTGAATTAAAGGATGAAGATTATAAATTACTTCAGAAATATAGGCTTGCCGCTCATTCATCAAATGGTAATCTGCCTCTTCCCTGCCATATTTGTGTTCAAACCATAAATACTCGCTGTAATTGGCAAAACCCTCATTTAAAGTGAGGTTCGACCAGCTTTCACAGGTAACCAGGTCGCCAAACCAATGGTGAAAGAGCTCATGGGCTACTATTCTTTCATTTTCCTTGTCGTCTATTAATTCGCGGCTTGTCCTTTGAACAAATTCACCAAAAACAGAGGCAGTAGTATTTTCCATAGCTCCGGAAACATAATCCCTTACAACAATTTGTGCATATTTTGACCAGGGATAGGGGTAATCTAAAATGTCAGAAAAGAACCCCATCATCTCTTTAGTGTGAGGGAAAATATTTTTTGCATGTGCCTTAAAAGCCGGTTCAACATAATAAGATAATTCAATCTCATTCCAATATTCCCTAACCACAGCGTATTCCCCAACAGCTATCATGGTCAAATAGGGTGCATGAGGCTGATCCATAACCCATTTGTCTGTCCTGAGTCCATTTTCAAGGGGAATGGATGATATTAATTTCCCGTTGGAAAGGGTTACATAATTTGAATCGACCGTTAAGTTAATCTCCTGGGTGGCTCTCTCATTTGGATGGTCTATCGTTGGGTACCACCTGGAATTCCAGTTGGTTTCTCCTTGTGTCCATATCTGTTTTGGTTTGCTAACGTCAGTTCCCTTTGGATTTATGAAAAACAAGCCTTTATTTGAGGTAATAGCCGCACTACCTCCCGATGAAGAAGGATTTGCCTCATAAGTAATTAAGACCTTAAAATCTTCATTTCTCGTAAATGATCTACCAAGATAAAGGTACAGGTGACTTCCCGTATTTTCAAAGGGAATAGGGGAGTACTGATTTTTATTTTGTAGGTGTACTTCTTTTATTACCAATTGTTTAGCATCTAATCTGACCATTTGAATGGTATCAAAATAGGGCTTTAGATGAATAGTTGCAGTACCTATAACTTTTTCATTTTCCCAATCAAAGGAAATATGAAGTAAGGTATGTAACAGATCAACTTTTCTTTCATTGGAGGCTTGATAAACAGGAAGTACAAAATCCTCCGCACTTTTAAGTATAGAAGGTTTTTCAGCATTTACTGTAAGGGTATCTAAATCTCTGAGTTCAACAGGTTCAAAAGTAACAGGACTACTTGTTTTGCTGGATATACAAGAGATTAATAGAAATGTGAGCGTAAAAAATGAAAGAAAACGCATGGTGATGACTGGTTTTTACCCACGGGATAGTGCCAGTTTATTCAGGAAATCCGTCAGGTAATTATTAAATTCTTCAGGCCTTTCCAACATAGGGGCATGGCCACATTTATCAATAAAGAACAAAGTTGCGTTGGGTAATAACTCCTTAAATTTTTCTCCAACAAAAGGAGGTGTTATTGTATCTTGATTCCCCCATATTAGCAAAGCTGGGGTGTTTATTTGTCCGAGTTTATCTGCCAGATTATGTCTTAGCGCAGATTTTGCCATAGAAATGGCACGAATGAGTTTCCCACGATCATTTACCGCTGCAAAAACTTCGTCAATCATAGCATCAGAAGCAGAGGCAGGGTCGTAAAAAGTAGATTGAATTTTTTTTCTTATGTATTCTTTATCTTCACGACGTGGAAAAGTAGTCCCCATTGCTTTTTCATATAAACCAGAACTACCCGTCAAAATAATAGAAAGTACATGGCTGGGTTCTTTCAGGGCATACAAAATAGCAATATGTCCTCCAAGGGAATTTCCTAAAATATGAAATTTTTGCAATTTTTTGAAAGCGACGAAACCAACCATAAAATCGACTAAACCATCCACAGATACATGTCTGAGAGGAAGCTCAAAAACAGGCATTATTGGGGCAATTACGTTGTAGGTTTTTCCAAAATCTTTTAAAAGATATTGGAAATTATCTAAGGTTCCGAATAAACCATGCAATAATATCAGGGTTTCACCTTGACCTACGGTCTCAACAAATTGATATTTTCCCTCAGTAGTAATTGGATATTCCATCTAACACGCAAAAGTTGTGATTAAAAATCTATGGCCAAAAAACCATTATTGAAATCAAATATAAGCGTTTTAATCTATTTTTGATAAGACACTTTAGATTAAGCCAAATTTAGTTTTTTTAAAATTGGCTTAAATCTTTGTTTTATTGTGTAATTATTCTTTCTTTTGCATTGGAACAAAAAATTCTAAGTAATTAACACAAAAAATTCCTGGGAGTTTTGTCTGGCATTTATGAAATTTTAAAATAGTAATCACATGCGTTTTTTAAACTACCTGCTTATCGTTGCTTTTGCGTTGGGATCTTTTCAGTCTTGTGTTTCAAAAAAGAAATATGATGATTTAGTAACCGGCAAATCAGCATCAGACGCAGCTTTGGCGGACACTCAGAATAAGCTTAAAAAGCTTGAAGAAGATAAGAACGCCCTAGCTGCTCAATTCGAATCTGAAAAGACTCGTATGAATGGTGAAATCGGTTCTATTAAAACAGAATTGAATAACACTAAAAGCCAGATTGCAAAAGTTCAGGAGAAACTGAACATGACATCTGCAGAATTGGACAAGGTGAAGGCCGAAATTAATGGTGTATTCGCTGCCTATGAAGGAAGTGGTTTGAAATTGGAAGAAAGAGATGGTCGCCTTTATGTTATGACCAGCCCGGTAAACTACAGAAGTGGTTCTTACAGGCTAAATCGTGCAGAACGCGATGCAATCAAAGGTTTGGCTGAATCTGTAAAGAAGAACCCAAATTTAAAACTTTTGATTGAAGGTCACACTGACAATGCAAAGGTTAATTCTGGTTCTGCACTACAGGACAATTGGCAGCTTTCGACTTTTCGTTCACTTGCTATCGTACGTGAATTAGTTAAAAATGGCGTAAACCCTAACCAGGTGGCAGCTGTGGGTCGTGGTGAATCAATGCCAAAATCAGCTAATAGCGACAAAGCTGGAAAAGCAGCAAACCGTCGTTCAGAAGTTGTTGTTGATGTTCCTCTAAAAGGAATTTTAGATGCCGCTAAAAAGAACTAATCCTCTCTATCAAGGATTAAAATTAAAAAGCCGATGGATGTAATCTATCGGCTTTTTTAATTTAATAAATCAGGCGCTATCAGCAAGAATAAGGGTATCTTAACACTGAAATGCTCCTCTGTGAGTGTATTTACCATATAATACACACCCTCCATTTTGCCAAAATTGTTTTGCATAGATGACCAACTAATATATTGGAAAGTACCCGATGGTTTTATAATGGGTTGTTGACCCAATACTCCCTCCCCTTTTACCTTTTTTATCAAGCCATTTCCTTCCATTATTTTCCAAGACCGCTTAAGAAGCCTTATCGGAAATTCACTTTTGTTTTCAATGGTAATCCTGTAAGCGTGAACATATTTACCCTCCACAGGTGCTGAATATTTTTCTTGGTAGAAAGTGTCAACACTAATGATAACTAAAGGTTGGCTGCATCGTGTTTCCATGTATGTTTTAACTGGGTCATAAAATGGTTAATTATATCAACTATTTGTTTCTGAGCATCTTCTAATGCGTCATTTACTAAGACAATATCAAAAGAATGAGCATAACCTATCTCTTCTTCTGCCTTTGAAATTCTCTTCTGAAGACTTTCTTCCGTTTCCGTTAATCTCTTTTTAAGTCTTTCTCTTAAAATATCTAAGGAAGGTGTCTTTATGAAAATAGATAGAGCGTCGGTATTAAATTTATTTTTTAAAGCAAGTGCGCCTAACACATCCACGTCAAATAGTACAATATTTCCTCTCTCCCATATTTTTGTTAACTCTGAATATAATGTGCCATAAAATTGATTGGGATAAACCTCTTCCCATTCGGCAAATAAACCTTCTTCTCTTAAATGGAGAAATTGTTCCGAAGTAATAAAGTGATAATCTTTCCCATCCTCTTCCATCGGTCTTTTAGTCCTCGTAGTAGCAGAAACAGAAAAATTTATGGAGGGAAATTGAGATAAAAGATGTTTTACCAGGGTAGTTTTTCCAGAACCTGATGGTGCCGTAATGATAATTACGGGCCCAATAACTTTTTTTGGGATGAGTTCAGAGGACATTGGCTACTTGTTCTTTGATTTTTTCTAGTTCATCTTTCATGGAAATTACCAGCTTTTGTATTGCCGCATGATTAGCTTTCGCGCCAAGCGTGTTTATCTCACGACCTATTTCCTGAGTAATAAATCCTAGCTTGCGTCCTTTTGATCTTTCTGGCTTCTCCAGTTCTTCCATAAAATAAGCACAATTTTGCGATAGCCTATGTTTCTCTTCCGTTATATCCATTTTTTCTAGAAAATAGATAATCTCTTGTTCAAATCTGTTTTCATCTATCTTTTCTTTGCCTTCGTATTGGGCAAGATTTTCTCTTAATCTGTCCTTTACTCTCTGTATTCGTTCCGGTTCATGTCCAGGAACTTTTGAAAGGGAAGCTTCAATGTGTTGAATCCTATATTTCATATCGGTTTCAATCGACTGCCCTTCCTTTTCCCTGTAATCATTGAGTTCCTTAATACAGTCTGCAACGGTAAGTAAAACTTTAGACCATTCTTCTTCTGAAAATTCCTCCTCGCCAGTGGCTACAACATTGGGTAATCTTAAAATAGATTGGAAAAAATCCACTTCGCCTAAACCCAAACTATTTTTTAGTTGGCTTAATTCCCTGTAATATTTTTCGAAAAGAACCTTGTTTATAAGGTTTTCTGGCTCGTCTGTTTCACAATTAATTTCTAAGACTAAATCAATTTTTCCTCTTTCAAATTTTTCGGACAATATTTTTCGAATATCCGCTTCTTTATTCCGGTAGTTTTGTGGCGTTTTCGTGCGTAAATCGAAAATCTTACTATTAAGAGACCTAATCTCTACAATAATTGTTTTATTCTTCCACGATGATTTAACTCTACCAAAACCAGTCATTGATAATAACATAAGCAAATATTTCCTTCCTATTTAAAGATTGAATGAACAGGCTAAGTTAACAAATATTAAAGGTAACTATCTATCTAATGACAAAATGAATAAATTTGTTTTTACACTTTAATTTAATTTAAAATATTATCACTTTTCCTTAAATAATTGGGAAATTAATACGACCTTTGCCCATCTATTGAAAATAATTTTTTTTCACAAACCTTTCAAAACCAACAGATATCAATGAGAAAAGCAGATTTGGTAGTTTCCGTTTCTGAGAAAACAGGTGTTCCAAAAGTAGATGTTTTGGTCGCTATGGAGGCTTTCTTTAAAGAAGTTAAGATTTCACTGTCAGAAGGTGAAAATGTTTATATTCGTGGCTTTGGTAGTTTTATTATCAAAAAAAGAGCTAAGAAGATTGGAAGGCACATCAAAAGAAATGTTGCTATCGAAATTCCAGAACATTTCATCCCTGCATTTAAACCAGCAAAGATTTTTGTTGAACAAGTAAAAAGTAATGTAACTTCGTTGCCTTCAGATGATGGAATTGAAGATTAACCTTTTCATACGTTTTTTTTCTTAGCCTTATGTACAAAGTTCAATATCTTGTTTTGTTTTTATCGGTTTTATTACTCCTGACAATGTATGTTGGTTGCGAAACAAAAGCTTCTGACATTAAAGAAATGACCAAAACAAGAGCATTGGTAGTTGAAAATACTACACGCGAAGTGCTCGAAATATATGCTAAAAAGAAACTTAGTTCAACTGATTTGCTTTTCTTAGAAAATCTAAATAAAGATTTAGATAAAAATACAGATCTTAATAAAAAGGCAGAAATTGCCCGTAAATTGTCGGCAAAATGGTACGACTTAGGTTATCCTGCTATCGCTGGTGCTTATGCTGAAATGTTGGCAGAATGGTTTCCAACGCCTGAGGCCTGGTCTATTGCTGGTACAACTTTTGGACAAGCAATTCCTCAAAAAGAGGATGCTAAAGTAAGAGATTTTGCTGCCGCTCACGCAGTAACTGCTTTTGAAAATGCCATATCTTTGGCTCCCGATGATTGGACTAATAAATTGAATCTGGCGCTAGTGCTAACAGAGGTGCCTCCACAAGATAATCCTATGAAAGGGGTTAAAATGTTGTTGGATCTTGACGCAAATTATCCGGATAATGCAAGAATTCTTTTTCATCTTGGGCGTTTAGCCATTCAAACAGGTCAGTTTGAAAAGGCAGTGGTAAGATTAGAAAAATCTCTTAAACTAGATAATAGCCAGCCTCAAATTTATTGCTTACTCGAAAGGGCCTACCGCGAAACGTCTAAATCTGATTCGGCTGACGAAGCCGCAGAGAAATGTCGTAATTCAATAAAATAATTTTTAATCTCTAAAAAGGAATATTATGCCATGTGGAAAAAAGCGTAAAAGACATAAGATAGCTTCTCACAAAAGAAAGAAAAGATTACGCAAGAATCGTCACAAAAAGAAAAAATAGATAGTCTTTAGCCCCTCTGTCCGGGGTTCTTAGGGAATGTATATTTGTTTCCGCTACCATCAGTGGTTAATTAAGTGAATTATCTATGATTTTTATAGATAATTTACTTAATTATAACCCTATTTTTGTTTGTACAGAAACATTCATTTCTGCGCCGTCTTCTAAATTATTCTCTTGTGGAAAAAGAACTTGTTATTTCCTCGACTTCAACAGAAGTGGAAATCGCTTTAATTGAAAATGCTCACCTTGTTGAAATTCATTCACAAAAAGTTAATAACAACTTTTCTGTGGGTGATATCTTTTTGGGGAGTGTTAAAAAATTAATGCCTGGCTTAAATGCCGCTTTTATTGAGATAGGTCATAATAAGGACGCTTTTCTGCATTATACAGACTTGGGTCCAAAACTAAAATCCCTTACCAGATTTACTCAATCCGCTGCCAATGGTAGCCAAAATACCCCCAGTCTGGATAATTTTATTTTAGATCCAGAAATTTTAAAGACAGGAAGAATCGATCAGGTTTTATCCAAACGCGACCTCCTCCTCGTTCAGGTCCTAAAAGAACCTATTTCAACCAAAGGCCCCCGCTTAAGTTGTGAAATTACTATTCCTGGGAGATTTTTAGTCTTAACTCCCTTCTCTGATATTGTTGCCGTTTCTAAAAAAATTGCCAATAACGAAGAGAGAAAAAGACTTAAACTTCTTATTGAAAGTATCAAACCTAAAAACTTTGGTATCATTGTTCGTACCGCCGCAGAAGGTAAATTAGTAGCAGATCTTCATGAAGAATTGGGCTTTATGATGGGTAAATGGAACGATTTGTTCTCCTCCCTTTATAAAGGTAACGCTCCAATGAAATTACTTAGTGAGCTTGACAAAACCTCAAGTATATTAAGGGACCTTCTTAGCGATTCATTCAATAAAATACTGGTGGATGACAAAGACCTCTATCAAAGTATTCGAAATTATTTAGCTACCATCGCCCCAGATCAAGTAGGTATCGTTCAGCTTTATAAAGGTAATAATCCCATTTTTGAATCAATGGGCATTATTAAGCAAATTAAATCTTCCTTCGGTAAAACTGCTTCCCTTCCCAGTGGTGCCTATCTGGTAATCGAGCATACTGAGGCCATGCATGTCATCGATGTGAATAGTGGCCATAAAATGAGCTCCCAAAATGCCGATGAGGCTATTATGAGGGTTAATGTGGAAGCCGCAGCTGAAATTGCCCGCCAACTTCGCTTAAGAGATATAGGAGGTATTATCATCGTCGATTTTATCGACATGAAAAATTCAGAGTATAAAAAGGACTTGCTCAGTGTTATGAGGGCAGCAATGAAAAAAGATAGAGCGCAACACACTATCTTGCCCTTGAGTAAGTTCGGCTTGATGCAGATTACTCGCCAAAGAGTTAGACCTGAAGTGAAAATTGATACAACAGAGGTTTGTCCAACCTGTAACGGAACTGGTAAAATCAATCCTTCTATCCTTATTGTAGATGATATTGAACGAGATCTGAATTTTATCTTTCAATCCCGACCTTCAGCTAAAATTACTATCGTTACTCATCCCTATATCCATGCCTTTCTTAAAATGGGGTGGTATAGCAAACAGTTGCAATGGTCTTTTCGTCACATGAAATGGATTAAAATATCCCCATCCAATGAACAACATATTTCTGGATATCAATTTTTTGACGAGAATAATGATCAGATTAGATTAAATTCATAGTTCTTCTCAGTTCATTGGACACCCACATCCCGTTTTGCAAGCATTTATTAGGACGGAAATAATTACTAACAGTACAAAAACGTAGTTTATTTTTAGTTTTTTCATGGCTTAAAGATAATTTAATATCAGTTTTACACCAAGTTAATAAATAGCCTTCAATTTTGTTCTTTTAAAAGTTCAAATTTGTACCGCCAATGACAGTCTTTCTAAATAATCAGGCAGCATCAGGAAGTAAATTTTTTCCCGAAATTAATGAACCAGCTATTTTGGTAACTCCTTTAGACTGGGGCTTAGGTCATGCTACCCGGTGTATTCCGATTATTCGCTGTTTGTTAGCGCTAAATCAACCCGTTTTATTGGGAGGTTGTGGTGACTCTCTTAAAGTATTAAGACTCGAATTCCCAGATTTACCATTCGTCCTCCTTCCTGAATATAATATGCGCTACCCCAAAGAAAATATGCTTTGGAATGTTGCGCTGAAATTACCTCAGCTTCTTTCTACCTTTGTTAAGGAACAACAAGTGGTGAAGGCGCTTTATAAAAATAATAAGATAAAGGCGGTTATTTCTGATAACAGATACGGTTGTTTTCATCCCGATATTCCTTCTGTCCTTGTAACCCATCAGGTTTATCCTATCGTTCCTTTGCCTTCTGTCGAAAAGGGTATTCAAAAATATGTACAGCTTTTAATAAATCAATTTAATGCCTGCTGGATTCCCGATATGCCTGAGGCTTCTTCCTCGCTGGCAGGCAAATTGGCTCACCCAATGGTGAAAAATGCCAGATGTATCGGGCCCTTAAGTAGGTTGGCTCCTCAAGAGAATTTAAATAACCCTACGTATAAAGCGCTTTTTCTTCTCTCTGGTCCAGAGCCTCAACGAACTTATCTTGAGAATATCATTAGGGAACAAGTAGTCTCTCTCAAAGGAAATTATGCTTTAGTTCAGGGGCTTCCCAATCAAGTAAACGCAGCTTCCTTTAAAGAGGGGAATTTATCCGTTTTACCTTACGTTCAAGCTAGTGAGTTATCTCTTTTAATTGCAAACAGTGAAATGGTTCTCTGTAGAGCTGGGTATAGTACCCTGATGGACCTTGCCTTTTTTGGAAAGAAAGCGATTTTCGTTCCAACACCAGGGCAAACAGAACAAATCTATTTGGCAGACCAGTTACATGAGGCAAATATGGGTACTACCGTTTCTCAAGATAAATTAATCCTGAAGGAAGCAATAAATAAAGCGGAACTTACCGCCGGGCTGCCTAAGTACAAACCAAATATTGGGGAGGATTTACTTATGGACGCAGTACAGGATTTGCTCATTCTTTGTGAGAAATAACCTATTTATTTATTTCGTTCATAGCCAAATTAATGCCTAAAGAAACAAACTTTTTTACGGCATCGGCACTCTTGGATATAATTCCATTGAGTTGTTTATTTTCTTCTTCGCTCCATTCTCCAAGAACATAATCAACTTGTATCCCTTTTTGTTCCGGCCGACTTATGCCGACTCTCAGCCTAGGATACTCGGTACCGTTTAACACAGCCTGGATATCTTTAAGTCCATTGTGCCCACCGTCACTTCCCCGGGGCTTCAAACGGACAGTTCCAAAATCAAAATTCAAATCATCAACAATAACCAGTAAATTGTTTTTGTCAATTTTTTCTTTCTGCATCCAGTAATTAACAGCCTTCCCACTTAAATTCATATAGGTGGTAGGTTTTACTAAAATAAGCTGCTTCCCTTTATACTTTATTCTGGCTATATGCGCCAGTGTTTCATTTTGAAATGAAACACCGGCGGCATTGGCTAGTTCATCTACTACTTTGAAACCAATATTATGCCTGGTTTCAGCATATTCAGCCCCTTTATTTCCAAGGCCAACAATTAAATACTTCATGAAGTGAAAATTAAACGGCTACATTGTGCTCTCTTAAAGCGTCATTTAATGATACTTTTTTATCTGTTGATTCTTTCCGTTTTCCAATGATTAACGCCGCAGGTACCTGGTATTGCCCGGCTGGGAATGTTTTCGTGTAACTACCAGGAATGACCACTGATCCAGGGGGAACGTATCCTTTATGAGTGATTGGTTCTGAACCAGTTACATCAATTATGTGCGTGCTTTTGGTTAATACCACATTAGCTCCCAAAACAGCTTCTTTTCCGACTCTTACCCCCTCAACGACAATACACCGGGAGCCAATAAAACAATCGTCTTCAATGATAGTAGGTGTTGCTTGAAGAGGTTCAAGGACGCCTCCAATACCAACGCCACCACTTAAATGTACGTTTCTGCCAATTTGGGCGCATGAACCTACTGTTGCCCAGGTATCAACCATGGTGCCGCTTCCAACCCATGCCCCAATGTTTACATAAGAAGGCATTAAGATTACTCCTTTTTCTAAAAAGGAACCATGTCTTGCAATCGCATGTGGTACTACCCGAACTCCCTGTGAAGCATATCCCTTCTTTAAGGGAATTTTGTCGTGAAACTCAAAGGGGCCAACTTCTATCGTTTCCATTTCGCTAATGGGAAAATAAAGTACCACCGCTTTTTTTATCCATTCATGGACTTGCCAATTTCCTGATTCATCAGGCTCGGCAACACGTAATTTGCCCTTATCCAGTTGTTCAATAACAAAGAAAATAGCCTCTTTTGTGCCGCTTTCTTTTAAAAGCTCCCTGTTATCCCAGGCAGATTCAATGATTTGCTTCTCGTTAAGCATTCTTTATTTGTTTGGGTATTAATTAAAATTCTAACCTGGCTAATCGAAGTCTTCCCCGCCGTTCACTAGGTATGATGATACGCTGGGCATTGACTTGTAAGGCGTCTTTAAAGCGAAGTCTTATCTTCTGATTTTCAGTACTTAAAATACTTTTTCGTTCCGATTTTCCGTCGCCTCTTAATAAATATTCACTTACCGTGTTCTCATATTTTATCTCATCATTGAAAAGAAGATGCAATTTTTCAGGCGTCCGAAATATGAAAAATGAGGAAAATGCCCCCATGTCATCCTGCGAATATTGTTTCTTATACAGTATGGACTGCCAATGAAATTCCCCGTCCGGGTTAATAGCTATGATGAATATATCGTTATAATAATAATCTATAATGCTGCGGCTGAAATTATCATACATCATCCGGTTCATATTATTGATCCGCCGCTCCATATCCTGCGATTCTTCTCCTATAATTAAAAGCCCCCCGTCATGTCTTAAAATAAGATCAGCAATATTAATATTCATTATGCCCCGGTTATTTCTCGAATCTTTACCCTCTAAATCTGACACAAACCGATCGTTGAATGCCTGTAATTTTGCCTTTTCTAAATTTCCCTCAGGACTAAGATTTACAAGAAAGTATCCCTCCGCTTTTTCAGGATTCCTATTATAATAGAATCCAGATGCAATTAATTTTTTATTCAGATTATCGAATATGAAGCGTGCATCATATACTACCTTTTCTCCTAAATGTATCGTTGAAATTTTAGGGCCAAATTGTCCTTTACCATAAATGATTAACCTGAAGTGACCCTCTTCCCTTCTTTGTTTATATACACTCTCCTGGATAAAAGAATACATATTCCCTTCGTTGTCAATAGTTACTGACATTGGATTGTCAAAATTACTGTAGCTGTCAATGACTATTCGCTTCTCCCATAATAAGTCCATGGTCTCATTGTCTAGCACAAAAGCGTGTAGCTCGTTTCCTTTGTCAATCGCATAAAATAAAACCTTATTCCTGTCCTCCGATACTACCATTTCATATTCTGGAAAGAATACAATAAATCCCATATTAATTAATGTAACTGAGTCTTTCAGATTAGCTGACGCATCATATCTATGCGCACGTAAATACGTATCTCCTTGTTGCCTGACTTGATAGATTAAGGTGAAATCACTCTCCCTGACGTTATAACCCATGATGCCGATCTGCTTCTTTTCGAAATTTAACTCCTTTGTCCAGGAATTTCTCATCTGTTCATCAAAGCCGGAAATTTCATATTTCAGGCCAATGGTACTCATCATTAATGCATTACCCTTTATTTCTCCTAAAATATCATACCTTACCTCACTTCGCAAAGGAATTTCATCAGAAACTACCAGCTTCTGGCCAAATCCATAAAAATAAATCAATATTCCAATAAAAGTCGCTATCCATTTCATATTCATAAATATAACTTTTTTCGACCTAATTATTTCCGCCAAAGGAAACGGTTTAGTTAAATAAGTAACTTTATCCAATTATTGTTCAGATAAACGTCAAATTGTATGAAAATCTTTCCCACTTTATTTATTTTTTGTTCTCTTTGGTTCGCTTCTATAGCTGAAAATAGTCCAACCTGGTTGAGATATTCAGCTATTTCACCCGATGGAAATTCAATCGTTTTTACCTATAAAGGTGATCTTTGGCTCGTTCCAACTCAGGGAGGAGAAGCAGTGCCTCTTACCTTTCACGAGGCGCATGACTTTATGCCAGTGTGGTCAAATGATAGCAAAACTATCGCATTTTCGTCTGACAGATTTGGTAATTTCGATATTTTTACCGTTTCTGTAAACGGAGGTACACCAAAAAGGTTAACCTATCATTCCGCTCCAGATTATCCTTACGAGTTTACAACCGATAATAAATTTATTGTTTTTGGTTCCGCACAAAAGGATCTGGCTGAAAATCGGCAGTTTCCTACAAGTTCTCAACCGGAGGTGTACAAGGTGCCTCTAACTGGCGGGCAGGTTCAGCAAGTTTGGACTACCCCGGCTGAAGATATTTCTATCCATAAAAATGGAAATCTTTGGGTTTATCACGATAAAAAAGGGGGAGAAAATGCATGGAGGAAACACCATGTTTCTTCTATTGCCAGAGATTTGTGGCTTTATAATCAACAACTGAATAAACATATTAAATTAACTGCTTTTCCTGGGGAGGACAGAAATCCTGTCTTTTCTGCAGACGGTAAATCGGTGATTTATTTAAGTGAGCAGTTTGGTTCTTTCAATGTCTGTAAATTAACCTTGGACAACCCTTCAAAAGTATTGCAGGTTACCAAATTTGCTAAGCATCCCGTTCGATTCCTCTCTCAATCCGATGCAGGAATACTCTGTTTTAGTTTTGACGGTAGTATCTATACTTTGAAAGATGGAGGTGCTCCAAAATTAGTAAATGTTAAAATCTCTAATGAAAATAGAAAGAATAATGAGCAAATTCTCTCCGTTAAAGGTGGCGTGCGTGGTATGGCTGTTTCTCCCGACGGTAAAGAGGTAGCTTATATCTATCGAGGTGAAGTGTTTGTTTCCTCTGTGGACGGAGGTATGACAAAACAAATAACAAAAACACCTGAACAGGAGGTCTCGGTTAGCTTTTCTCCCGACGGAAAGTCGCTGGTTTATGCTTCTGAAAGAGGGAACCGCTGGCAAATTTTTGAATCTTCCAGGATTCGCGCAGAAGAACTTTATTTCTCTTCTTCTACCTTGCTATCTGAAAAAATTCTTTTTACAAATGCAAATAATTGCTACCAACCCCTATTTTCCCCAAATGGAAAAGAACTGGCATTTATTGAAAATAGAATGACCTTGAAAATTTGGAATAAGGAAAGTGGCCAGTTTAGAACTATCTTAGGACAAGATCATCTCTTTGCTATGGGCGAAAATGACCAGTATTTTACCTGGAGTCCCGATAATAAATGGTTGATCTTTGATTATAGCCTGCCTGGATCCGCCGTTGGGGAAATTGGATTAGTGGCCGCAGATGGTAAATCAAAACCCATTAATATCACAGAAAGTGGCTTCCAGGATTTTAATGCCAAATTTGCGCTCGGCGGGGAAGCTATCTTTTGGTTTAGTAATAGAGATGGTTTGAAATCAGTCGCTCAAAGTGGTAATAGTCAGTTGGATATATATGCTATTTATCTTACAAAAGAGGCTTTTGATAAATATAATTTGTCTAAAGAGGAATTTGCCCTGGCTAAAGAAATGTCCGATAAGAAATTAAAAAGAGATTCCACTGCAAAAAAAGATTCCTTGAATCTCCTGCAAATTGATTGGAAAAATATAGATAGTCGTAAAGTGAAATGGACACTAAACTCTACCTCTATCTCTGATGCTGTGGTTAGTAAGGACGGAGAAACATTGTTCTACTTAGCAAGGTATGAAAAGGGTTTTAATCTTTGGTCCCTAAATCTTAGAACTAAAGAATCAAAAATTATCTCAAACCTTAATGCTTCCAGTGGAAATTTAACCTGGGATAAGGATTTTAAAAATATTTTCTTAAATGCCTCAGGGGGCATAATGAAAATTAATCCTGAATCTGGTAAACAGGAATCTGTCTCCATTCAGGGAGAAATGGTTCTGGATGTGGCCGCTGAGAGATTATACATGTTTCACCATGTTTGTAGAAAAACGGAAAGTACTTTTTACACCCAGTCTTTTCATGGCGTTCCCTGGAATGATTATAAAACAGATTATTTAAAGCATCTTCCACATATCTCTAATGGACATGAATTTGCAGAGCTACTCTCAGAATTATTGGGCGAATTGAATATCTCTCACAGTGGAGCAAGATATTCAAATGCCACCCCGCAAGATGACGAAACTGCTTCTTTTGGTGTATTCTTTGATCCTTCTTTTACGGGAAATGGTTGGAAAATTAAAGAAATAATCGTCGGCGGTCCTTTAGATAAGGCTGCCCTGAAAATTGGACCCGGTGCCGTCATTACCAGTATTGACGGTCTTCTTTTCGATAAAAATCAGGATCTGGCCGCTTTTCTAAATAGAAAGGCTGGTAAAAATGTACTTATTTCAGTGCAAGATTCCGGGAAGTCAGTGGATATGGTGGTGCAACCCATCAGCCTGGCAGAAGAAAGTCGTCTGCTTTACAAAAGATGGGTGAAGAAAAATCAAGATGAGGTAGATAGATTGTCTTCTGGTCAGCTAGGTTATATTCATATTCCTGGAATGAGTGACGGTGCGTATAGAACGGTCTTTGAGGAAACTATGGGTAAATTTTTTAATAAAAAAGCGCTGGTAGTAGATACCCGATTCAATGGCGGTGGTGATTTAGTAGCCGATCTGGCCACTTTCTTTTCAGGGAAAAAATTTATGGATTATGCCGTCGATAATAGAAGCGCTGGTTTCGAACCTAACTTTAGATGGACTAAACCTATCATCTCACTGGCAAATGAGGCTAATTATTCCGATGGTCACTGTTATGCCTATATGATTAAAGAATTAAATCTTGGTAAATTAGTGGGGCAACCTATTCCCGGCACTTGTACTTTCGCTGGTTGGGAAGTCCTGCAGGATAATGCCATCCGCTGGGGTGTTCCTTCTTTGGGTGTAAAAGGTACGGATGGGAAGTATCTGGAAAATGCTCAGACTTATCCAGATGTTACCGTTTGGAACGATTTTGATAAAATTTCAACAGGGAAAGATCAGCAATTAGAAGAGGCTATTCGCTTGCTTTTAGCTGAGTTAAAGTAATGTAAAGGGTTGTCCTCCAGGGTAAAAGACTAATTTGGAATGATCTTTTGCCATGGAGGACAACATTTTTATAAACAACAACGATTTATTTCTTTTTACTTATCTGAACAGAATATCGAAGGTTGATGAGGTAATCAGCAAAGGCAGCGTCTCCGTTCCTAAATTGACCTGTTAGTTTAGTTGTCTCGATGTCGGTAACACTTTGTGGCCTGCTTCTTCTCACCGCAATAGGCACACTTAACTGAATATTCGTACCTCCTTTCATATAATTTATTCCCGGCTCAAGAGAAATGATATTTCCAGGTCTCCTGAATCCTAAACTTCCGCCGAGTACATCTCTAACGGGAACGCCCTCATATCGTGCACCAATAATGCCGGAAAACCCCTTTTGATTACTACCCGTCATGAGCCCTGCCCGAAAACTATATTGATCGGTTACTGACATGATTGATTCATTTTTTAATATCGGGTTTAACGTTTCTCTAAAAGTACGAACGCCATTCATCTCTCTTGGATTTGAAAGATAATAACCAGTAATATAACCAGTTATACCCGAAAAGATGGATTGGTAATATTGAAAATCTAAGGAAATCCCAAAGCCTCCATCTCCTGGTTGTATAGATTGATCCACAGGACGAACCTCGGAACCTCCATTCGGCCCGACATTGTAAAACAGATCCAATGCCTGGTAATTTCCCGTCGGTAGCTTTATAGAAAAACCAGCCGCTAAGGCATGCTTTTTTCTTCCCGGTGCCACTAACCAATAGCCAAGACCCGTCCGAATATCTCCCAAACCTCTGGAAAAGGTAGTTATTCTCTCTTTTCGACCATGTTCGTATAAAGAAGAACGGGTGTTAATTACAAATGGAATATCACTGGTGAAGAATAGTCTTTCTGTTAAACCATATTGTACACCTATATTAAACGCAGTAGTGTGATTAATAACCTCCGTTCCATTCGCTACTCTGTCGGCCTCTTCTTCCAATCCTTTGAAATGACGAAACGATTTAAAATAGCGAAAATCTCCGGAAATATTCCATGCTCCTTTTAAGCCGGCCTCAGCATGGCTGTTAGGATTTAAACATGACCCAACGCCTCTTATGGCAACACATCCCTGACCTTGTAAGGAAAAGTTCGTAAGGATTATTGAAAAAATTAAGATAAGATGTAATTTCATTTTCAAAGGTGATTTTATATAACAAAGTTCGGTTTTGTATCCGGATATTGAGGCTAATGAAAAACGATTAAAAGCGAATGATAGGTTAATGTTTCTTTGCACTTACTCTTTTTGTCTTATTTTACATGATTAATAATTTTAACGCATCTCAAATAAGGGTTCCTTGAAACGTTTTTATTTCGGTTTAATTTTGTTTAGTCTGATTGGTTTAGGTGTAGTCCAATACAGGTTTTTTATACTCAGTTTGCAATTAGCTAATGCCAGATATTCTATTCAATTAAATGAAACTTTGGGATTGGTCGGTAAGTATTTATACTTAGAAACGCCTCTGACCACTCTGGTTTCCTCAAGCTTTAAAGGAAAAACGGCTAATTATGAACCAAATAAAATGTATAAAAATGCAGCGGCGATCCAGTTAGAGCAGTTTTTAAGAAAACGATTTGAAAAGGTCGGGGTAAAGGTTGATTTCGCCTTCGCATTGTATAATACGCAGGAAAATGTGGTCTTGCTCAAATCATCAAATTATGTAAAAAATATCCCTCCTGATTTTTCTGAATCTCTGGACGGCTTCTTACCTTATCAATGTAATTGCCCTCTAAGCCTTTATATTCAAAACAAAAATCTGGTTCCATATTTTTTAGCCGAATCAAAAAATATTTATCTACCCGCATTAATCTTGATTTTCTTCCTATTGATTGGCGGAATTGGTGCCTTCGTGATCTATGAAAAAGTACAATTTCAGGCAAAATCAAAACAAGATTTTTATAACTTCCTGACCCATGAATTAAAAACACCCGTTTTTACTATGTCTATTGCCTCTAAATTGTTAGAAAATTATAATCTAAATGAAAAAGCCTTTGAAGCAGTTCAAATTATTAAAACAGAAAATAATAAACTTAAAATTCAAATCGAGAGAATTTTGGAAATGGTGGTCGCCGATAAATCTATGCCCCAATTGGAAAAAGTTAATATCGATCTATCCCCATTTTTCTTAAGCCTGGCAAATGATTTTTCTACCCAGATAAGCCAGGATCCATCTATCCGTTTTTCTCATCAGATAGAAATATTTTCTCGTTCCATTTTAGCGGATAAACACTACTTACAAAACGTTTTTATGAACCTGCTGGAAAATGCAAAAAAATTTAAAACAGGTACCGTGAATATTCAGCTTATCGTAAAACACGTTAATGATGAAGTTTTTATTGATATAATCGACGATGGGTGGGGTATTGAAAATAAATTCCAAAAGTTGATTTTTAAACCTTTTTTTAGAATAAAACAGTCAGCAAATGTTCAAGGCTACGGCCTGGGGCTGAGCTATGTTAAAAAAATGATTAAGTTTCATCAGGGTAAATTAATTTTGCATTCAACGCTTGGAAAAGGGAGTAAATTCACAGTAATATTACCTTTAATTAAAGACTAACTATATGATTTATAAAGTCTTATTGGTTGAAGATAATGAAAATTTAGGCTATATGCTGAAAGAATACCTGGCTATGAAAAACTTTCATATAGACTGGGTTACCTCAGGAAGTTCAGCTAAAATTTTTCTGAAAAGCAATAAACCAAATTTAATTATTCTCGACGTCGGTCTTCCCGATATAGATGGTTTTCAATTGGCTCAATGGATAAAAACGGAGTGCCCTTCCGTGCCTTTCCTATTCCTTACCGCCAGGGTGTTGAAAATTGATGTTTTAAAAGGTTTTAATTTAGGAGCGGAAGATTATATAAAAAAACCTATTGATGAGGAAGAATTAGTGATGAGAATGATGGCTATTTTAAATAGAACAAGCAAAGAACCTGTAATTCCAACGTCCAATCTAAACATTGGACGGTATCATTTTAATAAAAACACAAGAATTTTATCTTCCCCAAACGGAGAGAGAAGGTTGACGGCCATGGAATCAAAACTATTGGTTATGCTGTCCCAAAAGTTGAATCAAGTGGTGGAAAGATCCCTTTTGTTAAATGAAATCTGGGGAAATGATGACTATTTTTCAAGAAAAAGTATGGATGTCTTCATTTCCCGTTTACGTAAATATTTAGCTGAAGACCAAAATATTAAACTTTTAAATGTTCATAATACTGGTTTTATTTTGAACGTCGAAACTGAAATGATTTAATAATCCAATAAATTCTTTTGTTGAAAATACCGTATGATTCGATACATTAGCAATCCGGCAGGCCCAAACATAAAGGTAAATAGAAAACAAGGGACTAAAAACACGTGTTTTATATTTGCTTTTTGGCCGTTGTCCAATATATAAAGTCCTACCATGAGATCAAAAGCTAAATAGTGAATCCACCCAAGTAAAACTGCTTGCTCGCTTTGAAATAAAGTCATTAATCCTTGTAAAGTGCTGAATTCTTTAAAATCGTCCATCTTGAAAGTAGAAAATACCATCCAGGCGTAAACCACCGATAATAGAAAAATGGTAAAGCCAAAGACGATTCTTCTGGTATATTTCATATTTGGCAAAAATATAATAAATAACCAGGTGAGTAAGGCAAGTAAATTGACTGATTGGAAGGCTTGAGTATAATTCATTTTTCAGAGGTTTTGTTTTTTAAATAGGATTGATAATATTCAAATACCTGGTTGTCGCCCATTCCAAGGTCTGGGAAAAAATTGGAAAATGCCTTGAATACTTCCTGAAAAGTATCAATGCCGCCCTGGATTAATTCTTCTACTTTTTGCTGGGCTATTCCTTTTCCTTCTTTGGGAAATAAGGCAATCCACATATCTATAGATTCTCTAATCATCGGAAATCCTTCCGTGTTAAAGACATTTAAGTTACTTAATCCTTCAATGTCCACATTTTTGCACAGATTCCATAAGGTTATGGCCATTTTGATTTCTTCTTCTTTCAAATATACAGGTTCATACTGAGCGTTCGCTAAAAAAGTGACGGGATAATGCCCAAATGTTTCTTCGGAAGGGTAAACTGGTGGATAAATGATACCTATTTTTGATGCTATTTTTTTTTGACTAATAAAATCAAGCAAAAACCAAAGATTTATTTGACAAAACAAATCGGTGCCAAACCAAAATAGAATGGTGTCCTCCTTTTTCGCCTTAGTAAGATTATCTAGGGGTACAACGGTCTTTTTCTTATAATCGTTCAAGGAAACTTGCCAAAAATCAGCGCGTATTTTCCAAAATTCCTCTAAGAATAGATTAGTTCCCAGAGGTCCATTTAGAAGTGCTTCATTCATGACCACCTTTTCTCCCTTTATTTGCGGGGGAAATTTATCATA
Organism: Saprospiraceae bacterium; assembly: GCA_030728245.1. Lineage (GTDB taxonomy): Bacteria > Bacteroidota > Bacteroidia > Chitinophagales > Saprospiraceae > BJGN01. The sequence goes on along the minus strand of JANQZX010000146.1, from coordinate 12,409 downwards.
CAAGCACATCCCATTTAGGATATGATATTCCATATTATCTTTTTATGGTTTTTTCATAAAGGTCAATCCAATCGGAAGGGCTCATTTTCTCAATCAGTTCTCCAATGAGTGCATAAGGTATTTGTTTTTTTAATCGAACGCAGCTCTTGCCCATATCTAATTTGGACGTTGCATGTTTTGGATATTCTGCTTGAAACCACTGAAGTAATGACGGGTCAGCATATAGACCAAAATGATAAAAACCAATAAAATTTTTCTGAATGCCAATATTTAAAAAAGGTAATGGCAAATGTGGTGTAGAATGATAACCTGCCGGGTACATTGATTTAGGAACTACGTAGCCAATCATGTCATAAATGATGCATTCCTCAAATCCTTCAGGTAAATGTTGAAGAATGGTTTCCCTTAATTTTATAAAGGATTCTCTTTTTTCAATAGGAATTAATGATAAATATTCTTCCGGATTATTTGAAACAATTTTCATTTCCCTGAGATTTTTTTTACCGTGAACCGCAGACCTTAATTTTTGTTTAAAGATAAAAATATTAAAATGAAAAAATCATTGCTCCTGCTTTTCGGTGTCTTTTTAATTACTTTTAACAGTTGTGCCCAAAATGTAGGTAAAAAAGAGAAACAAAGAGAAAAATCTCCAACAGGAGTAATGAGAATCAGTGATTATATAAAAGGTAAAAATCTGGATAACTTAAGTGTAGCAACGTTTGCAGGTGGTTGCTTTTGGTGCACTGAAGCTTCATTTGACAGACTTAATGGCGTAGTAGCTGTGATAAGCGGATACACTGGTGGTACATTGGATTATCCAACTTATGAGGAAGTTTGTGCGGAAAATACCGGTCACGCTGAAGCGGTAAATATTTATTTCGACCCCGCCATTATTTCTTTTGAAAACTTATTAAAAGTTTTTTTTGTGGCTCATGATCCAACTACACTAAACAGACAAGGACCCGATAGAGGCGAAAGTTATCGCTCTGCTATATTTTATCATGGATTAACACAAAAAGAGGCTGCGGAAAAATACATCAATGAACTTACAGCAACCAAAAGTTTCTTTTCACCTATTGTAACTCAAGTGACAGAGGCTAAAGAATTTTGGGCGGCTGAGGAATATCACCAAAACTATTATCCCCAAAATCCTTATCAACCTTATATTCTAAGTGTGTCTAAACCAAAAGTGGAAAAGGTTGAAAAAACCTTTTCCACTTGGCTCAAAGATAAAAGGAGCAATTAATATGTATCGCCTAGTGCAAATACAACAGGGCGTTTCATCCATCCACCCCTGGTAAAATCAGGGAATGGTTGGGGCGCGCTACCTGCAGCAATAGATTGTTCCGATAATGGCGTGATGGCCATCCATACGGCCGCATCGTACACATCAATTGGGGCTGGGTCGTTGACTTTGGCTGCTTCTACAAATGCGTGAAGTAGGAAAAAATCCATTCCTCCGTGCCCGGCACCCGTAGCTTGCGCTTCGTATTTTTTCCAAAGGGGATGATCGTATTTAGCTAAATAGGTTTCCGCAGCATCCCATTGGTGTGGTTTGGCACTAACACCCTCAATATACAATGATTTGTTAACGTCCATCCATATTCCTTTGGTTCCTTGAACTCTGAATCCTAAAGAATAGGGTCTGGGTAGATTCGTATCATGGTAAAGAGTGACCGTTTCTCCATTTGCCGTTTTGATAAGGGTAGTAACTACATCGCCTAAGGCAAATTCAACTTTTGCGTTGGGATGATTTTCTCCTCCCTTTGGATGATTTACAACATAATCATGTAATCCCATCGCCTTAGACGATATGGACGTCAGATAAAGGAAGCGATTTCCCCTGTTTATATTAAGATAATTAGCCACAGGGCCAACACCATGCGTCGGATAAAGATCTCCGTTTCGGCTGACAGAATGTTGAGTCCTCCATTTGGCCTCACTATAGGCATTTTCGCCAAATTCTACGCCATTATGAGGAGCTGTTGCAGCATTAAATTTTACATTTCTCAAGTCGTGCTGATACCCACCTTCCAGATGGATTAAATCGCCGAACATCCCCTGACGAACCATATTTAAGACGGCCATCACGTCACGTCGGTAGCAAACATTTTCAAGGAAAAATAAGTGGCTTCCTGTTTCCTCGTGGACATGAACCATTTCCCAACATTCTTCTACAGAAAATGCCCCGCATACCTCAACGCCTGTATATTTTCCTGCTTTCATGGCCGCTATGGCCATTTTTGAATGCCATTCCCAGGGTGTTGCAATAATTACAGCATCCAGGGGAGCCTTCTTTAACATATTTAAATAATCATTTTCCCCTTTATCATACACCTCAACAGGTTTTCCTCCTTTCTTCTCAATCAGTGATTTAGACCGTTTTATCATGTCAGGATCAATATCAGCAATAGCCGTTACCACGCAATCCTTTCTATCTAAGGCAAGGCTCAAATGTCCCTGACCTCGCAAACCCACGCCTATAAATCCAATACGAAGGGGATTTGCTTCGCTTTTAATACTATTTCTTAATGTTGATTCCGCCGTGGCATCACCTGGGGTAGAACCTTTTAAAACACCACCTAAAGTTAATGCCGCTCCTGTGGCAGCAGCCCCACGCAAAAATGCGCGGCGATTCCATTTTTCGCTCATTTGTTTGTTGATTTATCCTTAATCAACAAAATACGATAAGTTTTTTATTTAACATTATCAATCAGCGTGTTTTTTATGAAAGAAGGAGAAGGTTAAAAATATTAAATGGTTTCCAGCCATGGATTACGCAACCAGATCAGTGCCGGAGCTTTAAATGCCTGACCCCTTTGGTGTCACATGTCTATTTATTCTTTTTGAAGATTTTTGATTCTCAAAGTGGCCAATGCTGCAAAAATTAATAGTACCCCAGCAAAAAAAATAGCCTTTCCCGGGTCGTTATTCAAAAAGTTTTTTGATATAAATCCAAAGGTGAGCGTTTGAAAAATCATAGGAATAACAATCATCATATTTATGATACCCATATATACACCATACCTTTCTTTCGGAATATCATTTACTACAAGTAAATAGGGAACACCCATCATACTGGCCCAGGCTACTCCAAAACCAGTCATTGGAGCGAAAAGCAGGTACTTGTTTTCAATAAACGGGAACATTAACAAACCTCCGCCTGCCAATAACAAACAAATAAAGTGAACTTGTTTTGGACCAAACTTTCTGGCTAGTCCGACTAACCCAAACGCCGATAGAAAAGTGACCACATTATACCAGCCATTGACCAATCCTGTCCAACCTACCGCCTCTTCATATAAAACTTTATTTAAGGACGGAGAGGTTTTCCAAACAGATTGAGCAATACTTTTTGCCGCATTTTGCCAATAACAAAATAACGCATACCACTGAAATAAATATATTAACGCCAATTTCCACATCACCGATGGCATAACGATAATAGCCTCTATGATTTCTAAGTTTTGAGCAAATACAATACGTAAAAATGTATTCTTTTCCGTTTTGTCAATGATATTCCGTAGTAATTTGGGATAAAATAAGGAAGGTATTAACAATAAAATAAGAATGATAAAGGCTAGTAAAGTGGTAATTATGGAAAGGAAAAATTGAACAACCGGGTGAGGCATGCCCTCATTTTTTCGCTTAATCCAGGCTATTTCTTCTTCAGAAGGAGGGATTTCAGGCGTTTTATACATGCTCCATGCAACAGAACCGATGGAACACACTGTCCCTAAAAAGAAAGAAGCATACACCCAATTTGGTAAAGATCCTGAACGACCAGGAATGTATATCTGAAAAATAAAAAGAGAGATATTTGCTAAAGTAATACCTAAGCCGGTAAAAAAGCTTTGAGATAGAAAGCCTGTGCCATATTGCTCTTCGGGTAGTTTGTCCGCTATAAAAGCCCTGTAGGGCTCCATGGCGGTATTGTTGGCCGCATCTAATACCCATAATAAACCCGCAGCCATCCATAATGTACTGCTGAATGGGTAAATGAATAAACAAATACTACAAAATAACGCACCTATAAAAAAATAAGGTTTCCTCCGCCCATATTTAGGGTGCCAGGTTTTATCACTTAATGCACCAATAATCGGCTGAATTAATAATCCTGTCATTGGACCAGCCAGGTTTAATAGGGGAATCTGGTCGGGTTGTGCACCCAACATATCATATATTGGATTTACAGCGCTTTGCTGAAGGCCAAAACTGTATTGAATACCAAAAAAACCAACGTTCATATTGATTATTTGGGAAAAAGTTAATCGGGGCTTAGTCATTGTTCTTTATTTTTAAACAGCTGCAAAAGAAATGGCATTTTCGTCCCATTCCATAGATTGATTGATAGCGGACATCACTTCCTCTGGTTGATGGACAAAAGTCCACATTTCAGCATGGATTGGTCTTAAAAACTTTTCTTCGACACATCGTTCAAGCATTTGTATCAGTGGATCGTAATAACCATTTGTATTTAAAATAATAATAGGCTTCGTAAATTGACCCAATCTCTTTAGAGTAATCGCTTCTAATAATTCTTCCAAAGTTCCAGTTCCTCCCGGAAGCGCTATCAATGCATCAATGTTTTCAAGAAATTTTGCCTTTCGCTCGTGCATTGTATTCGTAAATTCAAAATCCGTTACTTTTTTATGAGCCCATTCTACCTCATTCATAAATTGTGGCATAATTCCTTTTATTTGTCCTCCCTGTGCTAATACGGTATCCGCAAGTTTTCCCATTAATCCGTGACCTCCTCCTCCATAAATTACCTGAACGCCTGAATTTACTAAAATCTTTGCCAATCTTTCGGTCGCCTCAAAATAAATCTCATCGATTTTAGCACTCGATGCACAGTAAACACATATTCTCATTTTATTGAAATTTTAATGTGACAAAATAACTTTTTTGTCGCATCGTTTAATTCATTTATCCAATTTTATTTTAAAAATATTGGAATAAACTCTTTTGACCCTTTTAGGTTACTATAAGTTCACAACTTTAATAATGGTTAAATTCCTATTCTTTTTTTCCCTCGTCTTCTTGATGTTCTTTCAATTGGATGCGCAATCTTTAAAATTCGTAGTTAAAGATAAAAACAAAGAACCGCTTTTTGGCGCCACTGTACAGGTAATCAGGGCGAGTGACTCATTAACACTGAATGAGGTCACGGATATGAATGGGGTAGCCCAGTTCCCGAAAATGAGTCCAGGTATCTATACCATTTATGCTAATTATATCGGGTTTAAAGAAAATATTTCTAACATAAGGGTAGAAAAGAATTCATATAATCTGGATATTATTTTAGAGGAATCAGCTTTAGATCTTGGTGAAGTTACTATCGTGGCTAAACGTCCGCTAATTACTCAGGAAGATGATAAAATGATTATCGATCCCGAACCTTTAGCAGAAAGTAGTATGAGTACTTTAGAGGTCCTCGAGAAAACACCCGGCCTTTTTGTCGATCAGGACGGAAATATTTTTTTGAATAGTGCCAGCCCCGCCATTGTCTATATAAATGGAAGAGAACAGAAAATGAGCGCTCAAGATATTGCCTCCATTTTGAGAAGCTTGCCCCCGGCCAGTATTCTGAAAATTGAAGTGTTGAGAACGCCTTCTGCAAAATTTGATGCCGCAAGCTCTGGTGGTATAGTAAATGTAGTGTTAAAAAAGGGAGTTAAAATTGGTCAGAATGGTTCCATAAAATCTTCAATGAATCAGGGTGTTTATGGAAATCAGTCCATAGGTTTTAATCTAAATAATGGAGGTGAAAATCAGGCTTCTTACTTAAATTTAAATTATCTTAAAAGAGATGGACTCGATGAACTGAATTCATCGAGGAATGGCGTTTTAGGCACGACGATTAATCAAAATGCTAAAACCCGAACGCCAGGCACTCAGGGGTTTATTGGCTTTGGCCTTAATAGGGATCTAAAAAAGCTATGGAATCTAAGCGCCGATACAAGAATTAACTTAAATACAAGTGAGTCTGCCGCAGAAAATTTAACGCGCATTCAATCGATTGAGAATCAAATTCTCTCAGAAAATTTAAATTCAATAAATAACGAAAATCGTTTTACAGGTCTAAATCAAGACTTTGGTTTAAATTTTAAAAATGATAGTACAAAATTAGAATGGGATACTAAAATTAGCCTTACTTATAGTCATAACACGGCAGCTCAATTTTATAATTCTATGTTTTCATCTCCCATCGTCAATATTATTGAGGGAAATGGTGATGCCGTACAGAAGAGAAAATTTCTTCTCGCTCAAAGTGATCTTACTATCAATTTGCCTTTATCCATTAAAATGGAGTCAGGTTTTAAAGGTACTTTTCAGCATTTTGAAAGCCAGGCAGATTATTTTATTAATATAAATAAAGTAAGTAAAGTTGACCCTATAAGAACGAATGCTTTTAATTACAGAGAAAATATTACGGCTGCTTATGTTCAATTTTCAAAATCTTTACCAGGAAATATTAGATTAAAATCTGGTGTAAGAGCAGAAAATACATTTATGAACGGGAAACAAAAAGTTCCTTATGATACAAGTTTTCTAATCCAACGCTTGGATTTCTTTCCCTATTTATATGTAAGTAAACCTATTTTTAAAATAGCTAGCTATGAATTAAATGCATTCTTAATTTATAGGAGAACCCTTAATAGACCCGATTACCAAAATTTGAATCCGGCGATCAGATATATAGATGAATATCTTTACGAAACGGGTAACCCTTCTTTACAACCTCAGTTTACAGACAATATAGAGGCAAATATTAGCTTTGATAATATGCCCATTTTTGCCATTGGTAGAAATTATATTTCTGATATTTTTTCGAATGTAGTGTATCAGGATAAAATCAATAGTAATATATTGGTTCGTACTCTTGATAATGTTGGAAAAAACAAAGAAACCTATTTTAGACTCATTGCGGCTGTTCCTCCGGGGGGCAAATACTTTTTTGTTGTAGGAACTCAATATAATCTAAGTGAATATGACGGGGTTTATGAAAATAAACCACTGACTTTCAGTAGAGGAAGCTGGCGCTTTTTTACCTTCCACCAAATAAAGTTATTTAAAGAAACAAAAATTAATATAAACGGCTTCATGTTACTTCGTGGTCTTCAGAATTTCTACGAATTAGAAACTTTTGGTCAGCTCAATATTAGTATCAATCAATCTTTTTTAAATAAAAAATTAGTCATTTCTCTTAACGCAAATGATATTTTCAGAACGATGGTTACCCAATTTAGCCTCCAACAGGGAAATGTTTATACTCAGGGGGATAGATACGGGGATAATCGCAGAATTGGTTTAAATGTAAGATATGCTTTTGGTATTCAGAAAAAAGAAACAAGACAGGGCATGATTCCAAATGATTTTGATTAATTTTAATTTTTCTAATAAAAAACTAAATATGACAAGAATCTTATTGTTGATTTTAATTGCTGTCAGTTTAATGTCAAGTTGTCAAAATAGGTTAAGTTCCGCATCAAAGGTTTCAGTAAATGGTGTGGTTAAAAAAGAGGTCTTTAAAGAAATCATTGGTTTGGGTAAAGTACAGCTAGTGGATGTAAGAACGCCTGAAGAATTCTTAGCCGGGCACATTGACAAAGCAAAAAATATCAATTTTAATGACCCTAATTTCAAACAAACTATAGCTGCATCTTTAAAGAAAAATAAGCCGGTAGCTATTTATTGCAGGTCAGGGCGCAGAAGTGCCTCTGCCTTCATAATTCTAAAGGAAATGGGTTTTAAAGAAATTTATGATTTGGAAGGAGGTTTCCTGAACTGGCAAGCCGTTCCCAAATAATTTCTAAAGTTTAAACATTCATCTTTCTTTTCTGTTAAGAACAAAAAGAAAAAATTGAAAAAGGTAGTTGTCATTGGTTCAGGTTTTTCAGGGTTAGCAGCAGCTT
>JANQZX010000146.1:0-4390 GCA_030728245.1 Saprospiraceae bacterium | reverse complement strand
AAATTGAAAAAGGTAGTTGTCATTGGTTCAGGTTTTTCAGGGTTAGCAGCAGCTTGTTTTTTAGCCAAAGCAGGCTATGATGTAACAGTTTTAGAGAAGAACAGCTCACCTGGCGGGAGGGCTCGAAAGTTTGAAGAAGATGGCTTCGTCTTTGATATGGGCCCTAGCTGGTATTGGATGCCAGATGTTTTTGACCGTTTTTTTGAGCAGTTTGGAAAAAAAACATCTGATTACTATGATTTAGTTCGTCTTGATCCCTCCTATAGGGTGTTTTTTGGGAAAGATGATTTTGTTGATCTTCCAACAGATGAAAAAGCGCAAGAGGATTTATTTGAGTCTTATGAAAAAGGAAGTAAATATTCTCTCAGGAAGTTTCTGAAAGAGGCAAAATATAAATATGACGTTGGAATAAGTGAATTCGTTTTCAAACCGAGTCATGGCATCATGGAGTTTGCAGAACTTCGCCTGCTTGTTAGTGCGTTTAAACTGCAGATTTTCCAATCTATGGCAAAACATGTAAGAAAACTATTCAAGCATCCCAAATTATTGAAAATTTTAGAGTTTCCAGTCTTATTCTTAGGTGCAACACCTCAAAATACGCCAGCGCTTTATAGTTTAATGAATTACGCCGATATGAGGCTGGGTACCTGGTATCCTAAAAAAGGGATGTTTGAAGTCATAAAGGCCATGGTATCTCTGGCTGAAGAGTTAGGCGTAAAGTTTAAGTATGACCATGAGGTAACTAATATACAAGTAGTCCAGGGTATTGCCAGAAAAGTAGTAACAAAAATAGAAGCTTTCGATGCTGACATTGTGGTTGGTAGTGCCGATTATCAACATTTGGATCAACAAATCCTTGAAAAAAAGTATAGTAATTATACAGAAAAATATTGGGAGTCCAGAGTTATGGCTCCTTCTTCTCTATTGTTTTATATAGGTGTGAATAAAAGAGTAAGTAACTTACTACATCATAATTTGTTTTTTGATGAGGACTTTAATCAACATGCCATCGATATTTATGATCACCCTGCATGGCCTGAAAAACCCCTCTTTTATGTCTCTGTGCCTTCTTTAACCGATGATACATTGGCTCCGGAAGGGTACGAAAATTTATTTATTCTCATACCTTTAGCCCCAGGCTTAGATGATAATGACGAAAAAAGAGCATTTTATTTTGATTTGGTTATGAATCGTTTGGAAAAATTAACCGGGCAGGATATAAATAAACATATTATCTTTAAGCGTTCTTATGCACATCGGGATTTTATTACCGATTATCATGCTTTTAAAGGAAATGCTTACGGTTTAGCTAATACACTGTTACAGACAGCCTTTTTGAAGCCCAAACTTAGGAACAAGAATATTTCAAATTTCTTTTTTACAGGTCAATTGACCACTCCGGGGCCTGGCGTGCCACCATCCTTGATCTCGGGTGAAGTTGTAGCAAAGGAAATTTCAAAATTGTTTTAATTTTAGTTCTCTAAATATTCACCCTATGTTGTCCCTTTACAATCAAACTTGCTTGGAATGCAGTAGTCTCATAACAAGACGATACAGTACTTCGTTTTCAATGGGTATAAGGGTTTTTGATAAAAAATATCGCTCACCTATCTACGCAATTTATGGATTTGTTCGTTTTGCCGATGAAATCGTGGATACTTTTCATGATTTTCCTAAAAAGGAACTGTTGGATAAATTTAGAAGGGACACTTTCGAGGCCATTGAGTCAGGTATAAGTTTAAATCCGGTGCTGCATTCTTTCCAAAATGTAGTTAATAAATACAATATTGAAAGGGAATTAATCGATGCCTTTTTGGATAGCATGGAAATGGATTTAAATTTAAATGCCTACGAAGACAATCTGTATCAAAAATATATATATGGTTCTGCCGAAGTAGTTGGATTAATGTGTTTGCGTGTATTTGTGAATGGCGACGATAATATGTACAAACACTTATATGCTTCAGCCAGAAGTCTAGGTTCGGCGTTTCAAAAAATTAATTTTTTAAGAGATATTAAAAGTGATTTTGATGAAAGAGGGAGAGTATATTTTCCCGGGGTGGATTTTCGTAGTTTTAGCTTGGGAGATAAATTACAGATAGAATCTGACATAAAAAAGGATTTTGATGATGCCCTGTTAGGTATTACCCAACTACCTCAAGGGGTACGTTTCGGAGTGTATTTAGCCTACAAATACTATACAAAACTTTTTCAAAAAATAAAATCTGCCTCCCCAACAAAGGTCAAAGAAGAAAGAATTAGGGTAAAGGACAGTCGTAAAGTAGTACTTATATTCAGTTCCGCCTTTAGACTCCGATTCAACTTATTCTAAAATCACCTTGTTCATGGGCTCTCTCTTTAAATGGTTACAAAGTCTGAATATTCCAAAAGGCGTTGGTGTAATTCTGTTTTTTTATGCCTCGGGCATCGTAGCTCATAGTTTACCCCAACTAAGAGTCATTGCTTTTTCGATGACCGATTTATTTCTTTTTGGTATGAATACCTATTTACTAATAGACATATTAAATAGCAATAAGGGAAAAGCTCTTTTTTTATGGATTATTCCCGTTTACTTATTTACCTTCTCCATGGAGGCAATTGGTGTAGCAACGGGAAAAATCTTTGGAACGTACCACTATGGAAGTAATATGCATTTAAAGGTTTTAGGGGTGCCACTTGTTATAGCTTTCAATTGGCTAGTCTTAGCTTTGGCTATAAATAGCCTTTCACTTAGGTTTTTTTCAAATAAGTGGTTACTTTCTGTTTTTTCAGGTGTTTTAATTGCTTGTTATGATTATTTTATTGAACCTGTAGCTATAAACCTGGATTATTGGAAATGGGAATCTAATGTAGTGCCCTTCCAGAATTATCTGGCTTGGTGTGTTATTGGATTTTTAGTGTCGTTTCCGCTTCATGCATTTAAATTAAAGTTTCAATCACCTCTATTGTTACCCTACCTGTTTATACAATGGATTTATTTTAATGCATTAGTACTGTTGGACGTAAAATTTTAAATTCAAATAATGAATAAAGCAGATATCATTATTGCTGGTGGAGGGGCATCAGGTCTAAGCCTTGCCTGTCGTATAGCAGATTCAGTTGAATTAAAAGATATAAATATAATAATCATAGATAAGGATTCAAAAAGCACTAATGATAGAACCTGGTGCTTTTGGGAAATGGGTGAAAGTTATTTTGAAAGTATTATTTTCCATAAGTGGCAAAATCTAAGGATAGATGGCGATGGTGAAATACTTACGAGAAATATTATGCCTTATAGTTACAAGATGTTGCGTGCGCAAGATTTTTATCAGTTTGCAAAGGATAAGATTGGGAATAAAAAAAATATTAAATGGGTTCATGCTGACATTACAAAAATATACACAGAAAATGATGTCGCTCACGTGGTTACTAATGAGGGGGAGTTTACGGCGACATGGTGTTTTAGCAGTATTCCATATCAGAAAATAGATAAAATAAATAACCTATATCTTGATCAGCACTTTAAGGGTTGGTTTATAAAAACCATGAAACCAACCTTCAATTCGAAGGAGGCTCACTTCATGGATTTTAGAACGCCTCAAAAGGATGAAACAAGATTTATGTACGTTTTACCTTATAATGAAAATGAAGCATTGGTTGAAATTGCCATATTCTCCAGAATACATTTGTCGGAAAATCAATATCAGTCTATCATTGAGGTTTATTTAGAGAATCACTGGAACCTAAAGAGAGAAGATTATATCATAAATCAGGAAGAGACCGGAAATATACCAATGACAGGAGCTTCTTTTAAAGAAGTGGAAGGTCGTACTATATATATAGGTATGGCAGGCGGCGATACACGATCTTCCACAGGATTCACTTTTATAAATATTCAAAGAAGAGTTGAAAGAATAGTAAAAGCATTAGAGATAGGGAGAAATCCAGGAGAAACATTGCGTTTTAATCGGTTTCAGTGGTATGACAAAGTTCTTTTAAGAGTATTAGAGGAAAAAACATATCCTGGAGAACAATTATTTATGCGTTTGTTTAGGAGAAATCCTATACAAAGAATATTGGCGTTCTTACAAGGTGAAAGTCGTATGTTAATGGAAATCAAGGTAATGCAGACAGCGCCCTTAAAGGAGTTTATAAATAGCGCCATGAGTGTACTTATGCAATCAAAAATTAAGAGAAAAGATTGAAAAAAATATAATTTGGAATAACGCACAGATTTAAATATATAGCTACATACAGAAAGGCAAGGCAACATAAAAAAGGGTGATTTGCGCTTTAAAAAGGAGGATAATTTTAAAGGTAAAATAGGGTTAAAAAATTAATTGTGAAGAGATATGTAAAAGCAAAATAAGTTTTCTATATTTGCACTCCCGAAGCGAAAGAGTTGAGG
>JANQZX010000145.1 GCA_030728245.1 Saprospiraceae bacterium | reverse complement strand
TCCTGCAATTTCGCAATATCAAATCTGGACATTTGCATAAAGGCATAGGTCGCTTTAGGAGCAGTTTCAGGATTGGTCATGAGTTTGCCCAAAATGCTTGGCACTACCTGCCAGGAAACACCATATTTGTCCTCAAGCCAGCCACACTGTCCGGCTTGTCCCTCTTTTGTGAAGTAATTCCAATAATAATCTATCTCATCTTGCGTATCGACGGTAAGAACAAAAGAGATTTTTTCATTAAAATTGAGATTTGGTGCGCAGTTATTCAAACACATGAAACGCTTTCCAATCATATCGAACACAACCGCCATTGGATTTTCGGAAACTAACTTAAAATCGGTAAATACATCTTGATAATAACGCGCCATTCCTTTGGCATCTTGCCCCCATAAACAGATTGAGAATTGCGTAGCCATAATTTTTTGATTAACAAAAAAGAAAATCAAAGTTAATTAATATATTTTCTATTAGCTTATTTCATGATCTAATAAGTTGAACCTTACTGAATATGTCAGCAATAATGATCAACTTTTCTTAGTCTAATGGTAAGTTATTTCAACTATTTTTCTCTAAATAATCGATTATGAAAGATTTACATGGTTCGTAAGCCTTCCAAACTGATTTACACCAGATTTCAATTGCCTGGTCTCGTTCTATTCCATGCTCTTTTTTTATTACATCTTCAATGGTGAAGGTTCCTCTATTTTCAGGTAGTAAAAAAGGTATAAATTCCTTCTTTCGATTTGATAAACGAATATGTTCTAATTGTATTTCTCTGCCTGTGTAACCCTTTTCAACATACAAGTATAAACCTACCAGAGCAAAATAGATTGTAATCAATTTAGTTTTATCATCAGCATATTGAGCTGCAAATGCATCTACAATGTGCTGATGTATAAAATAGGGACTACGATGAGCTAAAGTATAAAAAGCCAACTCATCGTATAAATTTTGTTCCTTCATTTCATTAATAAAATTATTCGGTGTCCACCCAATCATTTCCAATATCCGAAAAAATAAGAATGATATTGGTGTCAAATCACCCCAAATAATAGAGGATTTTATTTAACTATAAAAGAAATGCCAGCCATTTTTGGCCTTAGGCGGGTCAAATATGGTCGGCATTTCTTTGTAGGTATAACACATTTGGAAAAAGTTCAAAACCCTTAAGCTTTAAATCCTCCTACTTCCCAACCTTTCCTGTAAGGCCGGCTGAGGTGTTTATTTGCCTCTTTCAGATTGGAAAATTTCATTTTTTTATGGTTCCATTCCAGTAATTTACCAGGTTCTTTCAACGCAACGGTTCCTAAAATGATGGCTTCTGCCATCGGTCCTGATTGTTCGAAATGGCTTTCCGTTTTGGTTCGACCTAAGCATGCATCCGCAAAATGATGGTAATGATCTCTTTCTTCAAGCTTTGGAGGCATTACTTTTTCAAATTTAGCTTGCGGCAACAACACGGCCATTTTGGTATGTGGTATTAACAAAGCGCCTTCTGTCCCGACAAGCATAGCAGATTCCGCAGGATAATCACTTAGCGAAAATAAGGCCCGAACATCTTCCGGCGGGTAAAATTCACCATCAAACCATTCTACTTGAACGGTGTCAGAAGCGGTCATCTCATTGCCTGGAAATATCCAGGTAATATGATTGGATTGCGGCCAGGTATCTGCCATTCTTTCGGGTGATTGTTGCCATGATTCCTGTACACGTGCCTGTACAGACAAGGGGGCAGTCAAACCCATTCCTTTCCAGACAGCATCAAAAATATGGCACCCAATATCACCAGACCAACCCGTGCCAAAATCTTGCCAGGCTCTCCATTTTGAAGGATGATAAATAGCTGGCGAATAAGGTCTCATGGGTGCTGTTCCCACCCAAAGATCCCAATTTAAGGTAGCAGGTGGATTTTCACCCATGGAAGGTCTCGGCCCTTTATATCTGTAAGCCTCAGTAGCACCGGGTCTGTTACTACATAAATAGACGTTTTTAATTTTACCAATGTGCCCTTCTTTAATCCATTGCACACCCGTCCGGTCGCCTAATCCCGAGGCATGTTGCGTACCAAGTTGACTCACTATGCCAGCTTTACTGGCAGCTTCCGTCAAAACACGGATTTCCGCCACATCATGGCACATAGGTTTTTGGCAATAGACATGTTTTCCCAATTGAATGGCTTGAAAACAAATAGCAAAATGATTATGATCTGGCACACTCACATTTACCGCATCGAACGCATTCGCTTCATTCTTAAAAAGCTCCCGCCAATCGGAATAAGTTTTTGCATTGGGAAGTGCCTCAGCGGCTCTTTTCAAATGCTTTTCGTCCACATCACAAATGGCGACAATGTCAACATCAGGATGCGATTTGAACTTATTCAGGTCATGCCAACCCATTCCACCAACGCCGATACAAACGTGTCTTAATTTATTTGAAGGGGAAATATTTTTTGCCTGACTGATTAAAAGCGGAGCAACCACAGCAGCAGAAGCCGCTTTCAGGATAAACTCTCTTCTTGAAATATCATTTTTTCTGGTACTCATGGGTCAAGTTTAGGTGTTGAGAAA
>JANQZX010000144.1 GCA_030728245.1 Saprospiraceae bacterium | reverse complement strand
GCGGAGAAAGAGGGATTCGAACCCCCGGACCTATTACAGTCGGCAGTTTTCAAGACTGCTGCAATCAACCGCTCTGCCATTTCTCCGGTGCGAAGATAATATTATTTCTAGTATTCCAAGTACTTTTTTTAAAATTGCCTTAATTTTTTTTCTGCTGCCATTTAAAATTCCATGTAACAGAGGGGATAATCGGAAATAAGGATACTTTAGAGGCAGAGGCACTCAGTACCCCCGTTTTCTCGTCCGTGTCAAATTCGTAGTTGATAAAGAATGGGTTACGTCTGTTATAAACGTTGTAAACTGAAAAAGTCCAGTAGCTGTAAAAACCCTTTCCCTCCTCTTTTTTAGGTCTGTAATTAGCTGATAAATCTATTCTGTGATAATCTGGTAAACGACTACTATTTCTAGGTGCATAATTGGTAACAACCCTTTGATCAATTACATATATACTTTCAATAGGGGTAAAAGCTCTACCTGTTCCAAAGACAAATACACCGGAAAAATCCCATTTTTTACCTTTGTCGTAATTTACAACGACCGATAAATCATGTGTCCTGTCATATACTGCCGGATAGTAAGCGCCACCATTAATTTCAGCAAATTTTCTTTCCGTCCTGGCTCTTGTATATCCAATCCACCCGGTTAATTTTCCTTCATTTTTTCTAATTAACAATTCAGCACCATAAGCCCGCCCACTTCCAGAAATAAACTGTTGCTCTAAATCGTCGGCAGGACTTTGAACATAACTCTCGCCATAATCCAATTGATTTCTTAGGGTTCTAAAATAAATCTCCGCAGAGACCTCGAACATATTTTTCTTTAAATTCTTAAAATAACCTAAGGCATATTGTTCGCCTCTTTGGGGCTTGATTCTTTCAGTACTCGGCACCCAAACGTCGGCAGGTAGGGTACTTGACGAATTCGACACTAAATGCAGATATTGGTTAGATACGGTTACACCCCCTTTAATGGCATTGTTAGAGTTGATGGAGTACCTCCAGCTTAAACGAGGCTCCAGGCCATTATAGGTCACTACCTCCTCCCCTTTTTGATAATTAACGCCTGTACTCGCCGCATAAGGTCCCATTTGAGTGAATATTGACCATCTAAGACCAGCTTGAATCTTGATTCTTTCACTTACTTTAAAATCATCAGAAACATAGAATCCTGTTTCCCAAGCAGGTATAGATACCTTATTATTTGTAAACTCCTCATCGCCTTGTTGTGCATTTGCAACACTTGGGGTAAGCCGGTGATAGGTTGTTTGTACCCCAAACTTTATGGCATGATTGTTAGAAGGAAAATAATCGAAGTCAACCTTTCCGTTCCAATCTCTGACACCCGAAAATAATTTAAGACTAAAATCGTCAAATCCAGCCCTAAATGTGAAATCGTAATCATTATATATGATAGAAGTATTTACAAATAATCTATTACTAAAGAGGTGATTCCAGCGAAGGGTTCCCGTCGCATTTCCGTAAGGCAGGTCAAAGGTAAAATCACGTCCAGGCGTTCTAAACTTCAATACATCGCGACCAAAATAGGTACTAAAAAAGATCCTGTCCTTTTCACTAAAAGTATAATTAGCCTTGGCATTCAAATCGTAAAAATAATAGTTGGTACCTGCGAAATCTGTTCTTTTTATGGCAGGTTGCGCAAGATCTAACGCATAAGTTCTTCTAGTAGAAACAATAAATGAGCTTTTTTCAGGTACTATGGGGCCTTGAAATGTTAATCGGGAGGCAATCAGGCCAATACCACCGTCCACCTGATAATGTTTATTATTCCCTTCTTTCATTTGAATATCGACTACGGAAGATAATCTACCTCCGTACTGTGCTGGCATACCTCCTTTAATAAGGTTTGCCGATTTTATTGCATCTGAATTAAATACCGAGAAAAAACCAAATAAATGACCCGAGTTGTAAACGAGCGCCTCATCTAAGAGCACCAGATTCTGATCAGGTCCTCCCCCTCTCACAAAAAAACCAGAGCTTCCTTCTCCGGACGATTGTACTCCAGGTAGCAGCTGCAAAGCTTTAAGCAAATCAACTTCCCCCATTAATGCTGGAATTTTCTGTATTTTTTCAATAGGCAAAATAATTTCACCCATTTGCGTACCCGACACATTTTTATCAGCCACCTCAGCTTCTATAACGACCTCACTCATTTCTACACCCTCACTTAAATCTACACTGAGCGAAAGATCCTTGGTTAAACTAATTTTTTTCTCCTGGTCTGCAAAACCTAAATAGGCGAAAACAATCGTGTAATCACCTGGAGCTAGTCGAAGGGTATAAAAGCCGTACGTATTAGTAGAAGCGCCCAAATTACTCTCTGTTTTCACATAAACGGAGGCACCTGTTAAGGTCTCGCCCGTATTGGCATCCTTCACATAACCACTCACTGAAAACTTACTTTGCCCGAAAAGGGAAACGGAAAAACCCGTTAAAATAAAAATAACTACCTTTAAATACATTCTATATTTGTTTAGTATAGAAAGGCTAAAAGGTATAAATAGTTTAATTTTTCAGGTAAAACCTATCTTAATAAATTGACCGTTCCACCGTTAACTTGCCTTCCCACCCCGTTTTCATCTTCGTATTCAATAGTATAGGCATAAATATAAGTATCTGGATTAGCACGATTTCCCTTATGAGAACCATCCCACCCAAGTTCAGGATCAGTAGATTGAAAAATCAAATTTCCCCATCGATCATGAACAATTAACTTAAATGTCAGAATAGTTACATCAGGATTAACAAATAATTTAAAGACATCATTCACTCCATCATCATTGGGCGAAAATGCGTTAGGTGCATACACCTCATAATAGATGCATTTTCTAACGCTAACATTTACCGAATCTGTAAAAACGCATTTTCCAGAGGTAACCTTAAGGAAATAAAGCCCTTCATCATCCACTAAAAATTGTTGCCCATCGGAACCGTCTTGCCATTGATATTTTTCTGCCGCCACATTGGCGCGAAGCAATATTCTCTGGCCTTCGCAAATGGTGGTATCCAGCCCCAAATAAACGGGAATTCTAGGAATCACTGAAACACTGATGGTATCCTTCCATATACAACCCTTAAAGGTTGCCGTAGCAATATAAATGCCCGTTTGGGTAATATTCAAATTGGAGGCCGTTGACCCCGTATTCCACCTATAGGTGGAGCCTGCAGGTGCATTTATTCCTACAGAATAGCTACCACCAGAGCAAAGGGTGGAATCTAATCCAAGTTCAAAACGAGGTAATGTATTCACTACTATACTCACAGAATCAATTCTTTGACAGGTGCCAACCCCTACTCTGGCATAATAAATACCCGTTTTATCTGCTAAAAAATAGGGATTTGTAGATCCGTCTTGCCAAGTAAAGGAGGCTGACGGAATCATAGGTTCGAGACGTACCTGATCTCCTTCACAAATCTCTTTATCTGTGCCTAAAAATTCATTGGGGACGTCAATAAAGGTGACAGTCACAGAATCGGTTCTAAGACAACCATTTAAGTTAGCCTCTACCACGTAGGTGCCACTTGAAAGTACATTTATTTTAGCTCCATTATCACCATTATTCCATTTCAACGTACTTTCTGGCGTAAAACCTACCTCTATAATGCCAATTTCACCGGTACAAAGCAGCAAATCAGGCCCAGCTGCTACACTGGGTCGTTGATTAAACACCACGAAAGTGGTATCAATATTTAAACAACCAAATTGATTGGTTGCCTGTACCCAGGCTAACCCACTTTTAGAGACTTTGATAGAAGGAGTAAGTTCACCAGTACTCCAAAAAAAGGTGGTATTTGCCTGAGCCACATTCAAAGTTACGGTATCACCCTGGCAAGCCGGCGTTTCCTGGGGTAAATTTAAAACTGGCAGAGGATTAAATGTTACCTGAACATCATCTTTGTAAATACATCCATCCAGATCTATCTCTAACCCATAAACTGCGGTGGTAGAAACGGTAATTTCAGGGGTAGTTAAGCCATTTGTCCAAAGATATTTGGCCGTTGAAAAAACAGGACTCTGACCAATGGTAATGGTATTTCCCTCACAAGAACTTAATAATGTGGGTAAACTAAACGTTGGTACTTGTTTATGACTAATGTTTACGCTACCCGTTTTGGTACATCCGTCTTTTGCCACCGTTAACGAATAAATCCCGGGACTACGCACCTGATAAGTCTGGTTCCTACTGCCATCTTGCCACAAGTAGCTCTCATAAGTGGTGGTGCTACCCAATGTAAGCGTGACGTCGGCACAAACCGTAGTATCTCTTCCAAATTGCAGATCAATGACTGGCTTATAATCAATAGAAATAGAGTCCTTTATCACACAAGCACCCACATTAACTGCTACGAAAAAAAGACCAGATTTAGCTGCGATAAATTTCGCCAAGGTCGTATTATCTTGCCAGGAATAGGCTGTAGCACCAGGGAGCGACGCATCTAATGTCAAAGTAGCCTCAGGGCATAGAAGCGTATCTTTTCCAAGGTTGAGTGTGAGCGGCATCTGAAATTTCACCTCTATAGAATCGGAAACGGTACAGCCCGACAGGGTAACAGAAACCTTATACTTCCCTGGTTTAGTTACCACATAAAAACTATTTAAAGAGCTATCCTGCCATACATATCGCACACCAATGGCCTCTAATTTTGCGTCTAATCTTAAGGTATCGCCCACACAAAGGGTTGTATCGCCAGGTAAATTCACTTCAAATTTATCGGCTGCAAGCACCTGAACGGTGTCAGTAATAACACAGGTAGTACCGAAAGTAACTTTTGCCCAATAAATTCCTGGGGAATTCACTGAAACCGTTGGTTGCACCGAGTTATTGAACCAATTATATCGTTCTCCGGGACTATAGGTCCTTGCATCTAAAACAATTGGCTCCAAGGTACATTGAACCAAATCGGGACCTAAAAATCCTTCATTTTCGTAATAGTTCGGAGAATCAAAAATCCAGTTTGTATTACTATTAGCAATATTTGCACTTCTTACCCCCGCATAAAATTTTACAGATCCGACGCCTATCTGATCCCGCATTTGAATAAAGTCACCCTTAATTTCTCCTGAATTCATGACCACCTGCGATTGCCTGCCCGTCTGGGTACTCAATAATTCAATGGGATTACAATTATTACCAAAAACCTGAAAAAATCCGGTGATTTCCTGCGGATTATATGCGTCAAGTCGATACGTTTTGCCTGGTGCGAACAATAAACTATCTATTTTATGTTTTCCTAAGATAGTTCCGTTGCTCAAAAACTCAAGAATTTTAATATTTGAAATGCCTGATTCCGTTTGAAGGGTGCTATTTCCCATTTCTAATGAAAATAATAGCTTGTGAAAATCATGTGGCTTCCGCTCGTTAAAATCGCCTCCATTGATAAATTCAATGGTAGAAGTTCCTGGAATAACCGTAATAGAATCACCATATAAACTGAATTCTGAAAAATTCTCAAAATTCCCACTGATATACCAATGACTATCACCCAATTCCAATCTTTTAGGGGTATTTTCTCCACTGCCGAAAAAATAATGAATATTGGCTGACTGTCCGTTGGTAAACAAAGTCCCGTTCCTCAATACCATTTCAAAACAAGTTAGAGAATCGAGAAGGGTCCACTTTCCACCGCCATCCACTTCAATATAATTAATATACTGACCCGCAAAAAAGGCTGTATTTGTAGTCAAATTTCCTTTGAAACTCAATTTATGTAGACTAAATTCACAAATATCTTTAGATGCGAGAACCAAATTTCCGTAAAGTTCCAGATTTTCAACATTTTGAGATCTTATCCAAGGTCTATTTTTAACGTTACCAATAGTGAAATTTTTAGCATACACCGTACTGGTTTCAATTACTACGGAAGCCCCGGCATTTGGAAATGAAGATTCATCAAAGAAAACATCGTCCAGAGGCGTAGGAATACATTCTCCTCCAGGACCATTGCTCGACAAAGACCAGTGGGCAATATCTGACCATGAACCAGTACCCCCTACCCAATAGAGCTTTCTACCCACTTTTTCTGTAAAAACCCAATTAAGTGCATTCCCTAAATTTACAGAATTAGTAGCAGTAACCAAACCAATTCCTACAGAGTGTAAATCTTTAACAATAAAATGAGTAACGGTAGTATTATTTTCAAAATGGATAGAACCAGACACACTATTTGTAGTAGAACCAAAATATATGAGGCCATCACATGCATTCGCGGGAATTAGCTCACCAACAAAAAGCGTTGAACCTGAATTTACCCTATATTGGTACCCACCGGTAACCTCCCATTTAATAAATCGCAGGCTATTGGATACGGTGAGATTATTGGCACTTACAAATAAATTAAATTCATGTTTTTTATTATTCGAAAGATTTCCGTTGACATTAAAATGACCATATTGCTGTATATTATTAAATTTAAGCGGATTATCTCCCCAAAGATTCATACCCCCATAACTAAAGAAAATAATCGTTGACCCGCCCGCATTTAGGGTAAAGTTATTGGTTTGCATACTCCATTCTGACCAAGGGGTGAGTTGAGGCCTGATAACGATCAAAGAACTACCTAAGGTCAATGTTCTTAGATTTCCCAAATCATCCCACCTTTGGCTTCTGAAATTTTGAATAGTTAAAATCTTACTATTTGTATTTAAGCCCCCTTTAATAAGGTGAAGATCGAGCGCCACCTCCATATCATCTTCTAAAATCCAGCTGCCTACTCCATTGAAATAGAGATTTTTTTTAAATTTTTGAGATGCCATGGTAATACCATTTCCAGCCGTATTACTTTCAAAAAGCACATCCCCCTGAAGGGCCCATGACATGGCATTGATCAGTTTCAGGTAACCGAAAATGTGGATAAATTGATCTGGATTCCCTACAAAGGAGGGATTACCCGCCGCACCTGTCCAATCCATGGAACGACAATAGGCATTATCAATATTTAGATTAACTATTCCTCCAGCGGCGGGAAAACTATTAGCATCAAAAAAAACATCGTCCCCCGCTGTGGGCACGCAACTACCGGCAACACCGCCGGAGGTGGGTGCCCAATGCGTTGGGTCAAACCAATCACCAGAACCACCTACCCAATATAATTTATTATTTGCTTTAGGGGTGATAGTCCATCCATTATTATTCCCCAAATCGGAGCTATTATTGGCATTGAACGTAGCGCCACCTGAGGCTGAAACATCTCTGATGCTCAAATAATCACCAGTTATTACCCCTGCATTTGCAATAAAATTAGTTTTCACCCCACCTGAACCACTTAATATTTGTATTGGATGAGCACAATCTCCCTGTGCGATCAAAAATTTTAGCTTATAATTCTTTCCCTCCTGAAACCTGTAAGTTCTACCCTTTGCTAAAGAAAGCGTGTCCATACTAATGGTTCCCGAAGTAAAAGTTTCACTGCTCAGCGAATAATGCTGAAGGGAAATACTATCTACCTGAATCCTGGCTTTGCCCGTCCCTGATGTATGTGCAAGCTTTCCCCACTGTAAACCACCAATCCCTTTTATCTGAAAAAGTGTATTCGCAGAGGTCAGCATCACCGATGTATTTTGACCTGAGAATTTACCTTTCGAATAATTTATGATGGCCGATGGTATTTCAATAGTATTGTTGTAAGATAAATAAAAAGCGGAACCATCAATGGTTACATTTGATCCATCAAAATTGATATCTGTTTTAATATTATTAAGAATAAGGTCTAAATATCTTGTTTTTATAGCAAAACCCCTAGATGAAAAAACACCTCCTTCAAATATCAATAAACTATCAATTTCTACGTCTCCATTCAGTTGAAAGGAACCCGCATTTTCTTTAAAGCGAACGATACTATGAAAGGCATTTCCCGCCATTTGAATTTGAGCATTCGGTAAAGCTGCCGAAAAATTCACCTCGCCCAAAAAAGTAAAATTTATTTTATCATTGAATTTTAAATCGCCGAATATATTCAAAATGCTGGAGGCCTCCCCACTTATCGCTACTGATTGAGTAACGGTTGACATATTTAATGATTGGCAGAAGGTTATTTGCTGATCAATCTGCACTGTTTGATTTGGTGCGGTAAAAGATTTGTCGTCAAAAATAACATTATCATTCGAGCCTGGAATGGCTGAAGGTCTGATACTTCCGCCAGAAGTTGTGGCCCAATGACTCAAATCGGACCATTTCCCTGACCCTCCAATCCAATAAATATCAATGCCAAATAGCGTGTTGGTGACGCTCCAAAAGATGGTTGCCAGTATTATTTTTTTCCAGGAAATCAATAGATTCATTTTTTCAGCTATTCAAAATAAACATCGAAGATAATTTATTAATTAAACGTAATAAAGAATTATTTTATATAGGTTTCACCTAATTAAAGCAACCCCCACTCATTTATTTTTTTAAATGGCAAAATTCATCATGGGCACCAGGTAAATAAGCCAAACTAACAAGGAATTCCCTGACAATTTCCGGGCCTGTAAATTTAAAGGTTTTTTTAAACAGTTTAATCCAGTCCTGTAATTCAGCTGGGTGATGTACATCGAGCCACGCTTTAAAACTTCCATACTTTTCAATTAATTGGAGTACTACTTTAGCATTGTGAATGACCGCCCTTATTTTCAATTGATTCCTTATTATTCCTTGATTCTGCAATAACTCATCGATTTTATCCTCCCCATAGTGAGCCATTTTTTCCAGGTCATAATCATCAAAAGCCCTTTTAAAGTTTTCCTGTTTATTTAGAATAGTTACCCAACTTAATCCTGCCTGATTAATTTCCATAACCAGTCTTTCAAATAAAAGACTATCATCTTCCATCGGGACACCATAAACATGGTCGTGATAATATCGGGAAACGTGATTTTCGGGTAGTTTTTGAACGGAAAGACAATAGGACATTTTATTTGGTTGTTTTAAGATTATAAATCATTACTTTTGTTATTCATCTTTAAGATTTGCCAAAATACTATGAAAATTCAAAGAATCATTGCCATTTTTTCTATTATTTTATTTTTTTCAGTATCTATTTATGCCCAGAATTTTTTCCAGATCAATGGAAATTTGAAAACCGGCACTCCAATAAATAATCTCGTTCTTTCCAAGTTTAACGGACAGGAGATACCTGTTACAGATACTAAGGTAACAGACGGTAAATTTTTATTCACCGTTCCCGTTGAGAATTTCCAGGCGGGTGTATATAGAATTATTATTAATCCACAACAAAGAAAATTTGTTGATATCATTATCGCTGACACTCTTGGTTTTGATGTTTCCATTGATGCTGACAAACCAGAAGGAGCTGCAACGTTCACCGGTTCCCCTTTAAATACCAAATGGTATACTTACAAGGAATCCGCTTATAAAGCGCAAGAAAGAAACAGGGCGCTAATACAATTTACCGATATTTATCCCGACAAAACCAATGCGTTTTATGCCACAGCTATCAAGGAAATTGAACGTGAAATGAAAGATTTTGACCTTAATTTCAACAAGTTTGTAAAGGAAAATAAAAGTAATCTGGCAGGAAAAATGGTGGCTAACCGCCCCTTCTACTTTCCTAACATAAAATTACCGTTAAAAGGTCAGGAAAAAGATTTTCAGGACAAATACTGGAAGGGCATTGATGCTTCTGATCCGTCTTTACTTTTCACTCCTTTATATGTAGAGCATATTTTGGCGTATTTTGGATTTTTTCTGCAAGAACAGCCTGGCCCTGAAGCTGATGCAAACCTAAGAATGGCTGTTGATACCGTAATGATTAAGTTTGGAAAAAACAAGGAAACCGCTGATTTCGCAAGACAATTTTTAACAGAAGGTTTCAAACAGTTGGATAAACCCGCTTTGTTGCAATATTTAGACGAAACCTATAGCGCTACCCAACAATGTACAGATGAATTGGAGGAGAAAGAATTAAAAGAACGTCTCGCTGCTTACAATTCACTGAAAATTGGCTTTAATCCTCCCGCTATCAAAATACCTGATTACTCGGGAAATGCAGCAAGCTTCCTTGAAAGCCCCGCCGATACCATTATTTTGGTATTTTGGGCTACCTGGTGCCCTCATTGCCAACAAATGTTACCTGTTTTGAAGGAAAAACTGGCGGGAAAGAAAAATTGGGCGGTGGTAGCTGTCAGCGTAGATGATGATAAAGAGGCATTTGAAAAAGTAATGAAGGAATATCCTATGTTCAGACATTACTGCGACCTGAAAAAGTGGCAAAGTCAGCCTGTGATGGATTATCATATCAATGCAACGCCATCCTTTTTTATGTTTGATAAAAAACGAACCCTGCAAGGTAAATATCCTGACATCCGTCAAGTTCCTTTTTAACTTATCGGTTATTGAACAACAACGGTTTTTGTAACGACTTTTTGCCCAAATTGAAGTTTAATAGCATAATTACCTTTGGGTAAATTAGCCATATTTTTCAGCGATAAAGAGTTTATGCCTGCTTGGATTAAAGGTTTTTCCTCCAATAAAATCTGTCCGTCCATGTTTATAATCTGAAATAAGAATGGACCTGTTTTGGACAAATACACATCGAGGTAACTTTCAGTATCCGATATAGGATTAGGTCGGATGTTTATCCATTCTAATCCGTCGGGCCATTGTTTTGTAGCCGTGGCAGAACAGGCGAGAACCTTATTTTGGCTTGTTTTTCTTATCAAGGCTATTTGGTCATAAACCTTTTGTCCTGGACATTCTGTAGCACAGCCATCTCTGTGACCGGAAATGCCAAATAAATTGAAGCCAGTACTTGCGTGAAAAGTCTGGGTATTGGGATCGATGCTTCTTTGGCAAGCCTTCCATGCAAAAATTTCACTTAGTTTTGCCATCATGGTATCAGGAGGCGTCGCATTGGTATAGGTTCCAATGAGACAAACGCCCATAGTGCCAGAATTTTTACCACAAAAATGGGCACCCATAACATTATCCCCTCCTCCTCTGCCTTCAAACAAGGTCCCGTCAGGAGAAATTAACCAATTGTAACCTACATCGGCCCAACCATTTGTATAAACATGTAAATTCCAGATAGCCAGGACAATGGCGCCCCAGTCATTGGAAACATTAGTCCCCGCTGAGTGATGAACCACAAGATGGGACACCGTGGTAATGGATGGCGACGTTGGCCCTTGCGGACAACGCCAATCTACCCTGCTTTTAAATTTTGGCTGCGGACAGGCACACGAAGATTTTTCACTTACCGATTCCTGAAATGAACTTAACGCGGGTTCCATACCCGGACTAAAAAAATTAATCTTTATTTCAGATACATTCTTGCTCACTTTACCATATCCGTCAACTACCTGAACTTTTACAAACTGGTATTCCTTCTCAAAAAACAGCAGATTTGTTGCAAACTGATCCCGAATATCTACAGCATGTTCATCGGAAATTAAAGATTCATAAGGCGTCCACTTCACACTATCCTTAGAAAAGGAAAATAAAAAATGACTATTGGGTTTTTCACCTTCATGATTTTCAGTCCAGGCAACGGAAGCACAATGAAAGGGCGTTTCGTGTTTAAAGTCTAATGAAAACGTAAAAAGGTTAGCTTCATTATTGATAATAGACTCTTCCGAAAGGGTAATAAACCTTTGCTTGCTATCCCGAAGAGATTGTGACATTAATAGAACTGGAAAAAATAGAATGAACAGAAAAAGATTAATTCTCATAAAAATTGATTATCCATTGAAATATTGCCAAAGGTATTTACTTAATTTTCTGGTTAGCATCCAAGCCTCATTATCAGCTTCCCAGCTTTTATCGGAATTATTAGCGGTCATAATACAAAATATATAGGGATTTTTAGGATGGTTAACATAAACGACCTCACTCCTACTTGCATTTACGGCCCCATTTTTTGAAGCGGTAAAAATACCCGCAGGAATTTCAGCCAACGCCTCCTCATCCCAATAATTCCTACCCAAACGTTTTATCATTAAATCATCTGATGATTTTCCCAATAAATTACCCTTTAGCATTTGCTGAAATAATTGCACTAATTCCTTAGGCGTTGATTGCCCCCAGCCATATTTATCCCTATTATTTTCTCTACCAGGCGTTCTACTATTTACTCGGGTATGAATAAATCCAAGTTGAGCCATCAATGCATTAATAGACAGGCCAGTACCCGCCAGAGATTGTAACCATAAAGAAGCCGTATTATCACTGGTAGTTAGCATCAGCATTATCACTTTGCTTAACTCAATGGTTTCACCGTTCTTAAAGGAACCAAGGATATCCTCCCCTTCGTATAGCAGAGAATCTTTATATGTTAATTTTTGATGATAGGCGAGATCACCTTTTTTAATTTTGTCCATAACCCCTAAAAGAATAGGTACTTTTACAATACTTGCCGTTGGAAACACCGTATCGGCATGAATATCGACTACTTTATTCTTTTTCAGGTCATAAACGTAGATACCAACATCTCCTTTAAATCCTGCAACTTCCTTTTCCAATTGTTTCTGTAGGAACAAATCTCGTTTCTGGCTAATCAACAAAGAAGGGAAAAAGAAAAGAAAGAAAGTGAGTATCCCGATAAGTGAGATGGCTTTAGGATGAATACTCAATTTTGCCGGAGCGGGGCCTAGAAATTCGCCATCCAATTCAATTAAATTATCCCCTTCCAGTACCTCAATTTCGCAAGACTTACCTTTATAATAAAACAAACTGGGGTGATCGATAAATTCCTTTCTTTTAACTTTTGGGAGATATTTCAAATAATCAAAAAGAGTAACATCGCCAAGAATAACAAAAGCAAGATTTCCGTCTTGAATATCGGCGTGAGGAGCGATACCCAATCCACCACCGAACCACTGACCATTTGCGGCACAAAGGGACAACAATTTTCCTTTATACTCGAAGTTATCCCCTTTAATGGCTACTAAAGCGTGTTTAAAGCTTAAAAAAGCCCTTAAAATACTGATTTGATAGGCCAGATAAGCGGGAAGCCATCGAACCAGACCGAGAAACTTTTGAGCAACCAAGCCACCTATACCGGCATCGGCAATATTGGCAAAATACCTTATTTCGTCCTTACCATTTTTCAGAGAAGTTACGCTCCCGAGATCAATTAAGGCAAATTTATTTTGTTGAATAGCTTGAATGAGGCTTTGCATCGAATGATTCAGGCCAGTACTTTTCACAAAATCGTTGCCGGTACCTACTGGTAAAATCGCCAGGGAAAGAGTACTTCTCACTTCTTGAGAAACCATCATCATACCGTTAACTACTTCATTTACAGTACCGTCACCCCCTACAGCGACGATGATAATATTCCCCTGTAAAGCTACCATTTTTGCTAATTCAGTAGCATGACCTGAATATTCCGTGAAAAAGAAACTTGCCTCAGGAAATGTTCTTTTAAAAGGAAGCCAAACAGCGGCATTGGCATGATTTTCATGCTTTTTATTGATAATAACGGCGATATCGGACACAGCGGGTAGAATTTAATCAATGAGCTATGCAAAATACACAAAATTCAAACGAATTAAAATCTTTCTGTTCCAGGCAGTGCTGATTTTAAAAAAGCCGGTTCATAAAGAGGAAGCTCATGGGAATATTCCATACCATTTAGGAACGCATTAATCAATAAGGTAATTTGTTTATACTCCACTAAGAAACCGTCATGCCCGTAAATACTATCAATTTCAAAAAAAGAAGCACCTTCAATATTCTTAGCTAAAAACCTTTGTTCCTCAATGGGAAATAGGATATCTGTTTTAATACCAATGACAAAGGTTTTACTTTTAATTTTCCCCAGTGCATTTTCCACACCCCCCGCCTTTCTGCCCACATCATGACTATCCATTGCCTTAGACAGCGTAAAATAAGACCATGGATTAAATCTTTTCCACAATTTCAAGCCTTGATATTGTTGATAGGAAGCGGCTTTAAAGTTTTCTATCTTATCTGTTTCAGCTGATTCAGCCTGAGTTACAGCGTAAGTATTATAATGTCTGTAGGAAATCATTCCAATGGCTCTTGCCGCTTCCAATCCTGCTTTTCCAGCATCTGGTAACGAAGGATTAAAGAAACCGGGGTCGGCTTTTAAGGCCATTCTTTGGGTTTCATTGAATGC
>JANQZX010000143.1 GCA_030728245.1 Saprospiraceae bacterium | reverse complement strand
TCTCTATAGGAAACCTTGAAGTTCTGGATCATTTGCATCAAACTGCTTCTTTAGAGGACGTTTTATTGCATCATTTAGGCAAAACCGCAGAAATTTTATTTTTCCTGATAGGCGCAATGACCATTGTTGAGTTGATTGATTTGCATAAGGGATTTGGCGTAATTACTAAGATGGTTAAAACGCAAAATAAGACTAAGTTACTTTGGATAACCTGTTTTATTGCCTTTTTCCTTTCTGCCATTCTTGACAATCTGACGACGACCATTGTCATGGTATCATTGTTGCGAAAGTTGGTTCCGTCTAAGGTGGATAGGTTATTCTTCATTTCCATGATTATTATAGCAGCTAATGCTGGAGGTGCCTGGTCACCCATTGGCGATGTGACCACAACCATGCTCTGGATTGGCAAGAAGGTGAGTACGATAAATTTGATTATTTTTCTGCTTATTCCATCTGTTGTTACTTTAGTTGTACCTTTAATCGTTGCTTCTTTTTTGAAAGGAATGAAAGGTAATCTATCTTCATCAGATAGTAACATGACAAATAAAACAAGTCATAGCGATAAGTTACTCAGTAGTAACACCATGCTAATTATAGGGGTTGGAGGTCTTATTTTTGTTCCCATTTTCAAAACGTTCACTCATTTACCTCCTTACATGGGCATGATGCTTTCTTTAGGCATAGTCTGGTTGGTTTCAGAATATATTCATCCGGAGGAAAAATTCGATAAGAGTAAAAAGCATTTATTTAGTGCTCTTCATGCGTTATCAAGGATTGAAATGAGCAGTATATTATTCTTCCTGGGCATTCTTTTAGGGGTAGGAGCCTTAGAATCGGTAGCTGTGATAGCGTTAAACGGTGAAAAAACAGGCTTTTTAATGAATATGGCCATGCATCTACAACAAATAGTACCCAATCAGGATCTGGTCATTTTCCTCATTGGCATATTCTCTGCTATCATTGATAATGTCCCTTTAGTTGCGGCCACGATGGGTATGTACCCTATGGATCAATTTCCAATGGATAGTAAACTATGGTTATTTATAGCCTATTCAGCGGGAACAGGTGGCAGCATGCTTGTCATTGGCTCTGCCGCAGGCGTTGCGGCCATGGGCATGGAAAAAATAGACTTTATCTGGTATTTCAAAAACATTACCTGGTTAGCCTTCATCGGATTTATAGCTGGGGGATTAACCTTTCTGGGTATTTTTCCGTTTTTGTAACCGACAATATTAGGGCAAAAGGGTAACATATTCCCTGTTAATCCGTATTTTATGTGGCTCATTCAGGGGTCTTTCTATGGTGTAATAGGACGCTAACGTTTTCCCTAGGTTTACAACCAGTTTTTTGTTTATTTTTGATAGGAGCTGTGAAGCCACATTATCTTTAATCGCATAAATGTTTGTTGTAGCAGCTATGTCATCATTTCCGGTGATTTTAAAATAATAATCTTTTAGGGTCTTGGCATGGTCTATTAGACTGTTCATATTTATTCCATTAGGTTCACTGATAAACAGTTGGTAGAAGGCCATTTGTTGTGGTGAAAGCCTGACAACAATATCTCCATAATCGGGAAAGAAAAGGGTTTTCTTAGGAGGGTTGATAATCATCCTTCCCGTTCTGTTCAGAAATTCTGCCCTTTCTCTGAATATAATATTTTTTCTAATTTCCTCCCATAAGAAGAAAACCTGATTTAAAAAGTTAAGGGGAACATCCTTTGATTTTATGATATTCAGGCAATCGGGGCAAAGATCTGCCGTTCTGATTTTCAAGGTGATATCCCGTTTATTCTGACAAAAGTCCATCATGCAACCTCTTGCTTTTGTATGCACAGCAGCCTTTACTTTGCTTTCAGAGGAAAATAATTTTCTTTTGAGTAGCCAAGCCATCACTTGATAGCAGAGGATGAAGGAAACCTCTATTTCAGTACCAAAAAATAATTCCCATTCTGTTACTTGTACAAAATAATTATTTCCCTCATGATCCATATTACTGAACCAATTCTGATAATTATTTGCACCGGAGAGAAGAAAAACATGATCATTTTTATCAATATTGTACTTCTTCCTGTACTTTTCGCAAATATCATATAATTGGGAGAAGGAGAGGAAATGGTATTTGTTTATTGGTTTCCTCTCCTTTTCATCGAACATATCATCTGTGTCATCTTGAATTAAGGCGTCATCCTTTGATTTAATAAAATTTATGATACCAATGGATTTGCTTAATTTGTCAAAGACATTCTGATACACAGCCAGAGGGCAATGTTCATCTCGGATGATATGTACGTTCATAATATGGTTGGTTTTATTGTGTTTGTGTTAAATATTCTCGTCCGTTGGATGTAGAAAATCCTGTTCGTAATTTCCAGATTGTTTGTTATGAAAATAGTTCTTCAAGCTATGATCTACCTGGCTGAAGGTTTTGTTCATTTCCATTTTATTAAATTGCATGGTATTTCCCTTTTTGATATTTAACATTTCTCCAACATGAAAAGCGTCTATATCAGTACCCAGAAAGCTGAACGTCCATTTTCCTGTTTTTTCCAATTCTTTAATGGTTTTGGAAATAAAGGGAAAATCATAGAAC
>JANQZX010000142.1:24612-58279 GCA_030728245.1 Saprospiraceae bacterium | reverse complement strand
TCCACATCTAATGAGTATATAAACACCGGATGGATTGGAAGATTCCTCGATTCAAAATATCCTGGATTTCCGGAAAAATATCCCTCTATTGAAAATCCTGATCCATTTGCATTGACTATCGGCAGCACCGTTTCACAAACTTGTGAAGGTGCCTCTGGAAATTTTGGTATAGCGGTAAATGATCCAAAAAACCTAAGGACTTTAGCCGAAAATGACGCTGAAAATTTTGAATCAATTTCTTATGGCGAAGAGTTGAAATATTTGCAAAAATCAATTCTTCAAACAAATGCTTATTCGAAATTAATTCAAAAAGCGGCAGAAAAAGGAAAAAATTTAGCTGTATATCCTACCAATAATAGCCTGGCTACTCAATTAAAATCCATCGCCTTACTTATATCAGGAGGATTAAAAAGTAAGGTATATATAGCAAGAATTGGTGGATTTGATACTCATGCAAATCAGACCATATCTACTGATAATACCACAGGTACACATGCTGAATTACTGGGTAGTTTATCTACAGCTATTGAAGCCTTTCAAAAAGACCTTGAACTCTTAAATCTCTCAAATAGGGTCGTTGGAATGACCTATTCTGAATTTGGAAGACAAATTCAGTCTAATAATAGTGGTGGAACCGATCACGGTAATGCCGCACCTTTATTTTTATTTGGTACTTGTGTTCAAAATAGAATAACTGGAGAAAATGTACAGATTCCCAATCCAGTACCCTCTCAAGCCGGTGTTTCGATGCAGATAGATTTTAGGAATATCTATGGTTCTATCCTGGTTGATTGGTTTGGGGTTAAAGAAAATGAAGTTAAACAGCTTATATTTAACGATTTTGTTAAGCTTCCAATTATTAAGAATTGTCAAACGGCCACACCCGTAAATGAAGTTCTTTTACCTATGTTTGTTGAACTATATCCTAATCCTACCTGGGGACCAATAAATCTGACATTTCAATCTGTTGGAGGAGATTGTTATCTACATTTGATGAATGGGCAGGGTCAAACCATCAAGCAGCAAAAATGGAATGGTATGTATGCTGGAGAGCAAAATTTACAAATGGATGTAAGTGATTTGTCAAATGGCATTTATTTTGTTCACATTAGGCAAGGCTTACAACACAAAACCATGCAGGTAGTCTTACAACGATAAGCTAGGAAGGAAGGCTTATTTTACCCATACAAACAGAAGGGTTATCACCATAACTGGTTTTGCCTCCGGATAATGTTTCATTTGCTAATACGGCAAAAAGAACAGCCTCCTTTGCATCGCCGGGAATACCCAAAATAGAGGGATTCATGAAATTTGAGCCGGGCAAAAGCCTGTGAATATGAGACATAAGGAGCTTGTTATGACATCCACCTCCGCTACCAAATTTCTTGGTATCCTTCCAATTTGGCACTTCCCTTTTTATGCAATCTGTGATTGTTTCAGCAGTTAGAAGAGTTAATGTAGCTAATAAATCTTGAGGATTTAGAACGACACCTAAATTTTCTTTACTCATAGTTATTAGAGAAGACAATTCAAATAATTCTGGCCCCGTTGTTTTTGGAATAGATTCACTAAAAAAGGGCAAACTTTTCCAAAGTTTAAGAACTTCATAATTTATTTTTCCTGACGAAGCAATTACTCCGTCTACATCAAAGGCCAAATGAGGATAAAACTGTTTCACAACAGCATCTAATAATGTATTTCCAGGACCAGTATCCGTTACTAAAGCCCCATCAAAATTGTCTGTACCAGGTAGATAGGTGAAATTGGAAATACCACCTATATTTAATAAAATAGTAGGAACACCTATTTCATTGAAAAGTAAACAGTCACCATACAGCGCCAAAGGAGCCCCTTCTCCCCCTGCAGCAATATGCTTCTGTCTAAAATCACTTATAGTGATAATACCCGTATGGACGGCAATATGATCTCCATCACCTATTTGTAACGTCGCATTCCCAAATTCTTTGTTTTTATGAAGTCTGAAAGGCGAGTGAAAAACAGTTTGACCATGACTAGCTATAATATCTATTTCCGATGGTTTTATCTGCCATTCATTAAGAGTGGACAAAATCATTTCAGAATGAATCTTTGCTAACCATGGATTTACAAGAGTTAATACCTCAAATGAAATATTTTTTTTTGCAAAAACAGCAAGGATATTATCCTTAATTTGGTTAGTATAACTAACGCTTTTAAAATGCTTAACTTCTACTTTAGTATGTAATCCAGCGCCGGTAATTTGACAAAGAGCAATATCCAAACCATCTAGAGAAGTCCCTGACATCAGGCCTATAATCCATCTTTTATTTGAGGCAGCTATTTTATATAACTTTTCAATTTGCACATTCATAAAGTAACATTATATGGTAGGATAAACGGGAAAGCCGGTAAGAAAAGTAAAGCCATGGTTTTCTTTATCTATCCTAAAACAACTAGTCATTGAACCATTCGTAACGGCAATATATGGGGCTTTTAACTCAATATTATATACTGCAGCTTGATAAATAACATCTTCTGTTAAAGAGATATTGGGAGATTTACATTCTATCAATAAAAATGGCTTCATGGAATAGTCAAAAATTAATATATCCCACCTGCCCTTTTTGAGACCTTTAGATACTCCTTTTTCAATAGAAAAATGGTTTAATGGAATTTGAAGCACTTTTGATAAATACAACACCATTAACTGCCTGACCCATTCTTCAGGTTGGAGAATAAGCCATTTTTTTCTTACAGTATCAAAAATTTCATTTCCCTGTGGCTTTTTTCTAATTTTAATAAAGGGCTGAACCTGAAGTAAATCTATATCAAGACATACACTCATTTAATCACCACCTTTCTTGAAATAAGAAATTCACGTGATTCAAAAGAAATAATATAGGTTCCCGGAGTTAAATTCAGGTTAGAAAAATGCATTTTTTGTAACTCATTTGAAAACTGAATACCTCTTTCTTGTTTAACCGTTCTTCCTAATATATCTCTTAATTGCACATTAATCCCTTTTAAAGGCGAAGAAAGGCTGGAGAATTGAAACTCAATGTCGTTTAGTGTAGCGTTTGTCACTATGAAATTAAAGTTTTCATCTACTTTTTCAGAAATATTCGTTAATACACCAGCCATGTCAGAAGTTCCGTGAACATTAACAAACTCATATTTTACACCATTTTTTTTCCATAAAACAGCTATTACTTCAAAATTGGAAGCAGATGAGTTAGCTGGTAGATTGATGGAAGCAGAGATAGTTTTTGAATACCCCGCAGCAAAAGAAGTACCAGGAAGATCTTCACCAAAACTATGAGTAAAGAATGAATTTCTAAGCACATTTTTGTGTTCAACGGTGCCTGATAACCCAGCTTGAATTTCTTTAACTACCTTTTCAACCAAATATAGCCCCATCGTATAGTTCCCTGTCATCAACTTGGGAAAAGTAAGGGTAACCTGTGCTTTAATACTTGTATTTCCCGACGCTCTTGCTACTGTTTTCATCAGCGCTGACGGCTCTTTAGTTACATCATCTTCAATAGCATTTTTGATTTCCCTTTCTGTTACGGATCCCCCTGATCCCTTATTTAGACCATTTAGATAAAAAGCCGGTTGATAAGCAGATTGATCAAAGTTTCTTATGATATCAGAGCCAGTTTGAGAGAAAAGTCTTGAGGTTGAACTTGAATGTGCCGTAAAATAAAAGGCATTATTTTTTACATTATTTAAAAGCGAGT
The DNA here is from genome assembly GCA_030728245.1 of Saprospiraceae bacterium. Lineage (GTDB taxonomy): Bacteria > Bacteroidota > Bacteroidia > Chitinophagales > Saprospiraceae > BJGN01. Next base: position 54,560 of record JANQZX010000142.1, on the reverse strand, counting down.
TATAAGAATTCCAGGCTGCACCAGAACAAACAGGACACCAGGTAGCTGATAATTTAACTACTAAACCGTTTTGCTTAGTGTCACTACCTTGGGCAGACATAGAATTTATATAGAAAAATGTGCTAATGATTGAAAGGATAATAATTCTCATGTTAATTTATTTTATGCTCAAATATAAGGATATGTTCGGTATTTGAATCAATCTTACACCTATTATCTTGTCTTAAACCAATGACCCAAATAATTTGATTATTGGCATCAACAAGAAGATACACCTCTTCTTTTTTAAATTTATCCATCTTTTTATCAGTGAGATAATCTTGGATTTTTTTTCGCTGATTATTCATGTTTATTGGGTAAAAAAAATCTCCAAATCTCCATTTTCTTATATACAATGGGAAAATTATTTTTTTTACATCCACGAAAATTTTTTCTGGCCCCTGATTTAAATTTTCAGGAATCTTACTACTATTCTTTAATGAAATACTTTTACCCTTGGCGTATTCGATATTTCCATTTTGAGATATCTCTATTTCTTTAGCAACTAAAGGAGATTCAATTTCCTTTATTAACCTCAGATACTTTTCCAACTTAATAATTTTTATATCATTATGTATAAAAACAGAACCAATTGACATTGACTTTTCCTTCATTTCAACGATCTCATAAATCATTTTTGAGGTAAAACCCAATGGACTTAAAATTTCATATAAAAAAGTAACGGGTGCTAAACTCGCATTTAAACCATCAATATCTATAAGAAATTCGTTGGCGGTTAAATGAGTAACTAATTTTTTAGTTTCACGTGCAACGAATTCATTTTTAATCATGATTAATTCTGACCAAACCCTTTTGTTTTTCAAAAAAGTAGATAATAAAGAAGGATTAATTTTGATTAATGCAGGAATAATTTGATGCCTAATCAAATTTCTATGATATATTAGTTTGTTATTACTTGAATCGGTGCGAAAAGGTATATCATTTTGAATGAGATAATCATTAACTTCCTTTTTAGGAAACGATAGAAGAGGGCGCAAAATAGCTCCATTAATAGCAGGTATGCCGATAAGGGCATGAAGAAAGCCACCTCTCAAGACATTAAAAATAACCGTTTCTAACCAATCGGAGGCATGATGAGCGGTACAAATAAAATCAAAATGGTATTTTAATCTGGTTTCTTCGAAAAAGGAATAGCGAAAATCTCTGGCCAATTGTTGCACATTTCCCCCTTGATTAGATAGGATAAAAGGTGTGTCTATAACCTTAACAAAGCACTCGATATCATTATTTTTAGCCCAGGTGATTACAAAATTCATATCCTCATCAGATTCACTCCCTCGAAGTGAATAATTTATATGGATGACACCAAATTTTAGTCCAGATTTTAAGAACAAATTGGCAAGGCACATCGAATCACTTCCACCACTAACCCCTAAAAGGAAAGATTTTTCAGATAAATCACCTCTAACAAGGCCTTTAAGACTATCTAAAAAAGAAGATTCCAACGATAACTTTCTCACTTCGCAATATCCATGTAAATCATTTGAAAAGTACCATTTACATCGCCTATGACTAAAACCTGCACATTTTCCATCATTTTGATTTTCAATTCATTCGTATAATGCCTTATGGTCATTAAGTTGCAATTATTTTGAATACTTACGGCAAAATTTGGTTGAAGAATCTGCTCTAATTGATTAGCATCAAAAAAAGGACAACTTCCGCAGATACAAAGATGAAGGCCCGTATTTTGCATGAAATTAACCTGAAAACCAATTTCATGAAAAACATTAAATATAAATGATAAATCCTTTTCTGCTATAAAAGAGTAATCTTTGGGTTCAATAGTCAGTAAAATCTGATTTGATTCTTTAATAATAATGGGGGGATAATTAACTTTTTCAATTCCACCAAAAAAAGTCCCCTCAAGCTCAGGCTGAATAAAAGATTTAACTTTTAGAGGTATATTTTTGGCTTTTAGTGGTTTAATGGTTTTAAGGTGAATCACTTTTGCGCCGTAGTAGGTCATTTCAATAGCCTCCTGATAGGAAATGACGGGTAATAAAACGGCATCGGTAAAAAACCTTGGATCAGCATTATATACTCCTGCAACATCTTTCCAGATAGTCAAACTATGAGCGTTTAAACAATGACTAAGAATGGCTGCTGAATAATCGGAGCCTTCTCTCCCTAATGAAACAGTATTATTATCTATGGTAGAACCAATAAAACCAGGTATAATAACTAAAGAACCGTTAGCAATATGAGGTTCAATTACCTTTTTACATTTCACATCCGTTTCATTCCAAAACACCCAACCTTCTCTGTAATTATCATCGGTAGTAATTATATCGCGCGCATCTATCCAAACAGCCTTCATATTTAACTTAAGTAACAATGCATGCATGATTCTGGTAGATAATAATTCACCTATGCCAATAATTTGGTCATAACAGTAATTGAAATCTGCACCAGGCTCTTCGTCTAAGACCCAATCTATTTCAACAAATAAATCATTGATAACATCAAAAACTTCGTCTGTCTGATCTAAAAGAGAAGCAGCCAAAGCAATATGATAAGATTTAATATCATGCCAGATGTCTTGTTGCTCTATTGATTTTTTATGGTATGCCTGAATTAAGGATTCAAGTTTATCCGTAATTTTTCCAGAGGCAGAGAGAACGACTACATCAGGTGTTTGAGTTTTAAGAATATTTGCCACATTTAAAAATGAAGCGGTATCTTTTAGAGAAGCGCCACCAAATTTAAAAACCTTTAATTCCGAATTCATTCTATCATTATTTAATTAAGCATAAACAAAAGTAAAATGAAAAAATGGAATTAGTTTTTTAATTTTGGAAATTAACCCAACTCTATGAAAAAATCAGGCATTTCAACAGCAATAATTTTAGTTTGTACCTTTATTTTTGGCGCTTTTTTTGAAAAAATGATAGAACCAATCATCACGAGTGATTCCATAAAGGAAGCTGCAAATATTATGGGGCTACATTTTTCCGAACAAGAGATAGATTCTTTACTGCCTGGTGTGTCAGAGTTAAACAAGGGATTTAGTAAAAACAGAGAAAAGGACATTGACAATGGCGTGTCACCAGCTTTTGTTTTTGACCCCAGACCGTCGGGATTCCAGTCGCCAACAGGAGCCTCCGGATTAACTCTGAGTATGGTAAAACCATTTAAAATAGACAAGGCAAAACTCCCCTGGTATTCCATTTCAGAACTAGCCTATCTCATTAAATCGAAGCAAATCAGTTCCTTAGAACTCACTCAATATTTCATATCAAGGATCAAAAAGTACAATAGCAGCTTATTTTGTGTTATAACGGTAACAGAAGATCTGGCATTTAAGCAAGCAAAAAAGGCAGATGAAGAAATAGCTGCTGGTAAATATCGTGGATTCTTACACGGAATACCTTATGGTGCAAAAGATTTATTGTCCACAGAGGGATATAAAACTACCTGGGGAGCAACTCCCTATAAGGATCAAGTGATTAATGAAAACGCGACAGTAATTCAAAAACTGAATGCTGCAGGCGCGGTTCTAATTGCTAAAACATCTATGGGAGCATTAGCTTGGGGCGATGTATGGTTTGGAGGTACTACTAAAAATCCGTGGGATATAGAAAGCGGATCAAGTGGCTCCTCTGCTGGCAGTGCATCAGCTGTTTCCGCTGGATTAATGCCCTTTGCCATAGGTACCGAAACATTAGGAAGTATTGTTTCACCCTCTACTGTTTGCGGAACTACAGGACTTAGACCCACCTTTGGAAGAGTAAGCAGACATGGAGCTATGGCACTGAGTTGGACAATGGACAAAATAGGCCCGATTTCCAGAACAGCAGAAGATTGTGCCCTGGTGTTTTCTGTAATTCAGGGAAAGGACAACAAAGATGTCTCTGTGCAGGAATTTCCATTTAATTATAATGCAACGTTGAATATAAAATCCTTAAAAATAGGCTACTTAAAAAGTTCTTTTGACAGAAATTATCCGTTCAAACAGCAAGATAGCCTCATTATAGCCCTATTGAAAAAAGAAGGAATAAATTTAATTCCCGTTGAATTACCCGAACTCCCCTATTTATCTCCCATTTTATCAGCAGAATCAGCCGCTGCCTTCGATGAATTAACGAGAAGTAATAAAGATGATTTACTTGTAAGGCAAATTAAAAATGCTTGGCCTAATAAATTCAGAGAATCTAGATTTATTCCTGCGGTGGAATATATTCAGGCCAATAGAAAACGTAAAATACTCATGGAGGAGATGAAGGAAAAGGTTTTTTCAAAAATTAATCTATACCTGAATCCATCCTGGGGAGGAACAAGTTTGACCATTACCAATTATACGGGACATCCATGTATTGTAATACCAAATGGCTTTATAAATGGTAAACCAACCAGTATAACCATAACGGGAAATTTATATCAGGAATCTCAAGTTATTGCCCTGGCCCATTTTATCCAATCGAGAACAGACCACCATAAGCAACACCCTACTTTTCCATGAGTAAACCTACTGTTTTAATTATTGGGGGAGGCGCTGCAGGATTTTTTGCAGCCTGTTTACTCGCTGAAAAACATAGTAATATAAAAATTACTATACTTGAAAAGGATAAAGAGGTATTAAAAAAGGTTCGTATTTCCGGAGGGGGTCGATGTAATGTTACTCATTCCTGTTTCGAGGCCAGAGACCTTGTGAAGTTTTATCCTAGAGGAGAAAAGGAACTTTATGCCCCGTTCCTACAATTTCAACCCAAAGATACCATTGAATGGTTTTCTAAAAACGATGTTGCCTTAAAAACTGAGGCAGACGGCAGAATGTTTCCCATCACAGACTCTTCTGAAACTATCATTGAATGCTTCATGAGAATTTGTAAAAAGCATCATGTGGATATTAAACTTAGTTGTCGTGTTAACGCCGTAAGGAAAATGGATGCAAAATGGGAAGTTACTGTTTCAGATAAAACATATTTATCAGATTACTTGATTATTACTGCGGGAAGTAGCCCGTCTATATGGACTATTTTAGCCTCAATGGGCCATACCATAGTCCCTGCAGTTCCGTCTTTATTTACTTTTAAAGTGAACGATAAGGCGTTAAATGGACTCGCAGGCATTAGTCTTCCTGCTGCGTCTATTAAAATTTTAGGATTAAAACATGCTACCGCAGGGCCAGTATTAATTACTCATTGGGGCTTAAGTGGACCTGCCATACTTAAAATGAGCGCCTGGGCAGCTGTGGAACTTCATGAACTAAAGTACGAATTTGATATAGAAGTAAATTGGATATCACAGACCTATGACGATGTATTAACAGATATAAAACAAATAAAGGAATCAGACGCAAAAAAACAAATAGGAAATGTGGTTATGTATAAAATTCCCCATAGATTCTGGATGTATCTTTTACATACCTCAGATATACAATCAACGCAACAATGGGCTAATCTTACAAAAAAACAAACGCAGGATTTAGCACGAAATATGACTAAATTCACACTAAACGTGAAAGGAAAAAGCACCAATAAAGAAGAATTTGTTACTGCTGGAGGGGTATCTCTCAAAGAAGTAAATTTTAAAAACTTCCAAAGCAAAATACAAGAAAATCTATATTTTGCTGGGGAAGTTTTAAATATAGACGGCTTAACCGGAGGATTCAATTTCCAATCGGCATGGACAGGCGCCTACATCATCTCAAAAGAAATATCAACAAAATTATAACCCTTTTAATTATTCGTTAAATTCCGCATTAATTTCCACCAATGTTTATCGGGCGTTTCTGCTTCAATGGTGATCAATGTTTTCTTAACCGGATGAATAAATGAAAGGGAATGGCAATGTAAGGCAATAGAAGCATCTTGTAACGCCGTAGGAAACCCATACTTTAAGTCACCAACAATGGGACAGTTAAGAGAAGCAAGTTGCACTCTTATCTGGTGTGGGCGACCCGTTTTAGGGGTAACTTCTAACAAAAATCTACCATCAATAATACCAAATAGTTCATAGGCAGTTTCAGCGTATTTAGCATCAGGGTTACGTCTGGAGGGAGCAGATAACGCTTTTGAAATATTTCTTTCCTCATCTTTAGCGATATAATGAGTTATTATACCTTTTTCCGATGGCGGTTTGAACGCTATTATAGCCCAATATTTTTTAGTGATTAAGTTATCCCGGAACAACTCATTCATTCTTACCAACGCCTTTGACGTTTTGGCAAAAATAACGGCACCACTAACTGGTCTATCAAGACGATGCACTGTACCAAGGAAAACATCCCCTGGTTTTTTATATCTATCTTTAATATATTTTTTGAGCCAATCTCCAAGTGTAGCATCTTCTGTTTTGTCACCTTGAACCAATAGCCCAGCGGGTTTGTTTACCACAATAAGGTGGTTGTCTTCGTAAATTACCTGCAATTTTTTAACATTTAAGTCACAAAGATATGCAAATTACATTGGGCTTTTCTCCTTGCCCTAATGATACCTTCATTTTTGATGCAATTGTTAACAAAAGAATTGATTTAGAGGGACTTGAGTTTGAAATTATTTTAGCAGATGTAGAAAAACTAAATCAATTAGCTTTTCAGAACACGTTGGACGTGACTAAACTAAGCTATCACGCCCTGGCTTTATTAATGGCAGATTACCAATTGTTACATGCTGGAAGTGCTTTGGGAAATAATTGTGGACCATTATTAATTTCCTCCAAAGAAATTAATATAGAAGATATAGAAAATCTTAAGATAGGCATACCAGGAAAATTTACAACAGCCAATTTTTTACTTCATTTTGCTTTTCCCAATGCCAAAAATACCAGCGAATTTCTTTTTTCAGAAATTGAAGATGCTCTTATAAAACATGATATTGATCTTGGATTAATTATTCATGAGAATAGGTTTACCTATAAATCAAAGGGGTTAAAGAAAATAATAGACCTTGGAGAATACTGGGAAAATGAAACGAGCCTCCCCATACCTTTAGGTGGAATTGGCATAAAAAGAGGATTATCTCAGGAGATCAAAAAAAAGGTAGATAGATTAATTAAAAAAAGCATTCAATTTGCTTTCCAGTATCCTACCCTAAGTTTACCTTACATTACATTGAATGCACAAGAGATGGACGAAGAAATTGTTAGAAAACATATTCATTTATATGTAAATAAATATTCCGAAAACATAGGAGAAAAAGGAAAAGAAGCCGTTATCTATCTCTTTAATAAAATAAATAATCAAGCTACAAAACTAGATATTTGGGTGTAAAATAAACGAAGGAATGATGTCCTCTAATTTTGTTACCGTCATTGTAGGCTTTATTTGTTGAGGTATTTCTTTCTGTTTTGAATTATACCATATTGTTTTAAATCCAAATTTCTGAGCACCTTCAATATCAGAATATGGATTATCTCCAACCAATAAAATATTTTCTGCGGGTATGTTTCCCGATGTATGTTTTGCCAGGGTGAAAATTTCCTGATTAGGTTTTGACATGCCAATTTCATCAGAAACTATTATGTGATCAAAATAATGGGTTATGGCAGCTTTGGAGAGTCTCGGCCTTTGTGCTTCTTTAAGTCCATTCGTTAAAATTCCCATTGGAATTTTATCCTTAAAGAAATTTAATAATGAAAGAGCGCCCGTGATTAAATTTGATTCATTTATCAAAAATGATATATACTGTGCATTCATTTCAAAGGCGTCAGCTTTATCAAGCCAATTCATAGCGGATAAGAATCGTTCAAATCTTAAAGATCTAAGTTCATGAGATGAAATTAAATTTTGCTCAAATTCCTGCCATGTTTGGTGATTTCCCCGTTGATAAATCTCAAAACATTGTTGGTCATTGGGTAAATTGTAATACTCCATCAAACGAACAAAAGCTTCATTAGAAGCAGAGGAAAAATCCATTAACGTATCATCTAAATCGAAATAAATGAATTGAATATCATTAAACATACTAGGAAATTAAAATAAATCAAAGATAGTAATTCAAAATAAATCATTGAGATTATGACTTAAAATACTTAAATTTGCCGCGCTCAAAAACCAACTAAAATACAAAAAATGAAAATTGGCGTACCAAAAGAAATCAAGGCTCAAGAAGCCAGAGTAGCGTTAACTCCAGGCGGCGTGTTAGATTTTATAAAAAAAGGTCACATTGTTTATGTTCAAACCAACGCTGGTTTAGGCAGCGGTTTTAGCGATAGTGCCTATATAGATGCCGGTGCTGAAATATTACCAGATATTGCCTCTGTTTATCAGCAAGCAGAGATGATTATTAAAGTAAAGGAACCGATTCAGGAGGAATATAATTTGATAAGAGAAAATCAACTCCTTTTCACTTATTTTCATTTCGCATCCAATGAGACCTTAACAAAGGCAATGATTGAAAAGAAGGCCATTTGCCTTGCTTACGAGACAGTAGAACAAGCTGATGGATCGCTTCCATTACTCATACCTATGTCAGAAGTGGCAGGTAGAATGTCCATTCAGGAAGGGGCAAAATTTTTGGAGAAACCAGCAAAAGGTAAAGGTATTTTATTAGGAGGTGTTCCAGGGGTAGAACCTGCCAAAGTAATGGTATTAGGTGGTGGCATTGTTGGTATGCAAGCTGCCAGGATGGCCGCCGGCTTTGGGGCTAAAGTTACTATTTTAGATCTTAACCTGAATAGATTAAGATATCTTTCAGAAACCATGCCTTCTAATGTAACAACACTATATTCAAGTGAATATAATATCAGAAGGTTAATTAAAGACCATGATTTAATTATTGGCGCTGTACTTATTCCAGGGGCAAAAGCACCAAAATTGATTACCAAAGATATGCTAAAGGATATGCAACCGGGAAGTGTTCTCGTAGATGTTGCTGTCGATCAGGGCGGTTGTTTTGAAACGACAAGACCCACCACCCACGAAGATCCTATTTTTATCATTGACGATATAGTCCATTATTGCGTTGCCAATATGCCTGGCGCCGTACCAATGACATCAACGATTGCATTAACCAATGCAACATTACCGTTTGCCCTTCAACTCGCCTCAAAAGGATGGCAAAAAGCGTGTAAAGAGAATCCTTCCCTTCAACTTGGCCTCAATATTGTACAAGGTAAAGTGGTTTATAAAGGAGTAGCTGACGCTTTTGACTTGCCTTTAACCCCTATTGAAGCTATATTTAACTAATCAAAGTATAATACCCTTTTACTTTACCGATTAACATAAAATTCAGCTAAATAATTACTCCTAAAGGTTATTATTTAGCTGAATTTAAAAGTAAGGTGATTATATACTTAGAAGTTTAGGACTCAAATCATTTCAAAACAGGGACTGGAATTAACACGCCATTTACTTCTTTGACAATGTAGGCATCCTTAAATCCAGCTAATCTAATCTCGCTCAGTATTTGTTTAACGTTATTCTCTGAAAAATCACCGATAACTTTAGCTGTAATGTTATTTGGCTTTTGATAATCCTTTATAGTTCCCAAATGTGCTACCCTTTTTGCATCAAAAAATCTGGTATCTCTTAAAGCAGCGAGTTGAATTTTATACATTACCGTCGTGGTACTGGATGTAGGTGGTACAACCATATTTGGTTTCTGAATTTCTGTTGTAGTGCTCGGCTTAGTTATTTCAATAGGTTTGTCAATCTCAATCATTTCAACTGGAACCAAATTGGTAAATCCGGGTCCATTCCTCTCTTCCACAATAAATGCCTGGGGATAACCATTCTGTCTAACTCTTTCTAAAGCTATTAAAACTTCGTTTTGGGTTTTAAATACGCCCATTCTTATTTTAACTTGATTGTCTTCCCTTTTGACATAAATGTCAGCAATACGCCAAAGGTCACTAAACTGATTAGCAGGAGGAGTAGATGTAAGAGCTGAAATTTGAATAGAAAACCCTTTATTCAGCCGCTCTTTAATGTCAGGTGAGGAATTATTGCTTCCCCTCGTTAAAAAACTTTCCCCCAAAACTGTCCTGTCTCGACCGTCAAAAGTTGTCTTTATGGTTTTGGTATAATTCTTATATCCATCTTTTTTAAGCGTAAGATTATAAGTAGTATTGGGTTTCAACGCAAATTCAAAAACACCGTTTGAACTGCTTTGTGCATTCATTTTAGAGGAATTAGATAAATTTTCTATGGATACCTCTACCTCACCTAAAGGGAGTTTAGTTTGATTATCAAATATCTGACCCAAATAAATTTCGCCTAAACTGATTAAAGGAATGGTTATTTCTTCAGCATCAATATTAGCTTGGGTTAATGTTATCTTTTTAGATGAAAAACCTTCTTTTAAAAAAGTAAGCGTGCAAGGAATATTAATATTTTCATTAAGGTTGTAAAAGCCGATAATATTCGTAAGCATAGGTGGCTTATCAGAAGACAAACAATTCCCCCACTCTATTCTAACCTCAGAAATAGGTGCACCGTCCAAGGCATTAACTACTTTTAATACAATACCCGCAGAAGATTTTTTAAATGAATAAATATCCTCAGCCCCTAAACCACCTGTTCTATTACTAGTAAAAAAGCCACTATTTCCTAAGGTCATATAATCAAAATCGTCAAATGGAGAATTGATAGGAAGTCCCAAATTATTTACTGCAGACCACTCATTATTATCATTAAGATTAACATTAAAAATATCATATCCTCCAAAGCCTGCATGCCAATTAGAGGAAAAAAACAAAGATTTACCCCTTAAGAACGGACTAATTTCATCACCTTGAGAGTTAATTTTAGGTCCTAAATTTATAGGCGTCGTCCAGTTGGAACCTTCTCTGTAAATAACATATAAATCCATCCCACCATATCCGCCTTCCATATCACTGGAAAAATACAGCGCATTTCCATCGTTTGATAAATAGGGATATCCGTAATTAGCTAAACCTTGATTTATGGAAAAAGGTAATTCATTTATACTATAGCTATTATTTTCAAATTGATAATTTCCCCATTTAATTTTACTTTTTACACCTGATTCTGGTATTAATCTGGTGTTTTTCTTCATTGTCCATTGAGAATAAGCGATGAATGATTGGTTTGAAGAAAATGAAATTTGAGCTAACGAACTATTCACTCCCTGGAAACTGACAGGTTGAGGTAAACTAACCTTTTGAGATGAATAATTTTCAGCTTTGTAATTTTGAATCTTGGCATTTCTTGTGGACGAAAAAATAATAGCACCTTGGATTGAAACGGGCGAAAAATCGGCTTCTTTTGAGTTAAACCCAGCATTGATAACTTCATATTCATCTGATTTATTACCATTTTTCATTGCCCAATCACATGACTCCACAAAATTATCACCGATACTCTGATTAATTTGGCCATACTTCAAAAACATGTTTTTTGCTTCCCTATAATTACCAGAAGCTCTTAGCGATTGTCCATAGTATAAATAAAATGAGGACGGCAAATTACGAGCGGTGGCTACCGAGGAAAAAATACCATTAGCTTCATACATTTTATTGCAGCGCCATAAACATTCCCCTAACTTTACGACTAATTCAAGGTCATTGTCCTTTTTCTTTAATGCTTCAGCAAAATATGTTTGGGCTTCAGCATAAGACTTATTATTATAAAATTCATTTCCTTTCTGTACCAAACTTTTATAACTTTGAGCAAATCCAATCATTGGAATAGCCAGGAAAATAATAATGCAGATAATGTTTGAAACAAAATTTGACGCATTTATTATTTTAATTATATCCCTCATTGTATTATTTTTTATAAAATTAGTCATTGGTTATGAAAACTGTCTCAAAAATAATCATTTATCCGATAAAATCACTTAATGGGGTTTCTCTTCCAATCGCTAAAGTAACATCTACTGGCTTTAAAAATGATAGAAAGTTTATGTTAATGAGTTATGCTGAAAAAAAAATGATCACTCTTAGAGAGTTTCCTTCATTGTACAGCATAAAAGTTAGCATGATAAATGAAGATTTATTACAATTAGAAAATGAGAAAAAACATCAACCCCCAATTTTAGTTCATTTAAATCCTCCATATCAAAAAAGTATCATATATAAGGTAAACGTTTGGGATGACGTTATAGATGTTCAATCAGTAGATAAAATGATAGACGACTGGTTTTCCGAGGCGTTAGGCATACGCTGCATGCTTGTTAGAATGATACCAGATTTTTTTAGACAAGTTGATCTAAAATACGCAAATAAAGGACAGGGTGTTTTGTTTGCTGATGGTTTTCCTTATTTAATTTGTACAGAAACTAATTTAGCTTTCTTGAACAGCCATTTAGACAAAAAGGTATCAATGTTACATTTCAGACCAAATATAGTCATAAATAATAGTGAGCTTAATGAAGAAAAAAGTTGGAAGTCTATTGAAATAAACAATCATATTTTTGATTCTTTTAAACCCTGTGCAAGATGTAAGGTTATAAGTATTGACCCTGAAACGGTAACGGTGAATGAACAGATTTTACCATTTATGTCAAAGAATTATCTCGAAAATAAAAAAATCATCTTCGGCCTAAACGCTTGCTTAAAGACAGGAACCGATAATGATATTATACACGTGGGTGACGAGATAAAAAATATCAAACAAACAAATCCAATATAATAAATGACCCTAAAATTACGCTGGCCATCCCATTGGTAGTAAAGAAGGCCTGATTTATTCTGGATAAATCTTTATCGTTAACTAATAGGTGCTGTCTTATAAGCAGTATAATAAAGAGACCAAAGGCGAGCCAGGATAACCATCCAATGCTGATGTATTGTTTATTCAATAAGAGAACGCCTAAAAATAGACATAAAGCAGATAAAAGATGGGAGATTCTTGAAATTATTATCGCCTTGCTTATGCCAAATTGTGCGGGAATCGATTTTAATTGAAAGGAAGCATCAAAGGAAGCATCCTGCAGAGCATAAATTATATCGAATCCTCCTACCCAAAAGAAAACACAACACCCAAATATTATAGTTAAACTATCAAATTCCCCACTAATGGTGAGATAAGCGCCAATAGGTGCAAGGGCTAAACCTAAACCTAATACATAATGGCAAAGCCAAGTGAAACGTTTCGTGAAACTATACCCCAATATCACTAATAATGCAATGGGAGAAAGGTAAAAACATAATTTATTTATAAAAAAAGTAGTAGTTATAAAGCCCAACATACTTAGTAAAATAAACCAAATAACCGCTTGTTTTGAGATTTTACCTGAGGGAATTTCCCGATCTTTTGTCCGAGGATTTTTGGCATCAATTTCCCTGTCAACATACCTATTAAAGGCCATAGCAGAACTTCTGGCAAAAACCATGGCTAAAATCACCAAAATAAATTTAGTAATAACATCGGTTGGTTGATATTTAAAATAGGCCAGATAAAAACCAATGAGTGCGAAGGGTAAAGCAAAGACAGTATGACTAAACTTTATGAGTGATAAGTATAGATTCAGCATAATATAAAAAAAGGGAACCCCTGTAAGAGGTTCCCTTTATAAGGTTAGATTTTTTTAATTTCCTTGAGGAGCACCGCCTGAAACATCTCCTTCCAAGTAAAGAAAAGATTCTGGTGGATTTGTATTAGAAACGATAGTAACTCTTTTACTTTGAGCACCACTTTTACCATTGCTATCAAAAACAACCTTTATTTCTCCTGATTTACCTGGAGCAATTGGTTCTTTTGGCCATTCCGGCACAGTACAACCACAACTACTACTTGCATTAGTAATAATTAATGGTTCTTTACCCGTATTTTTAATTTTGAAATTATGCTGAACCTTTTCACCCGCAGCCACTGTTCCAAAGTTAAATCTTTCTTCTGAAAAACTTACTGTTGTTGTAGGACCGGTTGGTGCCTCTGAAGACATAGCTGAAGGGTCTGTAGCAGTAGCTGTCATCGCACTAGCCTCTGGATTTAGGCTATCCTTTGCAGCATCTCTAACATCACTTTTTGAATCACAGCTTACTAAAATACTTGATGAAACAAATAACATCAGGAAAAAACTATTTCTGTTCATATTCATTTTTTTTAAAATTTAATAAAACTAAAATCAGCCGCAAAAATAGGTACAATTATTCAATTCTTAGTATGGCAAGCTATTTATTTTGTTAATAGACGGTTAATTTTACTTTTTTATTCTGTCTAAAAAAGTAGATACATCACAGGCATTTAAACAAAGTCCCTTTTGCAATTTTCCTTTCCTGGCCATATTCACGCCATACTTAATGTCGTCAATTCCTTTTAAAGAGTGAGCATCCGGATTAATAGAAATAAATACATTTTTATCCATTGCATAAGGAATCCATTGCCAGTCAAGATCTAATCTTCTCGGATTTGCATTAAGTTCAATAGCTACTTTGTTGGCACTGCAAGCATCTATCACTTTTTTCATATCTAAGGGGTAACCAGGCCTCGAAAGTAATAATCTACCCGTTGGATGACCCAATATATGTGTAAAAGGATTTTCAATAGCCTTAATTATTCTGGACATTGCCCTCTCTTCATCCATTTTTAAAATACTATGGATAGAGGCGATAATAACGTCAAAAGTTGAGAGAATTTCATGGGTATAATCTAAATCACCATTGGATAAAATATCACATTCAATGCCTTTGAGTATGGTGAAACCTGGATTTTCCTTATTTAGCTTATCAATCTCTTGTTGTTGTTGAATAATTCTATCCCATTTCAATCCATTAGCATAAAATGCTGCCTGTGAATGGTCGGTCATAACTAAATAGGAGTATCCACTTTGTTGAGATACAGATGCCATTTGAGCTATAGTATTAGAGCCATCACTATATAAAGAATGAGAATGAACCACTCCCTTTATATCATCTAAGGTTATTAAATTATCTAAAACATTAGGGTTCAGAATATCATGTATTGGATATTCTCTGACTTCCGGAGGAATAACCTTCAATTTTAAAGATGAAAATACCTCATCCTCTGTTTTAAAATCAGGCGTATCTGGAGCTAAAAGATCGACAGATAAACTTTTTATAAAGGTATTACTGCCTGTATGAACCATCCATTTATTTCCGAATTTTGCTCCGTTTGAAAAATAAAAAACAACTTTGTAAAATCCTTTCCAGATAGCGGTGATACTATCTTCCTTTAATTCCACCTCACTCACATCGGCTAAGTCGTCAAATAGGTGCCTATCTGGTGACCCGTCTAAAAGAAACTCAATAGATTTTGAGTAAGGTAACTTCCTTTTCAAATCGCCCGTTAATTCGATAACAATAGTTGAATGAAGTGATGTAAAGGAACCTAATAATTCGTTGGCTTCTTGTAATAATTCAGGGTATAAAAATTGATTATCATGATGCAACAAAAACAGAATCTGTTTATGTAGTTCATCCTGAGATTTTTGACCAAATCCCTTTAAGGCAAGTAATCTATTTTCTTGAATAGCATAAAGAAGTTCGCCTGGCGTTTCAGTGCCAAGTTCAGACCAGAGTTGTTTGATTTTTTTAGGCCCAAAACCTTTTATTTTCAATAATTTCAGAATGCCAGGTGGGGTTATTTCTAAAAGATTATTTAGTGAAGTTAAACTGCCAGTGTTTAGCAGCTCGACCAATTGTAAGGCAATAGATTTACCTATGCCCTTAATTTTAGCTATTTCTGACTGGGGTAAATCGACAAGAGAAACGTCTAAATTTCTTATAGTTTGGTAAACAAATTGATAAGATTTGATACGAAATGGGTCTCCATCGTGTAATTCCATAAGATTTGACAAAAGCTGGAATGTCTGTGCAATTTCTTTGTTAGTCATGGAAATTATTTACTTTTGTAAAAAATATATATATGAAACAAGTAGGATTTTTATTTCTGTTGACCTTTCTTTTTTCTTCATGTACAAAAGAAGTGGTTGATCAGGATATGGTAGATCAGGAAGTAATTGTAAACTACCTGACCACTAATAAATTAACCATGACCAAAGATCCAAGTGGCATCCACTACAACATTATCAACACTGGTGTAGGGAATAACCCTTCCCCAACGGCAACAGTAGAGGTAAGGTATAAAGGAACGCTTATGGACGGCACTGTATTCGATCAAACAGGGACAGGTAAATCGGCTACATTTCAACTGACAAGTCTTATTCCTGGATGGAGAATAGCTATTCCTTTACTTAAAAAAGGAGGAAAAGGAACTTTTATCATACCATCAAATCTTGGATATGGACAGTTTGGTTCAGGTGGTATTCCAGGAAGAAGCGTTTTAATCTTTGAAATAGAATTATTGGCCTTTTCCAATTAAGCTTCTCCTCTCGTTGTAAAGTGCATTGGCGGGATATAATTATTAGCATTAGGGTCAACAATTTCACCAAATTGTTGCTCATACCTTTTAATATTATCCGCCATTGCACCTAACAATCTTTTGGCGTGTTGAGGCGTCAAAATAATTCTTGATTTAACCTTAGCTTTAGGTACATTAGGAACAAGTAATATAAAATCTACTACAAATTCAGCATTACTGTGAGAAATAACTGCCAGATTCGAATAAATACCTTCTGCAATTTCTTCTGACAACTCAATATTCATTGAGTTTTCCATTACTTCTTGATTATCCAGATTTTCGTTTAATTTTGACATGGTTATGTTTTTTTTGCTTTAGTTTTTTTCGTGGCAATTTTAGTTTTAAAAGCGTCAGGAATTTGTTTTTCAATAATTTTCTTAATAGAATCTAGGTCAAACAACGCTGCTTGTTCATCATCTATTTTAATGCCATCTGTCTTTGGAAAAGAAATCATTTCCTTTTTAAATCGGATGAATGGCCCCCAACGACCTCTTTCCACGCTAATATGATCTGATTCCCATAGCAATATAAATCTACTATTTTCCTTATTAATTTTAGCAGAAATAAGTTCGTCCATATCCTTTACAGAAATGGTATCTGGATTATATTTTTTAGGAATATTTATAAAATATTTTTTCCATTTTAAAAATGGACCGAAACGACCTTTCCCTTTAGTTACTGGTTCATTTTGATAATGATGAACGGGAGCATCTTCTTTTTCTTTTTGGTCAATGAGACTTTGAGCCTCATCTATAGTAATAGTAAAAGGATCTGATGTTCTGGGAATAGAGATAAATTTCTCTCCAAATTTAACATAAGGACCAAACTTACCTTTTCCGATAGACACTTTTTCATTCAAATAGGTTCCCAAGTCACGGGGAAGAGAGAAAAGAAGTAAAGCTTCTTCAAAAGTAAGGGTTTCGATAGATTGGCCAGCCACTAAATTTCCATATTTTGGCTTGCCTTCTGGACCTAATTCATCAGGAGTCCCCATTTGAACCACTGGGCCTACACGTGTCATCCTCGTAAGGATGGTTAAGCCCGTTAGGGGATCTTTACCTAGAATTCTCTCGCGGGTTGGTCTGGTAGCACTTTCCATCGTTTGAACCACAAGATCATGAAAAGGGAAATAAAAATCTTTCAACATTTTGGTCCATGCAATTTTACCCAAAGCGACGGCATCGAACCTTTCTTCTATTTCAGCGGTGAATGAATAATTCATGATTTCCACAAAATTCTCATCCAAAAAATCTGCCACCGTAATACCCATATCGGTTGGTACCAGTCTGTTTTTAAAAGAACCAGTATTTTCTTTTAGAGAATGTTGCGATATCTTATCATTCTCAAGCTTCAGTACTTGAAAAATCTGTTCTGTACCATCTTTTGATTCTTTAACAACATATCCCCTGCCTTCTTCCATGATTTTACTTATGGTGGGAGCATACGTAGAGGGTCTTCCTATACCAAGTTCCTCTAATTTTTTAACTAAACCAGCCTCAGAATATCTTGAAGGACCTCTCGTTTGCCTTTCTGTTGCTTTCATTTCACTCAGGGGCAACACCTGCTCCACTTTAAGTGGAGGAAGCATTCCTTTTACTTCATCTTCTTCATCGTCGTCATTAGATTCGAGATAAAGTTTTAGAAATCCATCAAACTTAAGGACTTCCCCTTCAGCTAAGAACACCGCTTTTGGTACCGTAGATATACCTATTTTAACTTGAGTTTTTTCTAATAATGCCTCAGCCATTTGAGACGCCATTGCCCTCTTCCAGATTAACTCATATAATCTTGCTTCATCTCTATCACCCGTAATTTGAGATTTTTCAAAATAGGTAGGTCTGATAGCTTCATGCGCTTCCTGAGCATTCGCTGATTTACTTTTATATCTCCTTGGCGTTGAATACTTTGCACCAAATGATTGTACTATTTCATGTTCAATTGCCAGGATAGCTTGTTCGCTTAAACTCGTTGAATCTGTTCTCATGTAAGATATATGTCCTGCCTCATATAGTTTTTGAGCTATGATCATAGTACGCGTTACCGAAAAACCTAGTTTTCTACTCGCCTCTTGTTGAAGGGTTGATGTAGTAAATGGAGCTGCAGGTTTTCTTGACAATGGCTTAACTTCAATAGATTGGATAGTATATTGAGCACCTACGCAAGACATTAAAAAATCATTTGCCTTTGCAATACCCTGTAGTTTATTGGTGAGTTCTGATTTTAATAAGATTGATTTCCCTTGTTCATTATAAACAGAAAAGAAAGCCTCCACTTTAAAAAATAGTTCGGAGTTGAATTGATTAATTTCTCTTTCTTTCTCAACAATTAACTTTACCGCAACCGATTGAACTCTTCCGGCAGATAATTTACCCTTTACTTTTCGCCATAAAATTTCTGAAAGTTCAAATCCAACTAATCTGTCGAGAATTCTTCTGGCTTGTTGAGCATTTACAAGATTTAAATCTAAATTTCTAGGAGATTGAATAGCTTTTGTAATCGCTTGTTTTGTTATTTCTCTAAAAACTATTCTCTTGGTTTTATGCACGTCTAAATTCAAGACCTCACATAAGTGCCAGGAAATGGCCTCTCCCTCCCGGTCTTCGTCCGTGGCTAACCAAACCTCATCTACTTTTTTAACTGCTTCTTTTAAATCTTTTACTAATTTAAGTTTTTCAGGTGAAATAATGTAGTGTGGTTTAAAGTCCATCGAAACGTCCACTGCACTATTTCCTTTTTCTAAATCTCTGATATGTCCATAACTTGATTTAACAGTAAAATCGCCACCCAGAAATTTTTCAATGGTTTTAGCTTTTGCTGGTGACTCGACAATAAGAAGGTGTTTGGGCATAATAAAATTTTATCTTCAAGAATTGATTTTTTCAAATAAACCCCAAAAGTATCGTAAAAAAAATAATAATGTCAAATTAATCTATGAAATTTAGCCTTAAATTTAAGGGGAATCAATTTTGACATTTTCAAATCTTATGAAAAATGATACAGTTAGACGGAATTTCTTGTAAGTACATATATGTTGCGGCATCAAGTCAGCACGTTGGTAAAACAACCTGCACATTAGGTATTGTAGCAAATTTATTGGCTAAAGGCTACAATACAGGCTATTGCAAACCTGTTGGTCAAAAATATATTTCCTTGAATGGCACTATTGCGGATAAAGATGCTGTATTATTTTCTGAAGTAATAGGATTTAGAATGAAGCCTGAAATTCATAGTCCTGTTATTTTAGGTAGAGGAGTTACTAAAGAATTTCTTGATAATCCTGAAAAATTCAATTTTGAAGAAAAATTGATGAATGCTCACAATGAGTTGAGCGAGCAATATGATATCGTAGTCTATGAAGGTACTGGTCATCCAGGCGTAGGGAGCATTGTAGATTTATCTAATGCCCGGGTAGCCAAATTATTAAATGCAGGGGTAATAATGGTGGTTGAGGGAGGTATTGGTAGCACTCTTGACATGCTAAATATGAATTTATCTTTATTTAGAGAAGAAAATGTACCCATTCTTGGGGTCATTGTAAATAAGGTAAAACCAGAAAAAAAGGAAGAAATTGAACACTATCTTAATATAAAGCTTAAACAGTTAAATTTAAAATTATTGGGGGTATTACCTTACGAACAATCCCTTTCCCTGCCCATAATGGAAGCTATCAGACAGGCCGTAGAGGGAAGAGTTGTTTTAAATGAGGAATACATGAATAACCGAATTGAAGATTTTATTGCAGGTTCATTAATTGACGCTGAGGAATTTGCCGCTACTGAAAATCTTCTTTTAGTAACCAGTATTAAAAGAATTGGCGAGGCTCTCAAAAAAATTAAAACGATTACCGCCGCAAAAGGATTAAAAAAATCGCCTTTATCAGGGGTAATAATAACCAGTGATGGTAGGCAACACAAATGGATTGACCCTGAGGAACTAAATCTACCCTATCTTAAAACCCATAAAATCCCAGTGATAACCACGCTGTTAGATACTTATGGATCCGTAGTTAAAGTGAGCAGAATTGAAGTTAAAATCAACAACCGTACCCCCTGGAAATCTAAACGAGCCATCGAATTAATTTCTGAACATGTTGATTTCGATACGCTGCTAAAAAGTATTTGAACCTATAAATAAACTTATGATTACCGCAATTTCTCCTATTGATGGTCGTTACGCCGACAAAACAAAAGAACTTTCATCTTATTTTAGTGAATTCGCACTCATTAAATATAGAATTTTTGTTGAAATCCAATATTTAATGAAACTTTCAGGACAGATTTCATTCAGGGGATCACAAAAACTGAAAGAAAATAAAGAGGCTATATTGGAGCTTTTTACTTCATTTGATATCAAAGAAGCTTTGAAAATTAAAGAAATCGAGTCAATTACAAACCATGATATTAAAGCCGTTGAATACTATCTAAAAGAAAAATTTGATACTATGGATTTATCAGATATTTCCGAATGGATACATTTTGGCTTAACCTCTCAGGATATCAACAATACCGCCATTCCATTATCCATTAAAGATTTTTTAACGGATGTTTTTTACACCCAAATTTATTCCTTAGTCCACGAATTAAAATCTATGGAAGAAGCATGGGGCAACATACCATTACTGGCCAGGACCCATGGACAACCTGCTTCACCAACAACTTTGGGTAAAGAAATAGGTGTTTTTGTGTCCAGATTAAACGTACAAGTAGCACATTTATCCACCGTACCAATAAACGGTAAATTTGGTGGCGCAACAGGAAATTTTAATGCACATTATGTAGCATATCCATCCACAGACTGGCATCATTTTGCAAATGAATTTTTAGCGTCTCTCGGACTAGACAGGTCAAAACCAACTACTCAGATTGAACATTATGATAATTTAGCCGCTCTCTTCCATAATTTACAACGAATAAATACTATACTTATAGATTTTTCAAGAGATATATGGACTTATATCTCCATGGATTATTTTAAACAAGCTACTATTCAAGGTGAAATTGGTTCCTCTGCTATGCCACATAAAGTAAATCCTATTGATTTTGAAAATGCAGAAGGGAACTTAGGTGTTGCCAATGCTTTATTTCACCATCTGGCTGAAAAATTACCTATTTCCAGGTTACAAAGGGATTTAACTGACAGTACCGTGCTTAGAAATACAGGTGTCCCTTTTGCTCATACCTTAATTGCAATAAAATCATTAAAAAAGGGCTTATCAAAATTACGTGTTCAAGAAGATAAAATATCATCAGATTTAAGTAAAAACTGGATGGTTGTAGCAGAAGCTATTCAAACAATATTAAGAAGGGAGGGGTTCCCAAAACCTTATGAAGCGTTAAAAGATCTGACGAGAGGGGTCAGTAATGTAACTGAAAGCGAAATTCATCAATTTATCCATACCCTTAATGTGAATGAAGAGGTAAAAATGGAGTTACTAAAAATAACCCCATTTAACTATATTGGAAAAGCTGAAAAATCATTTTAAATCTACTTACATGAAAAAACATTTCTTATTTCTATTTTTATTCCCACTCATTTTATTTGGGCAAAATGAGGCAGTTACTCTTGAAAAATTAAAAGAAATTGCCGTAGTTGACCAAAAAGTGATGATGCCTATGCGTGATGGTATAAGGCTTGCTACAGATATTTACAGGCCCAAAGGCCCGGGAAAATATCCTGTTATTTTATCTAAAACACCTTATAATTTCAATCAATGGATTGACGGTAAGGAGATGATTAGACAGTATGAGACCGCTTATGATGCTGTAAAAAGAGGTTATGTCTATATTGTTCAAAATGAACGAGGACGTTTTTTTTCTGAAGGGGTTTGGGATATTCTTGGCACGCCCACAACAGATGGTTATGATGCATTTTCTTGGATTTCCTCACAGGAATGGTCCAATCAGAAAATTGGTACCATCGGTTGTTCTTCAACGGCAGAATGGCAAATGGCTGTAGCATCCCTCGATCACCCGGCGCATACTGCACTCGTTCCACAAGGATTTGGCGCTGGCGTTGGAAAAATTGGAAATTTATATGAGCAGGGTAATTGGTTTAGAGGCGGAGCACAGCAGATGTTATTCACTTCCTGGCTATATAGTGTTCAAAATGACAGAGTAAGACCTACTTTTCCAGTTGATATTACCCAAGAGGAGTTAATAAGAGTTTCCCGGAACTTTGACCTGGCCCCTGAAAACCCAAAAGTTGACTGGGTTACCGCGTTAAAGCATTTACCAGTTCAGGATATTATTAAAAATGTAAATGGTCCGATAGGCGTTTATGAAGACATGATTCGCAGAAAACCTAACGACCAAAAATGGTTTCAAGGTGGTTTGTTTCATGACAATATGGCATTTAAAAAACCCTCCTACTGGTTCGTTTCATGGTATGATGTCGCTACAACTCCTAATATTTCCCTCTTTAACCTATTAAGAGACAAATCTAAATTTCCTGAAGCTGCTGATAATCAATATTTGGTTATTGCTCCTACCTTACATTGCTCCTTTAAAAGAGCAACCGAAAATACCATTGTGGGTGAAAGAAGTGTAGGAGATGCCCGATTAGATTATGACGCGCTAACTTATAGCTGGTTCGATTACTGGTTAAAAGGTCAGGAAAATGGCGTAAAAAGCAAATTGCCCAGAGTTCAATATTTTACTATGGGTTCTAATAAATGGCAACAAAGTGAAACCTGGCCTCCAAAAGAAGCCGTAGCTACTCCATTTTATTTAAATAGTAATGGTAAAGCAAATTCCAGAAATGGAGACGGTACATTGACCCTATCAGCCCCTAAAACAGATTTACCGGACCAATTTTCTTATGATCCGGCAAATCCTATAAATTCTTTTGGTGGTAATGTTTGTTGTATTGGTAACGCTATCCAAGGAGGATCTTTAGATCAACAAACTATGGAATTAAGAGAAGATATCTTGGTTTATTCTACGCCACCTTTAACCGAAGATGTTGAAATTAGCGGCTTTATAGAGTCTGTTCTCTTTGTATCGTCCGATGCTAAAGATACTGATTTTACCCTTAAATTGATAGATGTTTATCCCGATGGAAAGGCCTATAATCTTGACGAGACTATTCAAAGGGTTAGATATAGAGAAGGTTATGACAAAGAAGTATTTATGGAAAAAGATAAAGTATATGAAGTGAAGCTATCAGCTTTATCAACAAGTAATTTTTTTCCAAAAGGACATCAAATAAGAATTGAAATTTCGAGTAGTAATTTTCCAAGATTTGACAGAAATCTAAATACAGGAGGAAATAACTATGACGAAAAAGTTGGTGTAGTAGCAAAAAATAAAGTACATCATAGCACAAAATATCCATCAAGGATTATTTTACCTATGATTAAAAAATAAGTATCACAAGAATTCTTGTCCCGAATTTACTGGTTCGGGATAAGAAATTCTTTGATGGTAAAAAGTTTTAATGTAATCTTTGAATACCTCTTTACATAAATCAAGTTCCTTACCTGATAAGTGTGATTCATCGAATTGCCCCATCTCTATCTTACGCTCAATTAATCTATCAATCAAATCGAAAAGATCTCCCTCTGTTGGATTTTTTAAACTTCTACAAGCAGCCTCTACCGTATCGGCAAGCATTACAATAGACTGCTCTCTGGTAGATGGCTTGGGGCCAGGATATGTAAAATCTGCCTCATTGACATCGTAACAATTGTCAGTGGCTTTAAATTTTCGATAAAAATATTCTACTTTGGTAGTGCCGTGATGTGTTCTTATAAAGTCTATGACTATTTCGGGCAATCTATATTTTTTTCCTAAGTCTATACCATCCCTTACATGTTTAATGATCATAGCTGCACTTCTGTGAAACGATTGATTTTCAAAAGGATTAAGACTTTGAATATTCTCATTAAAATAATCAGGATTGACTATTTTACCAATATCGTGGTATAACCCGCCTACCCTGCATAATAAGCTATTAACATGAATTTTTTGTGCAGCGGCTTCCGCCAGATAACTTACCTGTATAGAATGTTGATATGTACCTGGAGCTTTTAGCGCCAATTCTTTCAACAAAAAATTATCTAAATTTCCTAATTCATTCAAGGAAAATGCTGATGTAAAAGAAAAAATCTTTTCTAAGAAAGGTATGATTAAATAAGCAAGGAGTAAAAATAAAGATTGAATGAATAAAAAGAGGATAAGTTCCTCAAAAGAAGATTGCAAGATAGGGTAACTTAGTTTTAAACTGACTGAAATTAAAATAGATGTTATGCAAACCACTATTGTACTAACAATAATTCGGGAAGGCTTCTTACTGTCAAAGGGTAAAAAAAGAATGAGCAAACCAGTAAAAATTTGTAAAAACATCCACTGTATAGAAGGATTTAAAGAAAGAAAAATACTGGAAATCGTAGAAAAATAAATACCAAAAGAAAGACTTTCATTAAAGAAATATTTAATAACTATAATGATAATGCCTAACGGCATCATGTATAAAAAAACTGGGTTATAATGACTAAGTAAATGAGCAATTAACGTAAAAAAAGGTATTAAACTTAATAAAAAAAATATTGATCTATTTAGGGTTTCGTCAATATTAATTGTTCGGTATATGATTAAAGTAAGAAGTAAAAAAACACCAACAAGTAAAACAGAAATACCTACATTGGAAAGAAAGTTATTTGTAAATACATTAAAAAAGACAAATAATGAGAATACAATTAACCCGGTAAAGATTATTATGGAGATAAACCGTAGCGAATTTGCTGAAAACACGTTATTACTAGGCATAGACCGAATTGCCTTGCAAATTTATACGAAAATTCAAGAAATCAAAATAAATTTTAAGGTGCTTTCCAAACGATTTCCTCCACCTTTAATTTTTTTGCATTATACCTGGCCAGAATAAAAAGATAATCAGAAAAGCGATTTATAATAGCCAAAATCTGATTTTCAACCGCTTCTACTTCTGAAAGAGAGACTATATTTCGTTCAACTCTTCTGCATACAACTCGAGCCAAATGACAGTATGAAACTAAAGTATGGCCACCCGGTAGTATAAAATTGGTTAAAGCTACTAAATCAGCATCCATAAAATCAATCTCAGTCTCTAACTTTTCAATTAAATCCGTGGGCAGTTCAGGTGCGGAGAAAGTACTATTTATTGGTGTAGCCAATTTGGAGCCAATGACAAACAACTGATTTTGAATATACCTTAGAAATGTTACCTGACGGTCATCTTCAAGCAAATCAGCCAAAAGACCAATCCAAGCGTTTAACTCATCAACACCTCCATAAGCCTCAATCCTGATATTATTCTTTGAAAGAGATTTGCCGCCTATCAATGAGGTCTTTCCCAAATCTCCATTTTTTGTATATATTTTCATTTCAAGCAATAAATTTACACAGGCATTGAAAAACTTTGAATAGACTGATTTATCTCATCACTTTCTATATATCCATCTTTGAGCTTCACAATTCTGTGAGCATGCGCAGCGATGTCAGGTTCGTGTGTAACAAGAATGATAGTATTTCCAAGTTTATGAATTTCTTCAAATAATTGCATAATCTCGTAAGATGTTTTAGAATCAAGATTCCCCGTCGGTTCATCTGCAAGAATAATAGATGGATTATTAACTAAAGCCCTTGCCACGGCTACCCTCTGTCTTTGGCCACCGGAGAGCTCATTAGGCTTATGATCCATCCTATCTTTTAATCCAACAGCAGCTAACATATCTTTTGCTCTATTGAGCCTTGCTTTGATCGGAACACCTGCATAAACTAAAGGTAATGCCACATTTTCTAATGCTGACAATCTGGGCAAGAGGTTAAAAGTTTGAAAAACAAATCCGATTTCCTTATTTCTAACAATAGCCAGTTCTTCATCGACCATATTAGCCACATTATTCCCATTAAGAGAATAAACGCCAGATGTCGGTGAATCGAGACAGCCTAAAAGATTCATTAACGTTGATTTTCCAGATCCGGAAGGACCCATCAATGCAACATATTCATTTTTATAAATATTGAGGCTGGCAGATTGTAATGCTTTAACCTCATTATCGCCCATAATATAAGTTTTTCGCAAATTCTCAATTGAGATAAGAGGCTTTTTTTCCATGTTGTCTGTTTGTACTTACTTATTATCCAAATTTATAACCCTTGGCACACTAAAAAAGTTTTTATGTGCATCAGGCGCATTCTTTACTGCCATTTCAGCTGAAATCAGTGTTTCTGATTCATCATTTCTCCAAATGTTAGATTCATTGTTGATATAAATTAATGGCTCAACGTCATCAGTTGGAAGTTCCTTTAATTTTTCAACGAGCTTTAACATATCAGATAAATTTGAAACCATTGATTCTCTCTCCTCGTCAGAAAGTTTCAATCTACTCAAATCTTCAAGTTTCAAAATTAAGTTTTTGTCTATTTTCATAACAAGTTTATAGAAGTTTATGCCAATTTATTCGTCAAACGTTCAAATATAGGGTAAAGCTAAAAATAAATTTTTGGCAAGGTGTTCAGGTTGTTGTATTTTCGCCAATAAATTATTTTTAGCTAAAAAAAAGAACTTGGAATTAATACCTCAAATAAAACATATTGCCATTGCAGGCAATATAGGAGCTGGTAAAACAACCTTATGTTATCAATTAGCTAAGCATTTCGGCTGGCAGGTACACTATGAAAGTACAGATGACAATCCCTATTTGGTAGATTTTTACACAGATATGCGCAGATGGTCATTTAACTTACAGATATATTTCTTACACACACGGTATAATCAGATAATGCAAATATTAAATGGAGAATTGACTGTCATTCAAGACCGGACTATCTATGAGGATGCCAATATTTTCGCTCCAAATTTGCATGATATGGGTCTCATGACGGGAAGAGATTTTAAAAATTATACTTCTTTGTTTAATTCTATGACCGCCCATATTCAACCGCCAGACCTGCTTATTTACCTTAAAGCCAGTATTCCTACCCTCGTCGATCATATTCAATCCAGAGGAAGGGAATATGAGGGTAGTATCAGTATTGATTATCTTAAAAAATTAAATGAAAGATATGAAAATTGGATTAGTAATTACAAATTGGGTAGATTACTTGTCATTTCTACCGATGAATTAGATTTTGTTAACAAACAGGAAGATTTAGGTACTGTTATTCAATCGGTTAGAACCGAATTACATGGTTTGTTTTAAATTATTACTTAATGCATATTAATAATTACCGAAATGTTCTTGATAAATTGGAACCTTATGGAGCAAAATTAATCGTTGTATCCAAATATAAAAGTTTCGATGAAATAGAAACTGTAAAAAATTGGGGGCAAAATATTTTTGGTGAAAACCGAGTGCAGGAACTCGTGGCAAAAAATGAGTTGCATGGTAGTAATTTAGAATGGCATCTTATTGGTTCTTTGCAGAAAAACAAGGTAAAAGCAATTATCCCTGTCGTCAAACTTATCCATTCTATAGATTCACTTTCATTACTGCAAGAAATAAATAAACAATCGGAAAAACACGAGGTTGTTCAGGAATGTCTTTTGCAAATTAAAATTGCTAAAGAAGAAACAAAACAAGGATTATTACCATCAGAGGTAAAGGCTATATTGTCCAATGAAACTTTTGGACACATGAAAAATATTCAAATCAGGGGTTTAATGGGTATGGCCACAAATACGGAGAATAATCAACAGATTCGGTCTGAGTTCAAACAATTAAGAATTCTTTTCGAAGAAATAAAGAAAGATTATTTTTCTGACAGCCCCCTCTTTTCTGAAATTTCCGCTGGTATGTCAGATGACTTTCCTATAGCATTAGACGAAGGAAGTACCTTGGTAAGAATAGGTAGTTTGATTTTTAATCCCTAAACAATAAAAATGTATAGTTTATTAAAAATATCTTTTGCTTTTACCTTTCTATTGTTGTTAGTTGGTTGTAAATCAAACATATCGATAAGTTATGATTTAGACGAGAAAGGTAAAGAATTTCAGGATTATCCAACAAATATAATTTTACTTATAGGTGATGGAATGGGCTTAACCCAAATTTCTGCCGCAATGTACAGCAATAATAATCGATTGGCCCTAGCTAAATTTCCTGTCATTGGATTTCACAAATCACATGCAGCTAATGAATTAATAACAGATTCAGCAGCTGGAGGCACTGCTATTGCTTGTGGAATAAAAACCAACAATGGAAATATTGGAACGGATGAAAATGGAATTCCAACGTTAAGTATCCTGGAAGAACTGGATTCGATGAATTTTTCAACAGGAATGATTGTAACATCCACTATCGTTCATGCTACTCCAGCGGCTTTTGCCGCACACCGTGCACGGAGAGAAATGTATGAAGAAATTGCTTTAGATTATTTAGATGCTAACGTCGATTTACTGATTGGTGGAGGTCGCCAATATTTTCAAAACAGGGAAATGGATGACAGAGATTTAGTAAATGAGTTTGAAAATAAAGGTTATGTAGTTATGGATCAGCTATACACTACTATGAATAAAATTAAATGGCCCTTAGATAAAAATTTACTCTACTTTACAGCAGACAAGCAACCATTGACTGTCAGTGGCGGAAGAGATTATCTTTCATTTGCTGTTAGACAAGGTGTTCAGTATTTAGAACAAAAAAGTAATAAAGGATTTTTCTTATTGGTTGAAGGATCACAAATAGATTGGATGAACCACGCCAATGATGGACGGGGTGTCGTTATGGAAACGTTAGATTTTGACCGGGCCATTTGGGAAGCTATTCAATATGCAAATAAAAAAGGAAACACCCTGGTTTTAGTGACTGCCGACCACGAATCTGGTGGAATGAGTATAGAAGCCGAATCGAGAATGAATAAGTTGAAATATGGATTTACTACTAATGGACACACTGCAGCCATGATTCCGGTATTCGCTTATGGTCCAGGCTCAAATTTATTTCGTGGAATCTATGAAAATACCTCAATTTACCATAAAATGCGCACTGTTCTTGGATTAAAAGAGAGAATTAATCCTCTTTCTCCCAATCCATCGTCCGAGTAACCGCCTTTTTCCACCCTTTATACCTTTTTTCTTTTTCAATCTCAGGCATATCTGGTATAAATTCCTGGTCGAGTTGCCATTGCTTAGAAATATCTGACATAGTCCAAAACCCCGTGGCTAAGCCTGCCAAAAACGCGGCCCCTAAGGCCGTTGTTTCAAATATTCTGGGCCGTTGAACTGGAACTCCAAGGATATCAGATTGAAACTGCATTAACAGGTTGTTTGCGCAAGCACCTCCATCTACTCTTAACAGAAGTAATTTCTGTCCGGCATCTATTTCCATTGCTTCGAGAACATCTCTGGTTTGAAAGGCTAACGACTCAAGAGTGGCTCTTATCAGGTGTGATTTTGTCGTACCGCGTGTCAAGCCAAAAATAGCCCCTCTTGCGTACATATCCCAATACGGAGCACCTAAGCCTACAAAAGCAGGTACTACATAAACACCTTCAGAGTCAATGATTTTTGATGAATAAAACTCGGAATCAGCTGATTCATCAATTAATTTAAGACTATCCCTTAGCCATTGTACCGCAGCACCGGCAATAAAAACACTACCTTCTAAAGCATAAAAAATTTTACCGTTTACTCCCCAGGCGATTGTAGTTAATAAACCTGCTTTGGATACAATAGG
>JANQZX010000142.1:0-24512 GCA_030728245.1 Saprospiraceae bacterium | reverse complement strand
ATTTCTTCCGCATCATGTTCTACCCAACCTGGTTGTGGATAAAATTGGGTAAATTCCTTCTGTGCAACTTGTTGAATTTCTCCATTTTTATTAAACAGAATCGCTCTCGAACTGGTAGTACCCTGGTCTAATGATAAAATAAACTTTTCCATACTTTTCTTTATACTCCTAAGATAAGAATTAGGACCGATTAACAAAAGAGATCTGCTTAAATTTACTTACTTTTGTTTTTTTTGCAAATTAAAAATGAGTAAAGTCTCCAACCATAATTATGAAAAAACTGGTCATTCCTTTCAATGATATACCTCAATTATCTTCTAAAGATAAAGCATATTCTACGGGAAATCAACATCTTAAACCATTTTACAAACATGCAGTTAATATAGATACCTTTCAACAGGTTGTTTCTGATAAATCTACACAGGACATTCCAAGAAAACTTATCGTTGAAGTATTAAAAGAACAATATGCATCGCTTCCTACCTCAGAAGAGACCTTAAAAAATATTGATTCTCTCCTTGAACCAAATACTTTCACCATAATAACAGCACACCAACCTGTTCTTTTTACAGGGCCTTTATATTATATTTTCAAGATATGCTCTACCTTGAATTTATGTAAACAATTAAATGCTTATTACCCTTCAAACCATTTTGTTCCTTTGTTCATAAATGGTGCCGAAGACCACGATTTTGAAGAAATAAACCACGCTTTTTTATTTAATAAAAAATTGACCTGGGAACAGGATAAAGGCGGGTCGGTCGGTAAATTAAATTCAAATACGCTGGATATTGTATTGTCTGAGCTAAAAAATTTATTAGGAGATTCAACAGAAGCAGAGGAAATTTATCGTTTAGTCCATGTTGCATACACAGAAAATGATTTGTATGAACAAGCCTCTTCTGCCCTTGTCAATGCCATTTTTGGAAAATACGGTTTGGTTACGCTAAACATGAGCCATAAAAGGTTAAAACATTTTTTTAAACCTATCATAGAAAAAGAATTATTTGAACAACCCTCTCAAGCCATCATTGAAAAAACACAGCAAGCTTTGGGGGATGTTGGATTTAGTGTACAGGCCCATGTTCGCGAAATAAATCTATTTTATCTTAGTGAAAATGAAAGAAATAGGATAGAAAAAATAGATAATCATTTTCATATCGTTGGGTCAAATATTGTTTTTACCGAGGCTCAATTACGCGATGAATTAGATTTATATCCTGAGAAATTCAGCCCCAATGTGGTACTTCGTCCACTATTCCAGGAATATATTTTACCCAATCTTGCCTATATTGGAGGAGGAGGGGAAATTGCCTACTGGTTAGAAAGAAAAGCGCAATTTGACTACTTTAAAGTGCCATTTCCTATGTTAATCAGAAGGAATTCTGCTTTAATTATAGAAGATGTTGGGGAGAAAAAATGGTTAAAACTAGATTTCAAATTAGAAGATTTATTTACGGATACAGATTCGTTAATTCGAGCATTTATCCAAAAACATTCAGGAAATGAATTATCTTTTGACAATGAAATTGAAGAATTTTCTAAGATTATAGAGCAAATAAAAGGAAAAGCCATAAAAGTGGACCCTACTTTAGAAAAAACAATTATTGCAGAAGGGCTTAAGCAACTTAAATCGTGGGAACAAATTGCTACCAGACTGACAAGAGCTGAAAAGTCAAAATATGATGTTCAAATACAACAAATAAGGAATATAAAAGAAAAACTATTTCCTGGAAATGGACTGCAGGAAAGACATGACAACTTTATCCCTCTCTTTTTGAGGTATGGATTGGGTATTTTAGACTCATTTATTGAAGAACTTAATCCATTAGAAGAAGGCTTCTTAGTCATTAGCCTGGGAGAATAAATAAAAAGGGGTAAATGTTCAACGAATAAACATTTACCCCCTTCTTTTTTAAAACTGTTGTAAAAGCATCACCGCATTTTGAATCATTCGAGAGGGTCCTCTCCAAAACATTCTAAATTGAGTGTTATCCAGTAACAAAACCACTTTTCCGGCACCCATCGGAACCACGCCAGCAAAACATTTACCAGACAGATGTTTTAATGATTCCTTCGAGGCATAACCACCTGTTAATAATTTTGCAGGATCTGTATGATAACTTCCAACGACTTGCATACCAGCGGTAGGTAAAAACGACGTTACATCTTGCTTTAATGAATGTAGCGTTGGTTCCATACCAAATGCCAAAGGATTTGTTACGTCTATTTTACTTAATAAGGCTGAACCTGGGATTCTTTTCTTTCCAAAATAATCTTCTCTTTTATCATAAGGAATGGTTTTAGAAATTAAAGAAGTATCAGTAGGAATTTCAGACCATTTTACCTGAGTAAATTTACTTCTGTCCTGAGTAAAAAATTCAACGGCATTTTCTAAAGCTATTAAAGTACCCCCTCTGCTAACCCAGTCTTGTAACTGAGAATAGGCTTCTCTGTCAAATATGTAGCGTAAATTATTGCCTCCCCCAGGAAGTATGAGGACATCATAATCATTTAAGTCTGCGTAACCATAGCGCTCACCAAATTTTGGCATGGCTGATTGTAATAAAATGGAAGATCTTATGCGATCGACAGGTAAGCCAACCTCTTCATCAAAAAGAAACCAAACCTGACCAGCGGTTTGCATATTAAATGGAGCATCGACCATTAGAGCTACTCTGGGTTGTTGAACAGGTCTATTTTTAGAAGACCCCAAATCTAGCCCTTCTGTAGCACGACCTGTTGAAATTGAATGGATTGAAACATTATGTTTTAGACTAACTGCTAGTAATTCAGCAGATAAAGCTGCTTTTTTATCCATATTGGCACCTGTCAAAATAATTAATGTTCCCGCTGAAAACGAAATATTATCCATTTTAAAAGGTTTGGACGCTGATCTGACCTTATATCCCAACTTCCATAAATGTGCTAATGCAGCCGGCGCATTACGCTGATTCCAATCTATTGCATATCCGTAAGCATTGGGTAAAACGGTATTATTTACCTTAGTTTCGTTCAGAGCTTCTGAAGGAACTGACACATTTTCTTTAGTGAAATAAGCATGTAAGTTATAGGCTATGGGAAGCGCCCAAATAGCCATATCATACATAACAGAATCCTCAATTTCCAATGATTTATCCATTACGCTATTTATCAACAAATGCTGTGGTTGATTACAAGACAACAGAATGGTACCTTTGGGAAATGTTTTACGCTGCGATGTATTTGATTCATAATCAAATACCGTATTCACAGTAAATGATTCTTTTGCTTGTTCAAATTTGACGCCTTGACGTTGTAAAATTTGAACTACATCTGGCGTGTACATATCAGTTGGAGATAAAAAATAGGTTTTATTGGCCGATAATGATTTCGAGGGCTGCCAGGCATCATAACTGTACCGTAAAAGTTCTTTTTTGTGTTTTACACCTGTAAATAACGACTGGATAGAAGTAGTATAATGGTCCCAAATTCTTTGTCGTAAAGTCAGAATAGTTCCATCCTCTGTTTCAATAGCACGACCGCCTGCAATACCACCCTGTTCGGTTAACATAGCTATGGCCCCCATGATACTTGGATAACTTGAACCATATCCAGGGTAGAAAAAATCAAAAGCTTCACGGGTGAAATAGCTAATATCATTTTTATTAAAAGCAGCAATGTTAGCTCTTCCAAAGGTATCGGACCACGCCTCGTAAGTAGGCGGTAATATCTTATTTCGTGGCGTCGTGCCTGGCATGGTGAAATAATTACTATTGTAGCCTTGTTCATGATGATCTACATGTATTTGAGGCATCCATTTTTGATATTCAGTTGTCAAATTTCTTGTTTCAGGGTGAATACCCCAAGACCAATCTCTGTTAACATCAAACCAGTAATGGTTAGAACGACCATTTGGCGCAGGTTCGTAATGCTCTAAATCATATTTAGAGGTAGCCAATTGCTTTCTTCGAACTGAATTATACCATTGAATATAACGTTCTCGTCCATCAGGATTAATACAAACATAAATTTGAATAACGGAATTTTGCAACAACTGATTAGTGGCTTCATCTGTAGCTGCGGCTAATCGATAAGCAACTTGAAGTGCAGCTTCACTAGTGGATGTTTCATTTCCATGGATATTATAACTAAGGGATAGAAAAACAGGATCTTTCTCCATAATATCCTTCGCCTGAGCATCATTGGCCGTCATTAACTTTAAATGATTCGTCCGAATACGCTCTAAATTCGCTAAATTTTCAGGAGATGAAAAAACCAATAAATAAAGAGAACGATTTTCATACGTTTTTCCATATTCTACTAATTTAAGTCTGTTAGACTTCTTGGAAAGGTCTTTAATATAGTTTTCAATACTCGAATAATAGGTTGAATGCTCCCCTAGTTCATAGCCTAGAAATGAGGCGGGCGTAGGAATATTCTGATTAACGGCTAATCCAGGTTCAAATGAAAACCTCTCCAGGTTCATCCATTCCTTTTGAGAATGCAGTCCGCTAAAGGAACAAAACAAGAAAAATAAAACGATAACATTTTTCATTTAATTTTTTTTTTAGTTAACGACGAGATGAGATCAAAGTAGTAGGATAAACGATAACGCTTTCATTTCCATCGAGACCAACAGAAGCGATGCCAAACAAAAAATTATCAATAATAATTTTATCCAGGGTAAATTCAGTCAAGCCTTTTGGCACAAACTTTGAATATTGCCATTGTGCTGAGGTAGTTTCTCTCCAATAAATTTTATGACCGGCAAGACCTTCAAAAGTAGAAGGCTTCCATTTAAAACGGGTTGAAGGTTGAACAATACCGCCAATCTGAACATCTTCTGGTGGTGGAGGAGCCCAAGCTAAAGCAGCAAGTGTAATGGCATTAACGCCTGTTAATTTAGCAGCATAATCAAAATTGACACCTTCGATAACATCTCCGTATTTTATCCCATTTTCAATTCTAATATCTTCATGCTGCCTGTAATAATTTTCATGAGTCTCCATAATTCTTACCCCTGGAAAGCCCTCATCATTAAATGGTTTATGATGTCCTCCCCTGCCGAATCTATCCAATCTATAAATCATCTTTGCATCTAAATTGGTACAATAAAGGTCGGTCAATTTATCAATATATCTGGCAATTTGCCTAGAGGGGCCATCAACCTCTCCACCATATACTCTATGCCAGGCTCTTTCTCTTTCAGTTTCAAGAATAGAAACTGGTTCCGAAAAAATCCTGAAGGTGGTATTATCAATGATACCATCTACACCTTCAATATTGCCAATCATATCATTATTAAGGACAGCAATGATATCCCATTGATTTGTTTTAGCAAATTTTGCTACCGTAGTACCGCCTAACAGACCTTGCTCTTCGCCTGATAATCCAATATAAATGATGCTTGTTGGAAAACGATACTTTGATAAAACTGCAGCGGCTTCCAGCACTCCGGCCATGCCACTGGCATTATCATTAGCACCAGGATTTTCCTTTTGAGCATCTAACACATCCGTAACCCTTGAATCAATATCAGCCGTCATTATGACGTATCTGTTTGGATAAACCGAACCCCTTTGAATAGCTAATACATTAGAAATATTAATATCCTCTTTAATTCTGGGATTATATCCTGCTTTAAATAATTCGTTCATGTAGGAAACTTCCAGACACTGATTACAAGAGGAGCTAATTTTTTGAAATTCTTTATGAATCCAGCGTCTTGCCGCACCAATGCCTCTTGTGTTTGACACGGTATCTGATAAAGTGCTTCTTGTTCCAAAATTAGCCAGGGTACGAATACTATTTTCAATTGCCTTAGGATTTGGTGCTTTGGCAATATCAAATAATCGATTATCTAATTGCCCACAAAGGAGCTGAGACGAAAGACAAAGAAAAATGAATGGAAAATAAAATGATTGTTTCAAGTGTTTTTTCATTGTTAAAGGGGTTTAATAAAAACTTAATTAGGAAAAAGATGCCTGTGAAACTGACTTACTGAAGAAATTTTAACCTTAGAGAAATACAGTGGAAAATACTGATTGTTTATCCAAATGGGAAATAAATTTCTATAAAATGGACTATTTGGATTACCAGATTGTCCAGGTGTATTGGTCGCCAAGCAATAATCCCAGTTTTGTAAATCCGAAATAAATCTGAAACTTGCACCATGTGTTTGATTATCTCCCCTACCCGTTACATTGGCTGTAAATCCATTTCCACCTCTCGGAGCAGGTCCTACTTCCAGTAT
Organism: Saprospiraceae bacterium; assembly: GCA_030728245.1. Taxonomy (GTDB): domain Bacteria; phylum Bacteroidota; class Bacteroidia; order Chitinophagales; family Saprospiraceae; genus BJGN01. Next base: position 18,277 of record JANQZX010000142.1, on the reverse strand, counting down.
TGACCGAATATTTTGATTAACAACAGCGCTTAATGGGTGTTTCAATAGAATATATTTATTCTTCAGCTGACCATATTGCCATAAATTAACCTCTTTACCTAATTTAAGCTCCAGGTTTTGAACTGCCTTTTCAAATGTTTTAAATAAAAAATCATTCCTACCTTGAACAGGTTGTGAACCAAATTTTGCGTCAGGAAATAGAAGGTTATCTATTATCATTTTAAGTTGAGGGGTAACCAAAGACCTAACTCTTTCAGGAACAAACTGAAGTTTATATTCAGAAAAAATGACTCTTTCCCAGGCATCATATAATGAAGCTGCGATGGAATTGGGCGTCAATTTATAATCCCAATCATTAAAAAAGGCGGTAAATTTTTCATATTTTTTGAAGGCAGGAATGCCTGAAATAAAAGGTACCAATTGCCTGGCCGGAAGAGAAAGATAATCTGTTTGAAGCATCATAAAATCCTGCACAGATAATTTCTTTCCACTACCCAAATATTCCTTTATTCGCAAACCTCTATAAGGATCCGACCATGAAAAACCCACAGTATTGGGGTATTTGAAATCGAGAGGCACCACATTTTCATTCGCTGTGACTACATAATTTTGTGAAGGATTGTAACTGGAAGGTCTTTCAGAAATGGGTATAAATCCATCCCAATCTCTACTTCCATCTCCAATGACAGGAACCATGCCACTACTATTATTTCGAATGGGAGCAATGCCTACAGTTTGCCAACCTATATTCCCTAACTGGTCGGCCCAAATCATGTTTTCGCCTGGAATATGAGAATAAGTGCATGCCAACTTAAATTCATCCCAATTTTTTGCCTGATTCATTCTGAGGCTAGCCAGATAGGGAGCGCCCCCTTTTTCTAACCAGGCACATCGCACAGCCACAGCGATATTTTTTTCACTAATAACTTTAAGCACAGGACCATGAACGGTATAAAACAAAGAAAAATAATGCATGCCCTTTCCTTTGACAGATATGGAGTCTTTTATTTCAAGAAAATCAAGCCATCTCCCTTGATATTTATACTGAAGTACATTGGAGGGATTCAGTTCATAAACGTACATATCTTCAGCGTCTGTAGCATGAATGGTGAGTCCCCATGCGCCATATTCGTTATGTCCAATAGAAACCCCCGGAATAGTAGGTTCACCCCCACCTATGACATTCCAACCGGGAGAAACCAGATGAGTAATATACCTAAGAGAAGGAGCAGACATAGCCCTATGAGGATCGTTGGCTAACAGGGGAAAACCACTTTCGGATAATGCACCAGAAACTACCCAATTATTACTACCAATCACTTGTTTTTCTTCATTTAATGAAATTTGCTCTTCATTCATTCGAGAAGAAAGCACCATGTAATTCTCTGTTGAATTCCTATCTGAGAAAGCCAGTATATCTTCTGGAAGATAATTAACCGGGCGTTTAAAAGCCTTATAGAGATCCATAACATCAGAATAAGAAAGAATTTCCTTTACTAAGGAATCCAATCTTAAGTCAGGATTATTAGGATGATACCAATTTATTTCCTTTGTTTTATCTTCCCCAATTTGCTGAACGACAAGAGCAGTTTCCCATTCATCCGTCAAGTTACCTAGTAGTCCCTGATGCCTTGAAATGATATCTTCTGGTTTTAAATACTGTGGTTTAATACCTAATAACCTGAACTCAACAGGCAAAGAATCTGGTGTTAAAAGAGCCACATCAATAGCTGCGTTCACACCTTTTACGAAGGAATGTATTATTTGATAACCATTTGGATGGTAATGATTAAATTCAGCCAATAGGTCACCTCTATAAGTAAAAAGTCGGGAGGCGATATCTTTTTGTAGTTCTCTTTCACCAAGAATATCCGATAAGAGTCCTCTAGCTTGCCTTCTCCACATTTCAAATTGAAATAATCTATCCGATGCTGCTTGAAACCCTTGAGCAAAGAACATATCATTTTCATTTTTTGCATAAATATGGGGGACGCCGAAAGGATCTATCATTATTTCCACATCTTCCTGAAGCCCTGAAAGATTTTTAACTTTCTGTGAAAATGCAGAAACACAAATCGAAATTGAAAATAATGTTAATAATAATTTCATAAATAGATTATTTTGGTATTTAAAAGTACGCTTTTCCCTTATAAATTTTATTTTTAGGAAACATTTTCAATATTACCTGAACCTATAACTGCTTCAAATATGCTTATTTCAAGGAAAACATTTGTCAAGAGTATCGCTGCAGCTACCTTATTGCTTCCCATTGGCATAAAAGCAGTCATGGGAAAAGGAAATAAAACATCCGGAAATGGTTCAGGAATTTCCAATAAAACGTATTCCTGGAAAATGGTTACTACCTGGCCACCGAATTTTCCTATTTTAGACGAGGCTTGTAAGTTATTTGCCGGTATGGTAGAAGAAATGTCAGGTGGACGAATTAAAATAAGAGTCTTTGGAGGTGGAGAATTAGTTCCTTCATTAGAAATATTTGATGCGGTTAGAAATGGAGCCGCAGAAATTGGTCATGGTTCTGCTTATTATTGGGCCGGAAAATCTCCTGCCGCTTCATTCTTTGCCACTGTACCCTTCGGTATGAATGCCCAGCAAGTATCCTCATGGATTCATGCGGGAGATGGTTTGGTTTTATGGCAAGAATTATATGCCAATTTTGGATTAATTCCTCTTCCTGCAGGTAATACTGGCGTTCAAATGGGAGGCTGGTTTAACAAAGAAATTAATACCATATCTGACCTTAAGGGTTTAAAAATGAGAATTCCCGGTCTTGGTGGAGCCGTTTTGGCTAAAGCCGGAGGATCACCCATTCTTTTAGCTGGCGGAGAATTATATACAGGTTTAGAACGCGGTATCATTGATGCTACAGAATGGCTATCTCCATTCCATGACAGTTTAATGGGTTTCGACGAAATTGCTAAGTATTATTATACCCCAGGCTGGCACGAACCAGGCACAAATTTAGAGATTATTCTAAACAAGGAAAAATTTGAAGAACTTTCAGATGACCTGAAGGCCATTATAAAAGCGGCATCAGCCTACTGTGGAACCTGGTTACACGCTCAAATGGAAGCCAAAAATGCTGTAGCCTACAACGAACTTCTGAATAAGGGCGTTGAAATACGCACATTTCCATCAGAAGTAATTGATGAACTAAGGAAATTAACTAAAGAAGTTATCAATGAATTAGCCGAAAAAGATCCATTCACTAAGAAAGTATATGCTTCTTATTACGCTTTTCAAGAAAAAGCAAATAAATATTCAAACATCGCTGAAAAAGCTTTTTACAACAATTTACAAGAGGATTTGTCATAATAAGCTAAGGATTCATAAAAAATGATAATTCAATATTTTAAGGTAAAATTAAAAGGCTAGGCATAAAAATATATATGCCCAAGACGATTAGTTGAATAAGTATAAAAGGAATAATTCCTCTATAAATCTGAGCCGTTGTTATTGAAGGTGGAGCTACTCCTTTAAGGTAAAATAGAGAAAATCCAAAAGGAGGTGTCAAGAATGAAGTTTGAAGATTAAGACCTAGTAGAACACCTATCCAGATAAGATCTACCCCCATTTTATGAAATACAGGGGCCACAACTGGAACTATAATAAAAATAATTTCTATAAAATCTATAAAGAATCCAGCTGTAAAAACAATCAACATAACTAAAAACAAAAAGGCCAAAGGCGTCATATTAGCCTCTTGAATAAGGCGAACTAAAAAGACATCCCCACCAAGTTCCCGAAAAACAAAAGAAAAAGTAGTTGCACCTAACAATATTAAAAATATCATTGAGGTGAGGTGAGTAGTTTCAATACATACACTTTTAATAATGGTAAAATTCAATTTCTTTTCGAATAAGGTCAGAATGGTTGCTCCCATAGCCCCCACCGCTGCCGCCTCCGTTGGAGAAGCAATACCTAAGAAAATAGAACCCAACACTGAAATAATAAGAATTAATGGTAAAGCAAAAGCACGCCATACTTTTCCATAAAAATTATTTGCTCTAAATTTAGCAATTTCTTCTTTAGGAATGGGCGGCATCCATTCGGGTTTAAATTTAGAAACAATAAAAATGTAAAATATATATAGAGCAACTAAAAGTAAACCAGGAATTAATGAGGAAGCAAATAGTTTTCCAACAGATACATTGAGAACGCTACCAAGAAGAACCAATACAACGGATGGAGGGATGATCTGACCTAAAGTTCCAGATGCAGCAATTACACCCGTTGCAATTTCAGGCTTATAACCTCTTTTTAACATGGTAGGTAAACTAATCAAACCCATGGTAACAACCGTAGCTCCCACAATACCTGTAGATGCAGCCAGTAAAGTACCTACAAGGATGACAGCAAAAGCTAACCCACCATGCATTTTTCCAAATAGAATAGCTACTGTTTCCAATAAACTTTCAGCAAGACCACTTTTTTCCAACATTATTCCCATAAAAACAAATAATGGAACGGAAAGCAAAACATAATTACTGATCACACCCATTATACGTGGGGGAAGTGCACCAAAAGCTGAAGGATCTAAAAAAAAATACGCGTAAGTAATAGACAATCCTCCTAATGTAAGCGCAACAGGATAACCGTACATGATTAAGATAAAAATACTTACGAATAAGATGATAGATATTATTTCCATAAAACAGTCTATTAATTGCTTTTAAAAGCTATTTTGAACTGGTTAAAAATGATGATTAATCCTTGAAAAAACAACAATAAAAAGGCTAAAGGAATAGCCATTTTTATAAAATAGAAAGCCCCTAAGCCACCAGGATCAGGTGAGGTCTCTTTCATTGCAAAACTTGTTAAAGCGTATTTGAGAGAATACCAACCTAAAGTTAAACACCACGGAATCAAAAAAACAATGGTACCAATTACATTTACCTGTGCCTTTTCACGTTTTGAAAAGTTCTGATAAAACAAATCCACTCTAACATGTTTTTCTTCATTGAGGGCGTAAGCTGAACCAAATAAAAATAACAGACCAAATATATGCCATTCTATTTCTGCTACCCATGCCACTGAAAAATTGAATAAATACCTGGATATTACGTCTAAACATATTATAATTACCAACACAAAACTCAACCAGGAAACACTTTTACCAAAAAAAGCTACTAATTGAGATAATTTATTAATCCATTTTTCCATGGCCAACTATTTTTCTACATTACAACTAACGAATATAAACATATACGATACTAATTTGAAGAAACTTGACAAAATACTGGATGTAACAATAAAAAAAGGTCAGTAAAAAATTACTGACCTACATTATTAGTTATCGGAATCATCAGGATGGACACCATCCATCATGAGAAAGGCTTTTAAAAATGGTTGTAAATCACCGTCGAGAACGGCATCAGTTTGAGAGGTTTGGTATTGAGACCTGTGGTCTTTCACTCGCCTATCATCTAAAACATAACTTCTAATTTGTGAACCCCACTCATTTTTCATTTTTCCAGATTCCACTTTAGCTCTTTCAGCCAACTGTTTTTGTAGCTCAAGTTCATAAATTCTGGATTTAAGTAACTGTATGGCTTTTTCTCTATTTTGATGTTGAGATCTTTCCTGCTGACATTCTGCAACTAAACCAGTAGGCAGATGTCTTACCCTTACCGCCGATTCCGTTTTATTTACATGCTGACCACCCGCACCACTGGCTCTGAAGGTATCCCAATCTAAATCAGCGGGATTAATTTCAATTTCTATGGTATCATCAACACTGGGATGAACAAAAACAGAACAGAAGGAAGTCATCCTTTTTCCTTGAGAATTATATGGACTTACCCGGACTAACCTGTGTACCCCATTTTCACCTTTAAGCATGCCATAAACATAATCTCCAGTAATCTCAATTTCCGCAGATTTAATACCAGCTACATCACCTTGAACCTCAGATAGTGCGGTAACTTTAAAACCTGATCTTTCAGCCCACCGGACGTACATTCTAAAAATCATTTCCGCCCAATCACAGGCTTCCGTTCCACCTGCACCGGCATTAATTTCAAGAATAACACCAAGTTCATCTTCAGGTCTGTTGAGCGTTCTATGAAATTCTAAATCTTCGAAAGCTAAAATAGCCTCTTGATATTTAGCTTCAACTTCATCTTCAGTAGCTTCACCTTCCTTTTGGAAATCAAATAAAACCTCGGCGTCTTCTACTAATAATTTAATATTTTCGAATTCACCCAAATATTTTTTGTGGGTTTTAATCTCTTTCATCACCAATTCAGCTTTCGACGAATCGGACCAAAAATCAGGACTGGTTGAAAAACTTTCTTTATCTTCTAGTAGTAAAACTCTGTTATCTACGTCAAAGATACCTCCTTAGCGACAACAATCTTTCCCTCAAATCTCGCAGTTGCTCGATAGTCATTGGATGTTCTTTTTTTAAGTTTAACAATCAAATATTTATACAAACGTTATTTTTTAACGTCAAGAATTTCTAGATAAAACATTAAATCGGCATTCGCAGGAATAGAACCAGTGCCCGCTCCTTCTTCTCCGTAAGCTAGTGCACTTGGAATATAAATAATAGCTTTAGTACCCTTTTTCATCAGACCCATGCTTTCGTCCCAACCTGGTATAACTTGTCCAGTCATTGCTTCAAAGGTAAAAGGTAAAAGTCCTCTTTGAAAAGAATTATCAAACATATAGCCGTCAGCGGCTAATATACCATAATAATTTGTTGATACTTTATTTCCTTGTTGAATTAATTCCCCTGAACCTTCTTGTAAAATTTTATATTTTAAACCTGAAGGAGTAACAGAATAGTCTAGATTTCCCGACTTTGTATCCTCGAAAAGCCCTTTTACCTTATCTGCCACATCTTTCGTAGCTTTCTCAATATCAGTATTAGGAATTCGCTTTTCTATGGATATTTTATAAACTATAAACTTAGTCTTCTCGAAACCTGGAGGACGCATGCCAGGCGCTCCCATTGAATCAATAGGTATAAAGATACTTATACTATCACCGACTTCCATCAAACCGAATGATTCTTCAATAGGAGAAAGTTTTTTTGGTTCTTTTTTTACGTCAGGATAAAGACCAACTTCCGGATACGGCTCATTTGCATTGGTATGCATTAAAGAATCATCTGCATACATGGCATAACGAAGGTAAAGAACATCGTTGGGTTGAACTTTATTTCCACTTTTATTCTGAAAAAGTTCATATTTAATACCAGTACTTGTTTTTCCACTTTTCCCTTTTCCACAAGAGTTTAGAGTAACAGCGGCGATCAAAAGGATGAATAAAATTCTCATTAATTTAAGTTAAAAAGTTAATATTTAAAATAGTAATCCAAAAGTAATGTAAAATTAGCGCATTTTATAATCCATCTCAATTTTGAGATAATTGTTCTGCATATAGAGGAAGAAGCTCTTTAAACTTTCTGACGGTTGATTTAAGCCCTATGAAAGAAGCTGCACCTGAAGCATTTTTATGTCCACCTCCTTTAAAATGTTTTGTAGCAATTTCCTGAACTGAAAAATCACCTTTGGAACGCATTGAAAGCTTAACAATCGTTGGTTGTTCTGTGATTAGTACCGCTACTTTTATGTTTTGAATACGCATTAACATATTAACAATCCCTTCTGTATCTCCTCTTTGTATGTCAAATTCTGCATAATCCTCTTTAGTAATAGTTACCAAAGCCGTAGCATATTCTTCCAAAATCTCTAAACGCTTGTTTAAACAATGTCCAATAATTTTTAATTGTTTTATTTCCAGATTATTATGTAATCTATTTTGTATACTGACATCGTCAACGCCCCGATCCAACAGCGTGGCAGTAATTCTAAAAACCTTAGAAGAAGTATTGTACAGGAAAGAGCCGGTATCAGATACTATGCCAACATAAAGGGCATCTGCCGTGGCAGGCACAAGATATTTTGATTGATCCAATAGATGAATAAAATCAAAAATAAGTTCAGAAGTTGAACTTGCTGTTGTGTCTGATAAAATAAAATCGGCAAAATTTTCAGGAAACAAATGATGATCTATAACCACTTTAGGGGCTGACTGTTTCATCATTAAATCACCACATTTATCAATTCTATCTAATGAGTTGAAATCCAGACAAAAGAAAATATCTGCCTTTTCAATAACTAATTTAGCATGTTCAGGAATCAAATCATAAATAACAATATCTTCAACCCCAACCATCCAATTCAAGTAATTTGGGTATTCGGAAGGCAGGATAATTTTCACCGAATGGTGTTGGGCCAAAAGAAAATGTGCCAATCCCAAACTTGACCCTAATGCGTCACCATCGGGATTCCTGTGAGAAAAAATCACAATATCTTTCGGTGTAGAAAGCAAATTTTTAAGTTGGTTGAGATTTTCCATAATGATAATAAAACAAAAGCGTAAATTCGCCGCAATTTAAACACATTTATCTACAATTTAAAAAAATAGTAATGACAACTGGAAATCGCACCTTTACAATGGTGAAACCCGATGCAGTAGCAGCGGGAAACACGGGAAACATTTTAGCTATGATTGAGCAAGCTGGTTATAAAATTGTTGCCTTGAAATTGACTCAGTTATCTGAGGCAAAAGCGGGAGAATTTTATGCTGTACATAAAGAAAGACCTTTTTATGGTGAATTGGTATCTTTTATGTCTTCAGGTCCTATTGTTGCTGCAATTCTTGAAAAAGATAACGCTGTACTCGATTTTAGAACACTGATTGGTGCTACTGATCCTTCTAAAGCAGAAGAAGGAACCATTAGAAAAAGATATGCCAAAAGTTTAGGTGAAAATGCTGTTCACGGTTCAGATTCTGACGAAAATGCTGCCATTGAATCAGCATTTCACTTTGCTGTTACCGATATGATCTAATCATTTTATGGCAACTAAAGTTACGCCATCCCCTCCTAATTTAGGGTCGGGATGGCTAATTTCCATTTCTACTCTATACTCTTTTAACTTCTTCCTGACTGCTTTACGCAGAATTCCATCCCCCTTACCATGAATTATTTCTATTTGGGATGAACTGTTCATTAGCGCTGAATCTATATACGTTTCAACTACTTGCAGCGCCTCCTGCATTCTCATACCCCTGATATCCAGTTTGTTTTCAAAAGTTGCTATCTTTTGAATGGTGTCAAAGTGAAGTGATTTTAGCTTTTTGTCTAAAGGTTCCGGACCCTTTTCTAAATCCCTCACATCAATAATAAGGGTTAAATCACCCATAAGTACATTCGCCTTTTCTTTATTAATACCTGTTAAAAGACCTACCGCTCCACCACTTCTTAGTCTGACATAATCACCAATTTTTAAGATATTTGACGATCCTTCCGCGTTAGAACCATAATACAACTCTTCTTTTAAATCTTCAACTTCCAATACTTTTTTGGCTCTCTCCTCTCTCAACCTGATAGCCAATTCTCTGGCCTTTTCAATATTTTTTTCTTCCTTAATCTCCTTAATTAAACGTTCAACCTCTTTATTAACTAAACCTGTGTCCTGTAATTCCTGCTGCTTTTGCTCAAGTTTAAATCTTTTCCTACGAAATTCGTAATCCTTTTGCATCGATTCATATCCCCGAACCAATTTATCAAGTAGATCTTGCTTTTCTTTAAGAGCCACTAAAGATTCCTTAACTGTTTGTTTTTCTTTTTGTAAATCGACCAATAATTCATCTACTTCCTTCTCACTTTTTCTGGTCCTCGATTGTGCGTAAGTTATTACATTATCAGGCAGGCCACTTTTCAACGCTATTTCAAAGGCATAAGAGGAACCAGGCTTACCTTCAATAAAATGATAGGTAGGCGTAAGATTATCCATATCATAAGCCATACAACCATTTATAATACCCTCCGTATTATAGGCGAATATTTTTAGATTTGAATAGTGAGTGGTTATAACTCCAACCACTTCTTTCGTATTTAACTCTCTTAAAATACTTTCAGCAATGGCCCCACCAAATTGAGGATCAGTACCAGAGCCGAATTCATCTATGAGCAATAATGACCTTTTTCCCGATTTACGAATGAAGGAATTCATATTAATTAAACGAGAACTGTAAGTACTTAAATCATCTTCAATAGACTGCTGGTCTCCAATATCAGCAAAAAATTCATTGAAAATACCAAATTCACTTAATGGATCTGCGGGAACAGGAAGTCCGGACTGAACCATGAGTTGTAATAATCCCAATGATTTCATAGTAATAGATTTACCTCCGGCATTGGGCCCACTTAATACTAAGATCCTGTTTTTTTCTCCCAAAGTCAATGAAAAGGGAACCGTAGGTTTACCCTGCACAACATTTTTTAAAAACAATAACGGATGTCTGCCTTTATAAATTTTTATCATCGGCAAATCCTTTACAATAGGCTTGGTTGCCTTTAACTTCAGAGAAACTCTGGATTTTGCCTGAATCAGATCAAATTGAATAAGAACATCTTGATACACTTTAAAACCAGGGGCATAAGGTCTTAAAAAAGCACTTAAGGCTTTTAATATTCTATAGATTTCCTTCCGCTCCTCTTGTTCAAGATCAAAAACATCATTGTTAATATCTATGACACCTTCAGGTTCAATAAAAGTAGTTCTACCCGTCGCTGATTCGTCGTGAATAATACCTCTGATTTTTCTTTTGTGTTCCGAAGGCACACTCAATACTCTCCTACCGTTTCTGTATCCCTCTAAATTATCAGTTAACCATCCTTTTCCTCTGTAATCTTGAATAATCTGCCTAAAAACTTTATCCAGTTCTTTCATTTTAAACTGCATAGACCTTCTTATTCTACCCAGTTCTGGTGAGGCATCGGGCCTGATATTACCATCAGAATCCAAAACCTTATCAATTTCTTTCGCAATGGCGAAATCAAAATCTAATGACTTAATTATGTTGTATAAATTAGGATAAACAAGCGTTCTTTCAGCGGTAAAATATCTGTAAACAGTAGATACAGAATATAATTGTTTACTAATTCTTTTAAATCCCTCTTCCGGAAGAACGTAATCCTCTATAGCTAACATTTTTAAATCATCCCTTATATCCTCATAATTAGATAAATTTATTGTATCTGCATGCTGAATACCCCTCATGAATTCCGAAACCTCATTCAATTTCTTTTCAATTAAGGCTAAATGAAGCTCAGGAGCAATGAGGTGAGCTTGTTCAATGCCTAGATTGCCCAAACAATTATTGACAATTAATTCAATAATTTTATCAAATTCAAGTCTAACTAAAAAGTCACTTGGTTCGTAAGTCATAAAAATTGTCTTTAACTTTCCGTGAGGAACAAATAACAGGGTATATAAGTTTGTTATATTGTGGTCATTTTTTAAAAAGATCTACTTTAAAAAAATTTAAAATATGGGAGGGAGTATTTTCGGCAAGCTATTTACCATAACCACCTTTGGAGAATCACATGGTAAAGGAATTGGAGTTATTATCGATGGCTGTCCTGCCGGGATTGAAATAAACATCGATTTTATTCAATCAGAATTACGCAGACGAAGACCCGGACAGTCAGCTATAGTTACTCAAAGGAAGGAAAATGACGAAGTTCAAATTTTATCAGGTGTCTTTGAGGGTTTAGCCACTGGCAGTCCTATTGCCATGCTCATTCCTAATGATGATCAAAAATCAGGAGATTACAGTCATATAAAAGATTCATTCCGGCCGTCTCATGCTGATTACACCTTTGAAGTTAAATACGGACACAGAGATTACAGAGGCGGCGGTCGTTCTTCTGCACGGGAAACAGCAGCAAGGGTTGCCGCAGGCGCCGTAGCTAAGTTGTTCTTAAATCATTTTGGCATAACTATAAATGCCTGGGTAAGCCAGGTTGGGGCAATTGGTATGCCTTATCCACCTAATAATATTGATTATGGACTTATTGAATCAAACGATGTAAGATGTCCTGACCCAAAATTAGCTGATGAAATGATTCAGTTAATTAAACAAACAAGAAAAGAAGGCGACACCATTGGTGGTTCTGTAACATGTAATATCACAGGGGTTCCCGTTGGACTAGGTGAACCTGTATTTGATAAACTTCACGCTGAATTGGGAAAAGCTATTTTGTCTATAAACGCCTGTAAAGGATTTGAATATGGTTCAGGTTTCGATGGCATTACTTTGAAAGGATCAGAACATAACGATTCATTTTTTGCAGCTGATGATGGTAATATTGCTACAAAAACTAATTATTCAGGAGGAATACAAGGTGGTATTTCTAATGGCATGGATATTTATTTTAGGGCCGCTTTCAAACCCGTTGCTACCATTATTCCTGCACAAGATTCTGTCGATAAATTTGGTCAATCGACTATAATTACGGGAAAAGGTAGACACGATCCTTGTGTCGTGCCTCGAGCCGTTCCTATTGTTGAAAGTATGGCTGCGCTGGTTTTAGCCGATTTTATGCTAAGAAATAAAGTCGTGAAATTATAATTACAAGTTAAACAAATGATTAGAGTTGGACTTTTAAGTGACACACATGGATTTTGGGACGAAAAAATAAAGAAACATTTTGTTGATTGTGACGAAATATGGCATGCTGGAGATTTGGGCAAGCTACCCGAAAATATGACATTTTATGAAAACAAGAATTTTACCAGCGTATATGGGAATATTGATGGAGGAATATATCGCGTAAACTATCCCGAATACCAAATTCTACAAAAAGAAGAGCTGAAAATTGTCATTCTACACATAGGGGGCCATCCGGGAAAATATACGCCATTGGCTAAAAAGTTAATAGCTGAAAATAAACCTGATCTTTTTATTTGTGGACACTCTCATATTCTAAAGGTAATGAAATGTCCAACCTGGGGCCATTTACACGTCAACCCGGGAGCCGCAGGCCGCGAAGGTTTTCATCAGGTGCGTACCTTAGTAAGGTTTTCTATTGTTGGAAAAACCATGAAAGACATGGATGTCATACATCTTAATAATTAATTCTTTTTTATGAATAACAAGTCACCTAAGTTAATTCTAATGGTAATAGGGGTCATCTGATCTTTTGGAGAGGGTATGAACAAAGTTCTAAGTCCTATTTCCTTTTGTTCTTTTACTTTATATTTAGGATGCAAAGGAAAATCAAGTTGACCATTCTTAACCTGTATATCCATGCCCATTTGAAATGGGTTATCACCTAATATAAATACTTCTGAATTATTTGCATTGAGAGATAAAGACTTCAATTTGTCATCCAATAATAACTTGATCAGTCCATATTCTGCGTTAATATCAACATTTCCATATAATTTCTGAAAAAACATATCTGTTCGTCTGGCATTTAAGGATAGGTTTCCCCATAGATCTGTTCCTAGTAAATCCCCAAAAACAGATTCAATGATCATGTTTCCATGAATATTTTCCAATCCAACTTTACTAAATCTACTATTAATTTTTATTTGACTATTTAAATTTTTAAGCGAAGCTATACCGTAATTATTCTTAAGATAAACAGGACATTCGGCAGGAACTTTTATAAGATACACTACTTTTAAAATAGAAGTAGACTGTTCACCTTCAACCATTAGATAGTTCCTGACATACAGATTATTTTTGATCCTTTGGATCATGTATTTCATCTTTTCTAAGTCTTTTGTTGCCAATTCTCTATCTAAATTTTTAGCTGTAATCTCCATTTGAATTTGAACAATAGGTTTATCCCATGTTTCGATACTCACCTCTGCCTTTTCACCATCAATATTGAGGCTATAAGCCTCTTGATATGGAAAAGATTTATCGATTCTTTTAGACACTATTTTTACGTTGCTTTGGGCATTTAACCAAAAACCAATCGTAGTCAAAAGACTCAATACAAATAAAAATCTAACTTCCCACTTCATCATACATCTATATTAAATTCGTTGTGCCATATTTCGAATAATCCTTGTTTTTTCCAATTCTATTCTACGTAATTGCTGCATAATATTATCGGAATTACCCATTCTTTTAATTATATTCTCCAATTCTGCTTTAGCAGAGACTAAGTCTGTAAAATCATTCACTAAAGAACATGAATTTTCATTTGGATAATATTTACATTTTTTAACATATTCATCTAATACCTCATTTATTGATTCCTGATCTTCATCTAAATAAGTAATGGTTTTAACCTGTGAATAGCCTAATTGTGGGGTATTCGATGGTTTGTTGTTAAACCATCTACCTAATCCAAAACCAATCACTAAAAGAACTGAAGCTGCAACGGTCTGAACTACCCATTTCTTTTTAAAAAGTCTCATTCTGACAGAGGGGATATTTTTTTCAATTTCACCCCAAATATGCGAAGGAGCCGTTCGTTCCGGCAACTGTTCAAGAAGAGGTTTTATGTTATTCTGATAATCCAGATCAAATTCAATTTTACTCCATAAATCCTTAGGAGGTAAATATTTTTGATTATCCAGTTTAATTTGCTTGAAATCTTCCATAATTATTCAATTTTAGGAGAAATTAACTCCCTTAATCTTTTTTTGGCGTAAAACAATTGGGATTTTGACGTTCCGACGGATACACCTAACAAATCTGCTACATCCTGATGAGTATATCCTTCTACTTCAATCAATAAAAAAACGGTTCTATAACCTGAAGGCAGAGAAAGTATGGCTTTTTCGATATAATCAATATCATGTAAAAAATGCAGATTAGTGGGAGATTCATCTACTTCGCTAATATCAAAGGACAACTCTTTTTTTTCTTTTTTTAGGATAGCCAAAGCTGAACGGACCACAATCGTTTTTATCCAGGCGCCTAAAGTAGATTCACCCCTAAAGGTATAAATATAATGAAATACACGAACGAATGCCTCCTGAAGGACATCGGCAGCTAATTCCTTGTCCTTTGTTATTCTATACGAAATAGTAAACATAGCATTTGCATATCGATTATAGAGTAACTGTTGCGCCAGTCTGTCGTTTGCCTTACAAGCGGCAATAAGTTTCTGCTCTTCCATGAAAACAATACATCAGAGGTGCTACATTATTTATAAAGAAACAAAAAAACCTTTCGAGGTTGTACGTCGAAAGGTTTTTTATTTTTACAAAAAATAATTTTTTATAAACGAAATCCCAAGCTAGCTACTAATTTAGGGGGACGGGTAGATATATTAAAATCTTTTATAAAATTAACCGTACCATCAGCGGAAGAGAAATTTCCATCATAACGAACATCCAACATTAATTTGCCAATATCTAAGCCAACGCCTGCCGTATATCCAAGGGTTAGTCCAGAAAAATTAACGTCATAATTATTTATTTTGAAAAGATCCCCCGTTTTATTTAAAAACAAGTGACCAGAAGGTCCTGCATTTACCCTCAAAGGCCCCAACTTGAAACCAGCCAAAACAGGTATTTCGAGATATTGAAATTTTTGCTTTCCAACATTTACGACTGATTTTCCTACTTCCTTCCAGGTAACATCAAATGAATTAGAATTAAAAACCAATTCCGGCTGTAAAAACAATGGACCTAACTTAACTCTGACAAGACCAGCAAAATGATATCCAAAATTTGAATTATTCAAAGCTAAGGAAAAAGATTGTTTGTCGGCAATGGCTAATTTTAAGTCGTCAATATCCATAGAGTTATTTAGTCCCAATCTAAATCCACCGCTAATAAATTGAGCATTTAGGTTTGTCAGAGGGGTAAAAATGGCAAAACACAGAAATAAAAAAAGGTACTTTTTCATAAAATTAATTTTTAACGTAAACAATCCAATCCAAATAAATATGCAACCATAACGAAGGTTTAAGAAAAAATGTTACTTTTGGCGTAAAGTAAAAATGGAAAGCATGAAAAATATAATAGCAGAATTCAAAGGTAGTTTTCCAGATTTACAATTATGCCCGGAAACAAATCAACCTGAATTTGCCTTCATTGGAAGATCTAACGTAGGTAAATCTTCATTAATTAATATGATTTGTGGTAAAGATGAATTGGCTTTAACCTCAGGGAAACCCGGGAAAACCCGAATGCTAAATTATTTCCACATAAACAATAAATGGTTTCTGGTCGATTTACCTGGATACGGTTACGCCATTACTTCTAAAGCTATGAGGAAGGAATGGGAAAAAATGATTAGAACATATTTAAGTAAGCGTGATAATCTTTATTGCACATTTGTTCTTATAGACAGTAGGATTCCACCGCAGCAACTTGATATAGATTTGCTAAATTGGTTGGGTGAGGCTAGAATACCTTTTGTCATTGTTTATACTAAAACAGATAAACTAAGTACGGAGGAATACGAAAAAAATACCCAGGCATTTAAAGATGCCCTGTCCAAAACCTGGAATGAATTGCCTTTGCAATTTCCTAGTTCTGCCAAAACATCTTCAGGTAAAGAAAACATCATAAACTATATAGAAGAGCTTGTAAAACAATACGAACAAGCCTATTGATTATGGAAAAAAAAATACTTCCGGGTACTTATCCCCCTATTTTACCGGATATTAACGACTGGCCTATATTTAAGTTAAGTGAAAAAAGAAAAACATTCACTGAAGAATTAGAGCAATTCACGCTCGATAAAATGGAACATTTTCACAAGGAAAATCTTACCGATTTAATTGCAGAAACTATTTATTTAGAAAAAATAAGAATCAAAGAGGAACCATGGAAGGTGGATCCACCCAACGAAAGACAATTTTGGTCCAGAATTAAGAAAAGATTAGTTAAATATTCCGTCGATAAAGATGAAAGCATAAGTGCTCAAAATAACACCTATCTTTTAAAACAAATAATACACAGGTACGCACTCGAAATTGTAGGTACTTTCAAAATAAATACCTTCCTTTTCGCAAGAAAATTTCTTACCTGGTTTTTTAATCAATTACTTCAGGCAAGTTTCTGGAAAATCAGGTTGACAGGTGGTAAAAAAAGACTTGTTCAAAAACTGATAGTTAAAGGTGACATTGACCATGTTAGAAGCTTAGCGCAAAAGGGTACTTTAATTATTGTACCCACTCATTTTTCCAATCTTGATTCGATTCTGATAGGTTATGTCCTTGATGCAGTTACAGGTTTACCCGCATTCTCTTATGGTGCAGGTTTAAATCTTTATAACACTGGTTATACAGCCTATTTCATGAATCGACTGGGAGCTTATAGAGTAGATAGAAGGAAGAAAAATAAAATTTATTTGGAAACCTTAAAATCTATGTCTAGTCTGTCTATTCAAAGAGGTACGAATAGTATTTTCTTCCCAGGGGGCACCCGCTCAAGATCTGGTGCTATAGAAAACAAGTTGAAAATGGGGTTACTTGGTACGGTAGTTGAAGCGCAAAGAGCTATGATTCAGAGAAATGAAAATACCAAAATATACATAGTTCCCCTTATATTAAGCTACCACTTCGTTTTAGATGGCCAATCTTTGATAGACCAATATTTAAAACAACAAGGCAAATCAAGGTATTTTAAGGAAGGAAAAGATTATTCTGGCCTAACAGGAATCATTCGATTTATTTGGAAAATTCTTTCAGAAGGTAACGAAATTACTCTTTCTTTTGGAAAAGCAATGGATGTTATTGGTAATCCAGTAGACCAGGAAGGAAATAGTAAAGATAAATATGGTAACACCATAAATATGGCCGATTATTTTGTTTCTGAAGGTAAAGTTAATACCGATATACAACGGGAGACTGAATACACTGGTTTATTAGCTGAGAATATTATCAAGCGTTTTCATTCTGACAATATTGTTTTAAGTAGTCACCTTTTAGCTTTCGCCGCATTTGAAATACTTTGTAATGAAAATCCAAAATTAGATCTATTTGGTATTTTAAGATTACCAACCGATGACTATATTTTTGATTATAACATACTATCAGCTACCGTAAAACAGTTACAAAAAACATTGGTATATTTTGCTGAAAATGAAAAGCTCATCTTATCTCCTGAAATTAATTCATCAGTGGATGAATTGATTTCAGATGGAATTAAACATTTAGGCACATTCCATATCAAAAAACCATTGAAAACGAGTAAAACAGGAAAAGTTATCAGTGAAAATTTTTATCTACTTTATTTTTACCATAATCGATTAACAGGATATGGTTTAGAAAAGTGGATTAAACCGGGAAGAATAAATATATGAATTTTATAATATATGATTTGGAAGCTACCTGCTGGAACCAGGATGCGTTTAAGCTACGCCCCCAGGAAATCATAGAAATTGGAGCCCTCAGTTTAAATAATTTCGGGGAAATTCAAGATACTTTTTCCTCCTTAATTAAACCAACTTTGTACCCTGACTTATCCATTTTCTGCCA